>JBAYKV010000269.1:0-4421 GCA_041664405.1 Syntrophales bacterium
AAACCGATTGTCGAATATCAGGGCAGCAGTTTCAGCATCAAGGGAACCAACATCCCTATCCCCACCACGGGCCTGACGGTCAATCTCGGCGATACGGCCTGGAATAAGACCCTTCTTCAAACCGCCGCCTCGGCTTCCCAAATCATGGACATCCAGCGGGTCTCCCGTTGTGAAAGATTGTCTATTCTTGCCACGACCATGACCAACCAGGAAGAATATGAAAAATTGTTGAAGAATATGTATGAAAGCGAGGAAAAGCTAAATCAACTCGCCCTGCTCATCACCATGAACAATCCGGCAGCCGTGGTAAACTGGGTCAATGCCTACAGCAAGGAAGTCCCCCCCGGTGAAGTCAGCCGCGCCCTGAACGATCCCGATCTGGCCAAGGCCGAGGCGGCGGTGCGGGGCATGAATCACCAGGTTTACGTGCCGAAAGACACGAAGGTCCGCTCCCTCGATTCACTGTTTTAGACCCATACTGGGAATGAAAAATCTTTAGCCATAAAAGCCGCCACTTTCAACGCTCGTCTGCATTTCGGTGCTATGTTTCGCATAGTCAAAGTCCGAAGTCCTTTACAATGGAGGCTGCGATTCCATCGAGACCGGGGAACATGGATGCGGGTTCGATACCATACAGCGATAGCATAATCTCGATTTCTATTCTGCATTCTTTTTTTATAACCCACTTTTCCAAGCCTTCACAATTAAAGGGCTGTTCTAGTTCAGCGTGAACCGTAAAAAGTCCAGATTGAGCAGTTATCCTTGGGGTTGTGTGTCGTGGATGAAAAACGATTGGTGCTTCTATATCAAAGGGCGATTGATTCAAAGGTGCCCGTCCGAGCTTATATTGCTCGACGATTACATATATTGCAGAATCTGAATGAGAAGGATTGTGCGTGGTTGCAAAGTAAGCTGCCACAAGTGGATTTGTGGTCCAATCCATCATCCTCGTGGGAAGCCCATGATGTTGTGCTATTGCTAGCCATTCCCATTCATTGACTGGGTCGAAAGCTAAATAAGGGGTCGATCGATTTCTGAAATCACTCAACGCCGCTTTCTCTTTTGCAGAATCCACAATGTAGGAAAACGTACTGGCCTTCTCACGAAGTTTCTTGTTATTTATTATACTTCGACTGAATCTTGTAAGTAGTTCGTACGATTCATCACTCACTCCCCTGAAGATAGGATGACTTTGGGTGAAAGAGGCAGCTAGATCGTGTAACTCACCAACACTATTTATTGTTTTTTCCTTCATGGTTTCCTTTCAGCAAGAAGCATAACGCAGGCGTCGCCCGGAGCCGGTTTTATCGGCGATCGGGTGTACGCCGTTTTTATGACACCTAAATCCCTCCTTCGCGAATGGGATAGTCATAATAACCTTTTGCCCCATGGTGCCACCCATAGACTAGGTCTTCATACTCCTCAGAAATATAATCCTTATCGCTTGCGGCTTTTGGCCCAACATAGCCATTAAACGCACCTAGGGTTTCAAACCTGAATCGCACGCCATCGATTTCTTGAGCCCCGACATATTCATGCGAATAATAGACCTCACCGTCATTGTCGACCCTAAGTTGGTTGTGTTGACGGTCATCAGCATTTGAAACCAAGTCCCTAAACTGCTCATTAGTAAAGCCTTTGTTGACATAGTATCTCGGGTAGGAGTACGCAAAAAAATGTTGCCATTCTTGATCCATTCTTATAGTTTGATAGGCCTCATTGCTAAGCTCGTGAGGAAACTTATCATTCATTGCAATAAGATATATCCTTTTGTTCTTACCCCGCAACTTTCTTAAGACGGGCACATAATCCCGGTCATGTGAAATCAAGAAGATAATCTCATTGTTCTCCAAATAAGTCTCAAGCATTGAAGCAACAGTTGTATCAACCCCTTTTTCAGATGTGCCGGGCAGGCTTACTTCTTCAACATGGATTCCTCTCTCGTGCATCAGTCTTTGTAACATGGTATCTCTTTCTATCTGGCTGAATTTGCTCGCACCTTGGCCGAAGAGTTTCTTTGAACAAACAAAATCCACCAAATCAACACGAATATTCACATGCATTTCTTCGAAAATGGTATTTAGTCGAGTGCGGAACCCGTCCAGAGTTATCTGTACGGCGATGATATCTTTGTCGATTTCCCATTCTAAAATACGATTTATGAAGTTTGGGCCGTCAATGACAATTGGCACAACCGATAGCGTCATAAGTTACTCCTCAGTATCTGTGTGTATCGATTTTCATAACGTGAAAGTAATGGGCTGCGCGCTTTTGCGCCGTCCCGCTTAACTGCTGGGTTATGTCTTGTGAGTTTTGACATAGCCTTTGTAAAACGGGTTAGCTTTCAACGGTTCTAGCGCCCATTTATACCTCGTCCCTCTGCCGGGACCCAAGACTTCAGTTGTCGCAACTCGCTCATATGAGTGCTCAAACTTTTTGTTCTCGTGAATCTTGTTTCTGAGCGGTAATGAACCGAAGCGCTTGAAAAATACGCCGAGTAGGTGAGCCTCAAATTCTTTGTGTGCCTGATCGTTGTTTCGTACGCGAGGGAAACAGATTGCAACCTCAATCGGAAACTCACTCGTAAGTTTGTAGATCGTTGCAAGCCACTTTCTGTGCGAAGTGACTCTCTGCTTGAAACGCCCCTCTCCGATATAGAGCGTCGGCGAGTACTTGTTCGGATAGCGAATAGCAAACGAATCCGCAGCGCGGATGACATAGACACAACGGGGTAGCAACTTGATGTTGACCTTTGCATTTACGAGTTTATTCTCAATAACCGACCAAGTGTCTGTTGGGTTAAGCTCAATCCAATGCCATTCTATGGAAACATATGCGGCCAAAGGGTACCTCCTTTCTGAAAGGCAGGCATAACTGGGCGCAGGAGACGCATTTTATTGCGGCTTCCTTGACAATGGGGGCGAAGCCGCCGAATGCGGTGCGGTTCTATTGATTGTTCGAGCCGCTTGGATGGATTACGACACTATCCATAAAGAAAGGATCAATCTCCGTGCCATTGGCCACTTTAGCGGAAAAATGATTCTGTCCCCTTTTCCTTCCCCGTCTTGTGCATGCCCGCCATCCAGTACGCTTCCAAAAAAATACAACTCCCCATTTACCCCTTCCAGGAATCACCGCCCCTAGCGGATCTTGAGCCGAAAACCCGGAAAGCCTTGTCCTGCGATCATCTAGCGACTACTGTGCACAGTAGCGCACAACACCGTGATATAATTTCGCTTCTTATGCGTGAGTGAAAATTTTGCCCTTTTTCCGGGGGCACGGTCCGATCCCTGGGTGCACCCGGAACAGTTCCCCACACACCCAAGAGCGAAACTTTCTGGTCAATTTCTACGGCTACTTCAGCACCTTGGACAGGGCGTTATCCAGGGTGTCTTTCATGCCCGTTATGGCCTCGATGACCAGCGTTAGGTCGCTTTCGGTTAGGGTGTTAAAGTCCATGGCGGTAACCTTTTTTCCCGACGCCTCCAGGGAGGCGGCGAGGGTCTCCGCGGGGCTTCGCCTTCCGCTCGTAGGGACGGTCTTTTCGGTGGCCTTAGCCCGTTGTTGCTTGTATTTGGCGAACTGGCTGAGCATGCTCCGCTCCTGCTTGTTCCGGGCCAGGGTGACCAGGAAATTCTTCGGGACCGTGGGGTCCTGGCGGCATTCATCGCGGATCTCCTGGGGGAGCTTCATGAGGGATAGGGTCTCCGAAATGGTAATCGGGGCCTTCCCGATGATGCGGGCCAGGTCTTCCTGTTTGTAGGCGTGGTCGTTTTTGAGGCGCTCCAGGGCTTCGGCCTCTTCGACGGGGTTCAGGTCCTGGCGGAGGAGGTTTTCCACAAGGGCAATCTCTGTGTAGTTGTCGCTGTCGATAAAGACGGCGGGGACGGTGCTCAGGTTGGCCTGGCGGGCGGCGGCGCAGCGCCGTTCCCCCGCGACAACATAGAGGACACCGGTTTTCTTGTCCTGCCTGAAGAGGATCGGTTCCAAGATGCCGTGCTGGGTTACGGAGGCGGTGAGTTCTTCCAGGGCCTGGGGGTCGAGGAATTTGCGGGGCTGGTTGGCGTCCGCCTGGAGGTCGGCCAGGGGAACGGCATAAAGTTGGTGGGGCTTGAAGCTTTTGGTTGTTGCCATAAGGTCCTTCTTTCTTTCAAGGAAAAGAACAACGCATCATGGAACGAAGCTGATAGGTTACTGTATGTTGCGAAAATACACGGATATTTTTAATAGTCAAGGAAAAAGGATGGTCGTCCTACTAATTTCCAGATAAAGAACTTCCTGATGTTTCGGCCTGATTTTCTGAAAGATCCCCAGGTCGAGTTCATATGGGGGCTACTTTGGTGAGACCGGCTTGATCGCAAATACATAAGCCCTGCGGCTTTCGTACTCCACCCCGGGATATGGTTCTCTCTCGATTACTT
>JBAYKV010000270.1:0-4415 GCA_041664405.1 Syntrophales bacterium
CCCCCTCGATTTAGGCGAGATTTTCGATTACACGATCTTTATACGCATTCTTGAGGAAACCCTGAAGCTCGACAATATCGACGGCGTCCTGTTCAACCACCTATACGCCTCCACTTACGAGGCGGAGATGTCCCGGACCTTCCTGGCCGGGGTGGACAAGCTGGTCAAGGAGTACGGGAAACCTGTCGCCGTTGCCATGCTCTCTGATCCCGCGGAACTCCTCGATGTCGCCAGGAGCCAGCCTTATCCTATCTTTACTTCGCCGATGGAAGCAGCAGCGGCCCTGGACATTTCCGCAACATATTACGAACGGAAGACCCGGCGGGACAAGCGGGGATCGTTGCCGCCGACGCTGCCCGATAAGCGGCTGATTGACTCCCTCACGCAGCTCTGCCGGCGGGAGCAACGGATTCCCCTCACGGACGAGGCCCTTGACGTTTGCCGCACTGCCGGTTTGACGATCATAAAGGGATGGACGATCCGAAATCTGGAGGAAGCAGACGCCATCTCCCCGCATTTTCCTGTAGCGGTGAAGCTGATCTCCCGCGGGGCCTCCCACAAGACCGATGTGGGCGGGGTGCGCTTGAATATCAGGACCCGGCGCTCCCTACGGAAGGTACTGGCGGAGATGAAACAAACTTTTGAAAATATTGCCGACGCCTTTCTCATCCAGGAAATGGCCGCTCCGGGCGTGGAGTGTTTTGTCGGGGGCCGTCAGGACCCCGTATTCGGTCCTGTCGTCATGGTCGGCCTGGGTGGGATTTTTATTGAAGTATTCAAGGATACGGCCATCCGCCTGGCTCCGGTAACGAAGGCAGAGGCCTGGGACATGGTCCGGGAGCTGAAGGCCTATCCGCTCCTCCAGGGCGTCCGGGGCAGACAGGCCGCGGATGTTGAGGCCCTGGTAGAGGTGATCGGCAAGGTATCCGCCCTGTTGGCGGCGGCCCCGGAAATCACCGAGCTGGATCTCAATCCCGTCATCGTCCATCCCGCCGGGAAGGGCGTTTCCCTGGTGGATGCGAGAATATTTTTTAGTGAATAATTTGTTGCTGATCCATCCCCCCGTTTCCAAACCCTGTGAGCCGCCGGCGGGGATAGCCCGTTTGGCGGGGGCCTTGCGGGAACACGGCGTTTCCTGCACCGTGATCGATGCCAATGTCGAGGGGCTGCACTTTCTCCTCAATTCTCAACGTGTCAGGGACGGATCTGAAATCCGGGGGAATGACCCGATTGCCTCAGAAAACGGGATCGTCTCACCAGATTTCAGCATTTCGTCAGAAATTGGGGTTATATCCCCGGATTTAACGGAGGTGCTAAAGGCTCGGGGCAGGGACAGGGCCGGGAATACCTGGACGAAAAGGGCCGTCCGCAGTCTGCCGCAGCACCTCCAATCCCTTCGCTCCTGGTCTCTCTACGGCCATCCTGACCGTTACCGGCGGGCCGTTGCCGATATCAACCGCGTCCTGGCCGGGGCCTCGTCCCCGTTATCCGTAACGGTTAGTCTGGCCGATTATGAGGATGCGGCATTATCACCTCTGAACTCCGCCGATCTCATCCAGGCCGCAGCGCAGCCGGAAAGAAATCCCTTTTATCCCTATTTCCGCACGCGCCTCATGTCCCTGCTGAAGGGGCAAAATCCCGAAATAATCGGCATCTCCGTAAATTATCTCAGCCAGGCCCTTTGCGCCTTTGCCATGATTGGTTTCATCCGTTCTCTGCTGACCCACACCAAGATCATCTTAGGTGGCGGTCTGGTCACCTCCTGGCTTCGACAACCACAATGGAAGAATATCTGCGGGGGTGATTTGACGACAGGGGAGACTGATCCCCGGGCTGACGTATTGAGTCGGTTCGGAGGGAATAATCCCTTCACCGGCCTTGTCGATAATCTTGTCGTCGGCCCGGGAGAAGATTATCTCCTTCGCCTCGTATCAAAAGACGGCCGGCAAACCTCTGTCCGTGGTGATTCCAAGTATTTGTCTGGTTCTGATTCAGGGCTTTCAAAACGGGATATAACGATTTCCGAGGTATCCTCGGATTTGGCAGCTTCCTCCGGGTCTTCAATATGTGACGTTCCCTGCCCTGATTACCGGTCTTTCCCCTGGGAGCTTTACCTTTCCCCTGAATCCATTTTACCATACAGCGCCTCCACGGGATGCTACTGGCGGCGTTGCCGGTTCTGCCCGGAGACGGCGGAAGGGAATCCATATCGACCCCTGCCGATAAAAAAAGTCCTCGCCGATCTGGATCGTCTCAGGAACGAAACAAATCCCGTCCTGATCCATTTCCTCGACAACGCCGTCAGCCCGGCCTTGCTGACCGCCCTCGCCGAACAGCGGAACAGGGTGCCCTGGTATGGTTTCGTCCGGATTACGGAACAGCTGGCGAACCCAACATTATGTCACCGCTTGCATGAGGCTGGGTGTGTCATGTTGAAATTGGGACTGGAATCTGGTGATCAGGGGGTTCTCGATGCCCTGGAGAAGGGCATTGACTTGAAAACAGCCTCCCGGGTACTCCGGAACCTGAAGGAAGCGGGTATCGGGACCTATGTGTATCTCCTCTTTGGAACCCCCGCCGAAGACCGGGCCGCCGCCCGCCGAACTATGGAATATATAGTGGAAAACAGTTCCTCCATAGATTTCCTCAATGTGGCGATCTTCAACATGCCAGTCTCTGCCGCCGCCGCTGATGACCTTGTGACCCGGCCCTTCTCCACCGGAGATCTTTCTCTCTATACGGATTTTGAACATCCCCGGGGCTGGAACCGGCGGGAGGTGAGGAGATTTGTCGCCGATGAGGTCAGAAAGCATCCGGCGATTGCTGCAATCCTTAATCGGGTTCCCCGTATTTTTACATCCAACCACGCCCCTTTGCAGTTGCTTGAGGGGGGCAGGCTTTTTGACATTTAGCCCTGCTGTTTGAAAATGACCTGCCATGCCCTTTCCTTGTCGAAACCGGCAATCCGGCCCTTCTCATACTTTAGGACGCCTGACTGGTCGAGTTCATGGAGAATATCTTCTATCTCGCTATCGTCTTTCCCGGTGAGGGACGTCAGTTCGGCAACGGGCTCCAAATCTTGGGGAAAGGGATCGTTTTTCAGGAAATACACCATCAGTATCAGGCTGAGCCAGGAATGGGTAGTGTTTTCGATGATTTCATTGCTTTTTTTGATTCGGAGGGAAAATTCCTTGAGCATGAGGAGGGAGGCGTCGTCGCTTTCTCTAAGCAGGTTTCGGAAAGTATCCCCGTCTATTACCGCCAGTTCAGTGTCTTCGCTTGCCTTTGCCGAGGCGGTCCTCTTGGCCTCGATAAGCGCTGCTATTTCACCAAAATAATTGCCCGGTCCCATATCGGCCAAAATTTTTCTTGTCATTCCTAATGTTTTTTCCAGTTGTATCCTCCCGGACAGGATGTAGTACATCTCGTTACCTGCATCGCCTTCTTGAAAGACATAGGTGTTTTTGGGGTATATGCGGCCGAACTTATGGAAGAGCCTCTCATCCGTGGTCAACCATTTTTTGCCAGGCTTGAAGAAGGCCTTTTGCAGGAGGATCAAATCCCTTCTCATGAAGGAGGCCATCAGCTCGGCGCAGAAAAGCAGGATCAGGGCAATGTAGAATACCCAAATCACGAGGATGACAACAGTTTCCAGAGAACCGAAGATCACGTTGTAGCGGGTATAGTTGGCGACATACCAGGCAAAGAAATGTTTGGCAATCTCCATGAGGGCGGAGAAGATCACCCCCCCGGTGACGGCTATCCCCAGGGGGATCTTTCCCGTGGGAATAACTTTATACAGAATCGTGAAGAATAGTACCGTGACTAGGAACGGGATGGCATACTGGAAGAAAACACCCTTAATCATGGGGAAGTTCTGGAAGGCTATTTCTGCTAACAATGGTTGTTTGGCGAGAAGTGCGACGATATAGGTAACAACAATACTGGCCACCGCAACCGCCCAGGCGGCAGGAATCATGGCAATAGCCAGAATTTTCGAGGCAAGGTAATTCCGGCGACGGTGGGAATGGAAGATCATGCCCATGGCTGTTTCAATAGCCCCGAAAATCATGGAGGAAAACCAGATCAGGGTGATGATTCCGACCCAACCCAGGACGTGCTTCTTTTCCTCGACGCCGCCAAGCTGATCAAGAAGGGGACCGGAGAAATAGGGGCTCAACTTTTTTACACCTTCCAGCATTTCGTGTTGAATATGAGGAACGGCGCCAAGAATCTGATTGACCATGATGATGGTCAAAATGAACATGGGGATAAAGGAAAGAATAGAGTAAAGGGCAATGGCCGCCGCCTGGTTTGCATTCCCGTTCTTGTCGAAGTTTATGACGGCGTCCACGAAGACATCCCATCCCCCCATCAGGCGGACCCTGCCTCGGGAAATCCACTCCTTGGGAGCG
>JBAYKV010000271.1:0-4409 GCA_041664405.1 Syntrophales bacterium
CAAGGAAATGGCCACCTATGACAGGATGTGCCTGAAGGAGACCAAGCAGCTTTCCAACCACGTTCTCGATGAAGACCTCGACGGCGCCATGAAGGTCCAGGAATGGCTCTTCAGAACCTATATCGGCTCCGAGGACAATCACCGGAGAATAGACGCTTTGCAGGCCAAACTGGCAGAAGCGAGGGCAAAAAAGGCAAGTAAATAACAAATAGATCCCGTTACAGCGGGGAATCTAATCTCGTTGTGTGTGTCGGGAGGGATGGTTGAATGCTACGAACATTCAACCATCCCCTCGTGGTTTTGGAACGGGACAAGGTAAACTCAAATCAATGGGGAGGCAGGGAAGATGAAAGTAGTGGCCATAAACAGCAGTGCCCGCAAAGATGGCAATACGGCCATTCTCCTCAATACGGTTCTGGAGGAGCTGAAAAGTGATGGGATCAAGACGGAATTGATACAGCTGGCAGGGCAACAGATTCAGGGCTGCATCGCCTGTTACAAGTGTTTTAAGAAAAAAGACGGTCAATGCGTCGTTGAGAAGGACATGCTGAACGATTGCCTCGCAAAGATGAGAGCAGCCGATGGCATCCTCCTGGGATCGCCCACTTATTTCTCTGACGTTTCCGCAAATATGAAAGCCTTGATTGAAAGGGGCGGGCTGGTCTCCAGAGCCAATCGTGACATGTTTAAAGGGAAAGTCGGCGCCGGCGTCGTTGCCGTCAGGCGAGCAGGCGCCATACCGGCCTTTAACTCGCTCAACCTGTTCTTTCTTTATGGACAGATGATCGTTCCCGGATCGAGCTATTGGAATGTCGGCATCGGCATGAATCCAGGTGACGTGTCTCAGGATGCGGAGGGAATCCAGACCATGAAAGATCTGGGTAAAAATATGGCCTGGCTCCTGAAGAAGCTTCACGGATAAGGGGATAAGGCGCCGGAAGAACTCCTCTCCATTTGTTTATGCCGGTCACATAACCCTTGCGTGGCCAAGGATTTGTTGCTATGTGGAATCGTATCACGCAGCCTGTAATTGGGAGCAGTAAGGAGCGTGGTTCCCAATTGCTCTCAATTCCGTTGTTCCGCCTCTGTCGTTTCCTCTGCGTGACTCACATTCGAAATATAGAGATGTCCCCCCTATTTACGGAAGGAAAGGGTCGTGTAACCTGATGGATGCAAGAACCATTGTCGTGATCGTCTTGATGGGCATATCTGTCATCCTTTTTTTAAGGAGATTGCCTGTGTTTCTTGACACGTCGGGTTTACGGTGTGCCGATCTGTCCGTAAAGCAGGATAAATGGGTGGGATTGGAAATATCGACAACGCCCCGAAATGCCGGAGGCAAGTTAGGGTGTGGTGATGCACAAGATGGAAAAAGCTAATAAATCTCTTGATAAAAGGTACTTCCGATACCAGGAGCACCTCAAAAAAAAAGACCGCCTGCTGGCATCCATTTATAGAATCAGCCGGCTTTTAAACCGGCCGATCACGAGGGACAAAATCCTTCTGGCCCTTGTCAAGGAAATGAAGCAGGCGTTTGATTTGCACAGAAGCCTCATTTTCCTTATCAACAAGAAGGAAAACACCCTGGAAGTAAAATACGTCATCGGCTTTTCACCGGAAGAGGTTAAAATAGCATTCCAGTATCCCTTACATATGGACAAGCAGCCGTGCCGGGAGACGCTGGCTGCAAAAACCGGGAAGACCATTTACATCAGGAACGCCCAAAATAACCCAATAATTACAGAATTTGATTTCAAGATGGATCGTGTCTGGAACCGGACATCGAGTATTTCCATGCCGCTGAAGATCAAGGGAGAGATCATCGGCGTCATACAAGGGGATCAGACCGAGAAAGAGCTCATTCTTTCGAAGGGAGACATTGATCTTTTTTCGACTTTTGCAAGTCATGCCGGTATCATCATAGAAAATGCAAGGCTCCAGGAGCAGTATCAGAAAAAGATCGCCCAGCTCCTCTCTCTCCAGGAAATCACCAAGAAGACCAGTTCCACACTTGATCTCAGAAAGTTGCTGAATATAGTGACGGTCAATGCGCTGAAAATTACCGGGGCTTCCGTTTGCACGCTCCTTCTCACCGAGAGGGATCATCTCAGGATAGTTTCACGTGTCGGGTATGACCAAAACGATACTGAGAAGTTCAGAATGAAAATCGGCAAGGGAATCGCCGGATGGGTTGCTGAAAAGGGTGTGCCACTCCTGATCGGTGATGTCAGTGAGGAGCCCAGATATATTGAAATTATCCACGGGATCGGATCCACATTGGCAGTTCCTCTTATCAGTGAGAAGAAAACCCTGGGAGTACTTATCGTCGACAGTTATAAGAAGTCGGCTTTTTCCTTGGATGATCTGGAACTCCTGATGGTTTTCGCCAGTCACACGGCGGTTGTCATCGACAGTGTCCGTCTCTATGAACAGGTGATGGCGGAAAGAAATTTTGCGGCCAACATCCTGGAAAGCTCGCCCAATGGTATTATCACGATTGACGAAAACAAGAAGATAAGGGCTTTGAACCGGAAAGTGGAAGAGCTCCTTGGAATCAAAAGAAAAAATATGCTGGATAAAAAGATCTCAGAGGTATTCAAAGACAGCGAAATTCTTGATCTCCTGAACGCAACCCTTGACGAACAGAGAATCATCGAGAATCAGGAAGTGACATTGAGCAAAGTGGATGGATCGACGGTGATTTTGGGGCTGAGTTCTTCATTATTGAAGATGGATGAAAAGGGAATGGCGGCCATGATCATCACTATCCAGGACCTGACGGTCATCAAACGGACCGAGGCATTGATCCGCCGGATGGATCGGCTTTCTTCGCTTGGCCAGTTGTCGGCGGGCATCGCCCATGAGATCAGGAACCCTTTGGCCAGCATCAATTTTAATGCCCAGTTGCTGTCGAAAAAGCTGGTTGCCGACAAGAATACCGAGAGTATATTGAACGACACCTTTGAAGGAATTGAACGGATTAAGGTGCTGGTCAAACGGATTCTAGACTTTACAAAAACGGGACAACCCTCTTTCCGCAAAGGCCCCATTCATAATGTCATTTCCGACTCCCTTTCCCTGATCGAACCGCAAATCAAGGCGAGAAAAGTTCTGATAAAGAAATATTTTACTGACGGAATCCCGGATGTCGTTTTTGACCCCCACCAGATTCAACAGGTTTTCGTCAACCTCCTCATGAATGCCCTTGAATCCATGGATAATGGGGGAACGATTGAAATTATGAGTGAGGTAGAAAGAAACCGACTGGAAGGAATGCGTGTCACTGTAACAATTTCCGACGATGGTACGGGCATTCCCAAAGAGAATGTTCCAAAGATATTCGATCCGTTCTTTACTACTAAGCCGGATGGGACAGGGCTCGGGCTCTCAATCGTTTACAAGATTATGGAGCAGCACGATGGCCAGATCGAAGTAAAAAGCAAAGAAAACCAGGGAACGTCATTCATGCTGCGTTTTCCGATTAAGACGAATATATAGAGATTATGTACCGTTATAAAATCCTCATTGTTGATGACGACAGACTTCTTCAGAATTCATTGAACAATATTCTGGCGGAGAATTATGATGTCATTATTGCCGGAAGCGGGGAGGCTGCTCTGCAGGCGCTGAAAAAACAGGATGTAGATTTGGTCCTCCTGGATATAAGACTTCCCGGGATCGACGGTGTCGAGACCCTTCGTCAAATCAAGGGCGCCGGGGATAACACCGGTGTCATTATGATGACTGCTTATGAGGATATCAAGACCGTTATCACATCGATGAAAATCGGCGCCTCGGATTATCTGGTCAAGCCGCTGGATGTTGAGGAGTTGGAGATTATTGTCGAGAAGGCGCTTGAAAATATCAAACTGAAACGGGAGGTTGAAGAACTCCGGAAGCAGTATATACAGGAGTTTGATATCGACAACATTATCGCGGAAAGCCAGGGTATCAGGGACGCACTGAAACTGGCAAACACCGTTGCTCAAAGTGACGATACGACTGCCCTGATTGAAGGGGAGACGGGTACGGGGAAAGAGGTGATTGCTCGCACAATCCATTGCCGTAGCAGCCGTTTCGGGAAGCCTTTTGTGTGTATCAATTGTGGAGCCATCAGCAAGGAACTCATCGAGAGTGAGTTGTTCGGATACGAAAAAGGAACTTTCACGGGCGGCCTTCAGGAAGGGAAAAAAGGGAAAATTGAGCTTGCCGAAAACGGTACCTTGTTCTTGGACGAAATCAGTGAGTTGCTTCCCTCATCTCAAGTCAGCCTCCTTAGATTTCTTGAAGAGAAGGAATTTTACAGAGTCGGGGGGACGGTAAAGAAAAAGGTAAATGTCCGCATCATTGCAGCCACGAACAAGAGTCTCGAAGAAGCCATAAATAAAGGAACTTTCAGAAGTGATCTG
>JBAYKV010000272.1:0-4381 GCA_041664405.1 Syntrophales bacterium
AATTGCAAGATTATTGAATAGATACTCCTCCTCTCGCAACCATGGTCCCATCGTCTAGTGGTTAGGACGCTGGCCTCTCACGCCGGAAGCCGGGGTTCAACTCCCCGTGGGACTACCATAAATAAAAACAAGGGGTTAGAAGTAATTTTCGGCCCCTTGTTTCTTTTTAAAAATGGTACTCCCCACACTTGGAATGTAAATAGTGTAACCCCAACATTCGTGCAATGAAGGGCCATTTATCAACCCTTGAAGTCGTGATTCTGGGTTGATATTTAGGGGAAACATATACAAAACATATGGTTAAGATTTACGTTTTTTGACTTCCAGAAACTCACATCCGCAGATCATCCAGAAACTCCGAAGCCGGGTCGACAGACGTCACGAGGAGATGATCCCGTGCTCGTGTGCAGGCGACATAAAGGAGATGGCGTTCCGTATTGTAGACTTCTTCCAGGTCTGCATCATCGGCCACTGTCTCGATCCGTTCCTGGAGGGGAATAATCTCGTCGTCACAGGCCATCACAGCAACCGCCCTGAATTCCAGGCCCTTTGCAAGGTGCATGGTACTGATCGAGACATGGCCACTCGTCGTTTCAATGTTTTCATCGAGTACTTTGAACAGGAACCCGGCAGCCTTGACGGCCCCGCGTGCACGATCCAGTTCAGCCGCAGAACGGACGAAGACGCCCATTTCATGGGGCATAACCCCCGATTTACCAAGGTCCCGAAGCCATGCGCCCACCGCCCGGTTTTCATCTTCTGGACTCTCTAAAACCTGTATGGTTGGGAGCGGCCCGTTGAATACGGAAATCGTCCCGTCCCGCTTCTCCGTATTGCCGTCCACGTCGGACAATTCGGGACCCAGCAGGCGGTCGGCCTGCATTCGGATCTGGTGCGATGTCCGATAGTTGATGTGCAGGGTCCGCGAGCGTCCCCGAATATCAACGCCCACGGATTTCCAGGAGAAGGGCTGCTGGAAGATCCGCTGGCCCAGATCGCCGGAAAAGAAAAGACTGTTTGACCTTCCTGCCCCCAGGGCAGCAAGAAACCGCAACTGGGAGATGCTGACGTCCTGCGCTTCATCGACGACGACAAAGTCGAAGGACGGATGTTTTCGGTCGTCTAGCTGCGTTGTCAGCCGGCCGAACAAACCGGCATAGGTGATCAAATCCCGGGTTTTCAACCGGGATCGGACACGATCGAAAATGGACCAGAGCACAACACGTTGTTGCTCCGGTAGGCGTGTTTTTCTCCCCAACCGCCGGACATCCCGATAGGCCTCCCAGGAATCCAGTTGCCAGGCGTCAACGACGTCCTCCCATTCCGTCATCAGGAAATGGGCGCTGAATTTCAGCCCGCCGCTCTCTCCTGCCGACTCCGATAAGAGCTGACAGGTCACATCGCGAGATGCCATATTGGGACGGCCAAAGTGCAATTCGTAGAGCCGCCTGCCGATTTCATTGGTGGCGTGAACTTCCAGGCGTTCGGCCAGACGCGAGTGCAAAGCGGGTGATGTCGACTATGGAGAGCGGATGCATAGGATCAGAGGTTTTTGAAGATTGGAGAATCATCTTATTTTAGCCTGTTATATTTTTTAGAAGTCCCTTTTGAACTTTCGATGGGGTACTTCTCACGGTTTACTTCGAGTTTTTTTCTAACCACATCCTCGATGGAAATGTTTAGATCGTGACACAGGTACATAAGAAGAATTGTCACATCGGCCACTTCGCTTTCGATTTCAGATCGCTGTTGTTCAGCAATGGCTGTAATTTCAGAATCACGAGCCCATCGAAAAAGATCGAGTAACTCCGCAGATTCAACGCACAAAGCCGAGCTAAGATTACGAACGGTATGAAACTGCTCCCAATCCCTCTCTTGTCGAAATGCAATCAAAGCCTGTAGAAGAGTGCTTGAAATCATGGTGTTTCCTTATTCATGCTTGAAATTTGTTGTGATAGTGCCAATCCAACCGATCAGGATCAGGACGCATTGACGGATGTATCGGCACGACAGATAATGGTTCGTTATCGAGTCGGTAGTAGACCTTGCCATTGAACCATTCCTCTTTGATCCGTTGGCTAACTCTTATTCGCAGATCTGGTGTAACACTGACCAAGCCGGCATCGAAAAGTCGATGGAAGTCCGCTCGAAGCAGAAGTCCGTTCCGGACATCGTGTCCGCCCTCTCCTGAATAGGGAACGATATGCGCCGCCTCCAGTGCCATTAATGTGCTCTCTCCCGTAATGGCACAACGTCGTTGATACGCATCGGTTACCAAAACCCGAAATGAGGATTGTCCGAGTCTCGGACGGACTTCAACCGGGGAACCATATTTTTCGCCTAGCTCTGCGACCAGCGGAACTGTACCGATTTTGGCCATTTCCAGTGGTTGAACCGACATGCGGTGCTGGACATTGCGCCATATTTCCCGACCTGCGCCTTCGGTCGAATCGTACATTTTCCCACGCACGATGTTAGACGACCAATCGGGTAGATCGTGAATCCATTCATCTTTGTCAAAGAAAAACGGATTAGCGAGAACATTGCAGCCGATTGGACCATCACTGCGTCTATTTGCTGTTAATGGTGCGATGAGTTCCCGAAGTTCATCGAGAGAGGCGCAACCATTCTTCTCGCCAAAGACATCCCAGGCCAGGCTTAGAGGCAGCGAACTGTAAGTTACGAAGTATCCGCCACCCGCAATATGATTGTATGGCCGCCTGAGTTTGAACAGGAAAGGAAGCCCAATGGGTGCCCCCTTGAATGGCGGTGTTCCGCCTGGCTGCCAAAAATTAACCTCATCCGGACGGAGCTGTGAGAGAAATTGATACCATTTGTTATCAGTTACTCCAACCTAAAACCTCATTCCATCACCTCGACGGGGATACAATCTTGAATCCATCGAAAAGAATGTGAGCAGGTGCTATGTAACCCGCGAGTATCCCATTTACCCATTGGTCTGACCCAAGGTGGACCACCAGGTCCGACCAGTCCTGCTCATCCTTGCCGCGCCAGACGAGTTGCGGGTCCAGGTCGCGGTTGCGGTCGGCTTTCTCCTTTTCCAGCCCGGTGGCGCCGCGCTCATAGGGGATGCGGACCGGTTGTTCTTCCTCTTTCCGCATGACCGACTGGTATTCGGCGGTGGGGATGTGCTTGCGCCGGGCCTCATCGTGGGTGAGGGTTTCGACGGTCTTTTTGTTGTTCTTATTGGTCATTTGCATGCCTATAAAATCATTCTTCAAGATCGGGTTTCTCTTCTATAATCCGGCCATCACGATACACCATGACACCAATACCCGCCTGCAAAGCCCGCTTACGCGCCTTTTGGGCAGCCCGCTTCATCGCTATTTCGGCATTGATAAAATCGGGGTCACGTTGTTTTTCATTATTATTCGATCCTTCTTTTTTTGATGTCACTGTTTTGCTCCCTCTTCGATTAGGATGGGTGTGCTTGAAGAATTGTCATAAAGCGCCCATTCATCGACTATTGGTTTATAAATTTCTTCAAAATTGCGAATGCCTGCCGTGAAGCGTCGGCGAATTGTCTGTTCCGGTACGTTGTGGCCACCTTCTCGAACGCGCTGGTGAACTCTGGCAATCGCCAGTTCGGGAGAGTTCAAACGCAGAAAGAAAAGCTTTATTGTATATCCTTGCTTTTGCCATAACTGTATGTGCCTGACATAAATTCGACCGCTCAGCGTGGTTTCAAATGCAAAACTGTCATTACAGCTTGCATGATTGAAAATTTCTTCCAGCATCAACCGCCCAGCCTTGATTGCCACCCGGTCCTGGTCGAAGGGTGAAAGCCCTGTTGCTATCAAGTCCGCATTTATAAAGATGGGACAAGCGGCTTCCTTCGGCAGGAATTCCCCGGCAAATGTTGTCTTTCCGGCGCCATTCGGTCCGGCGATAATAATGATTCTGCTTTTTGTTTTTTTGCTCGTCTCACCCTTGTCTAACCGAGATTTGTAACCTGGCTCACTTTCAGCAATACCTACGCAGTTCTTTTGCTTTTGTCGTAGCAGTTCGATGTGGATTGTAGCGCCGAGGGCTTCGGCGACCCTTCTGAGCATGCTCAGGGAATGGCCTTCGTAGGCTGTCGATTCCAGACGGCTGATTTGCTGCTGGGTCGTGCCCACCCGTTTGGCAAGCTCCTTCTGCGAAAGGCCGGATTCTTTTCTCAAGGCGGCCAGCTCCAACGCGACATCCCATGCCTCCCCGGCCTTCTTGAAGCGTTCAGCAAAGCCCTCATCCTTGAGTTGTTCCTCAAGATATTGATCGAAATTTGTTTTTCTTTTCATCTTCACAAAACTCTACAGAGAATCGCATGGCCTGTCAACATCAATATTGGTGTAAGTGCGTTCGATCATCTTATTGAACT
>JBAYKV010000273.1:0-4362 GCA_041664405.1 Syntrophales bacterium
AGATACGGTAATCTCCTGATTATTCCGCGCACGAGATAAATAGAGAAGAAGGCAATCATGCTCATGTTGAATCCCGAGATGGCGATGATATGCGATATTCCCGTTTTGCTGAAGGCGTCTCTGAGTTCCCGGGGGATCTGTTGTTGATCGCCAAGGATACAGGCCTTGATTATCTCTTTTTCCGGGGCCGGGGCGTTTGTATCGATGAAGGTACGGATAGTGATGCGAAAGCCTTCCAGTTTCTGCCTGATAGGATTTCCGTACCCCTTCCTGAGCACGACAATGCGGGAATCGTCGGCAACGGAACCACGGAGAAGAATACCTTGATATCTCAGGTATCGCTCATAGTTAAATCCCCCGGGATTGTGAAAGTTTCTCACTTTACGCAGCCGCGTCCGGACGCGAACGACATCCCCGTAATCGAAAGCCTGTGTTCCCCGGAAGCTAAGCATTATTTTCCCATGAACGGGGTAGCGGTCGCCCTTGCTATCCGTCAGACTATGGGCAGAAACCATCAAGTCCGTCTTTTCCGGAAACAGGAGCGGCGACTCCACGATAACCCCTTCGACGGTCACCTGATCCGCTCGGAGTTGATCAATGATATGGCCCTTACCCGGCGGTTGATAAAGATAGGAATTCATCTGCAACCAGCCGCAGAGAAGCAGGGCACAGCACAGGAAAAACAGGACGGTATTTGTTAGGGCTTTCAGGCGGGACCAGAGGAGGAGGATGAGGACGGCGAGGAGGGCGGAAAGAAGAAAGTGATCCCCAAGGACGAGAACGGAGGAACAAAGAATCCCGGATATCAGCGATAATAACGGAGCGATAAGAGGACGAGCCATATTCCTTCCCAAACAGACGTTTTTTACTTGCATATGCCGCAAAAAACAATATGATGCAAGCCATTGCGAAATCAACGATATGGAGGGGTCCTTACATGTATGAACAGAAGCCTTGGTTGAAATATTATGGGGATGTGCCCGCTTCCCTCGCCTATCCCCGTGTCACCATGTATAAAGCCCTGTTGCAGACGGCGGATCGTTACCCTGATGCAATTGCCTATGATTTCATGGGACATACCTCAACGTATAAGCGCTTCATCGCCGACATCGGTCAGTGCGCCAACGCCCTGGCGGCATCGGGGCTCAATAAGGGAGATCGAATAACCATCTCCATGCCCACGACTCCCCAGGGAATCATCTGTTTTTATGCGGCAAACAAGATCGGCGCCGTCGCCAGCATGATTCATCCCCTCTCCACAGCGAAAGAAATTGCCTTTTACCTCAATGTCAGCAAGAGCCGCTTTGCCCTGACCATCGACGCCTTCTATGGGAAGTTCCGGGAGGCCATGGCCGAGACATCTCTCGATGTACTGATCCTCACAAAAATATCCGACTATCTCGATCTCGTCAAAAAGATCGGCTTTTACCTGACCAAGGGAAGAAAGATACCCCCCGTGCCGACAGATCCGAAGGTCCGCTGGTGGAAGGAACTCATGGCAGGAGATTTTACGGCCACGCCCGAAGTACCAATGGACACGGACGATCTTGCTGTCATTCTCTACAGCGGCGGAACAACGGGGAGGCCCAAGGGCATCATGTTGTCCAATATGAATTTTATCAGTGAGGGCATGCAGGTATCGGCCTGGGGAAAGCTCTCCAAAAATGACGCCATTCTGGCCATCCTCCCCATCTTTCATGGTTTCGGTCTGGGCGTCTGCGTCAATGCCGCCTTTATGGGGGGGGGCAAGAGTATCCTCGCACCGCAATTTACACCGGAAATTGTCGCTAAATTGATCAAGTCCAAGCGCCCCACCATTGTGGTGGGCGTCCCCACTCTGTTTGAGGCCCTCTGCCGGAATCCGGTTTTCCAGAACACAGAATTGAGCTGTCTGAAAGCGACTTTCAGCGGCGCCGATACTCTGCCGAGACCGGTGAAGGAGCGCTTCGAAGAGGTGGTAGAGCGGCAAGGGGGAAGCGTCAAGCTCATGGAAGGATACGGCTTGACCGAGGCGGTGACGGCCATCATGGCCACGCCCTTGCAGGAATATCGGGAAGGAAGCGTCGGCGTCCCCTTCCCGGACATGTTGGCCAAAATCGTCAAGACCGGGACAATGGATGAGGCCCCAGTAGGAGAAGAAGGAGAGCTATGTATCAACGGCCCGGCGGTGATGCTGGGCTATCTCGATCAGCCGGAAGAGACGGCACAAACCTTGAAAACACATGCCGACGGACGTATCTGGCTCCACACGGGAGACATAGCCGTGATGGATGAGGATGGATATTTCTACTTCAAGCTGCGTCTGAAGAGAATGATCAAGTCCTCGGGGATGAATGTCTATCCCGCCCAGGTCGAGGACATCCTCTATAAGCATCCGGACGTGAAGGACGCCTGTGTCATCGGCGTCCCCGACGAGGCCCAGGTGCAGAAGGTCAAGGCGTTTGTTGTCTTGAAGGATGCGTCTAAGGCCGGGGCAGATATGGAACAGAACCTGATCAAGCATTGCCAGGACCATCTGATCAAATGGAGTTGCCCCCGGGAGATCGAATTCCGGGCGACGCTACCCTGCACCCTGGTCGGGAAGATTGCCTACAACACGCTGGAGCAGGAAGAGATTGCCAACCTGAAGGCCTGCGGCAAATATTCAGGATAGTATAAAAGTTAAGGAGCGTTTAATGCAAGATATACTTAAAGAAATGGCGGAAGTTGTTCGTGATCCGTTTGCCTATGGACGAAAGTTAAAGGCTGATCCGGGGAAAAAGATCGTTGGTTATGTCTGTACCTATGCACCGGAAGAAATAATTCTGGCGGCAGGAGCCCATCCCCTGCGTTTGTTTGGAACGACGGGAACCATCGAAAGGGCCGATGCCCATCTGCAATCATATTGCTGTTCACTGGTAAGAGGAGTTCTCGAAGAAGGTCTGAAGGGGGGGACGGATTTTCTGGATGGCATGGTTTTCCCCCATACCTGCGATTCCATTCAACGCCTCTCCGATCTTTGGCGGATGAATGTGCCCCATGGTTTTCATCTCGATGCCGTACTGCCGGTAAAACTGGACACCCAAAGCGCCCGTCAATATATGATCGATGTCCTGAACCGCTTCAAGAATGATCTGGAAAGGGAACTCGACTGCTCCATTACCGACGAGAATCTGAGTAAGGCCATCAGGCTGATGAATGATATTCGCCGCCTTCTCCGCCGGATTTATGAACTCCGGAGCGATGAGCCGGGACTCATGACGGGGGACGCACTTTACACTCTTGTCAAGGCAACCATGATCATGGACAGGGAACGCATCCGGGAAATATTGCAGAGAGTCGTCGAGAAAATGGAGGCGGGAAAATCACCGCATACCCATAACAAGCGCCTCCTGATGGCGGGGGGTATCTGCAATCAGCCACAAATCCATGATATGATCGAAGCCGCCGGGGGCGCCGTCGTCTGGGATGACTTCTGCACCGGGTCGAGGTATTTTGAAACCCTGGTTGCTACGGATAAAGATCCCATCACGGCCATCGCCGAACGCTTCCTGCACCGCGCCGTCTGTCCCGCGAAGCACGCCGGACTTCGAAACCGGGCGGAAGATCTGATCCGCATAGCCCACGAAAGAAAGGCACGGGGCGTCATTTTCCTATATCTGAAATTCTGCGATCCCCATGCCTTCGATTATCCCTATCTCAAGGCCGCCTTGGACCAGGAAGGCATCCCCAGCCTGCTCCTGGAGGTGGAAGATCCCCTCCCGGCGGAAGGCCAGTTACAGACAAGATTCGAAGCATTCCTGGAAATGCTGTAAATAGGAGCGACCCATGACCGAAAATACTCAACAGACCGTAAAAGACAAAAGAAAGATCAAAGCAGTAAAAAAAATGAAGGATATCATGACATTATATTATATTGACGCCAAGACGGCCGCGGAGAACAACAAAAAGGTTGCCTGGATTACCAGCGGCGGCCCTGTTGAACCCCTGATCGCCATGGACATCATCCCCGTATATCCGGAAAATCATGGGGCCATGATCGGGGCCAGCAAGATGGGCGTCGATCTGTGCGAAAAGGCCGAGGCCATGGGATATGCCAGCGATCTGTGCTCCTACGCCCGTTCCGATATCTCCTGCGCGACGGTGAACGGCGGCCCGATCGGCGGCCTGCCCAAGCCCGACATGCTGATCTGCTGCAACAATATCTGCGGCACCGTCCTAAAGTGGTACGAAATCCAGGCCCGTTATTTCAATGTCCCGTTGTTTATATTCGATACCCCCTTCTGCCATACCGGATATTATGAAGAGATGCGTCGTTATGTGCGTTCGCAGGTTGATGAATACATCGAATTTCTTGAGAAAACAGCGGGCAGGAAACTGGAT
>JBAYKV010000274.1:0-4339 GCA_041664405.1 Syntrophales bacterium
AGGGCGACCCATGGGTCCATGTTTCACCGGGCTCCCGGTTCGATAGGCGCCAGCGCTGAACCCTCCCGTGTTTTCAAGGGCAGGAAACTACCCGGGCAGATGGGATGCGAGAGAAATACCGTGCAGAATATGAGAGTCTTGGTTGTGAGGCCTGATGATAATGCGATCTTGGTGAAAGGTTCGATTCCTGGAGGGAAACAGGGTATCGTTCTGATCAGGCAGGCAATCAAAAAATAGTATTTGTATAGAAATCCAGGGTGGTGAACATGCCAGTAGCGGCAGTGTATGATATAGAAAACAAGAAGGTATCCGAAATTGACCTTAGCGATCAGATTTTTGGGGCCACGGTCAATGAATCGGTGATTTATGAAGTAGTCAGGATGCAACTGATCTCCCGGCGCAGCGGAACAGCCTGTACAAAGACGAGGCGGGACATCAGAGGGGGCGGGAAAAAACCTTGGCGCCAGAAGGGAACAGGGCGGGCGAGAGCAGGAACGAGTCGTTCCCCGATATGGCGCGGGGGTGGCACTGTTTTCGGACCCCTGCCGAGGGACTACTCCTATAAAGTTACCAAAAAGGTTAGAAAGCTCGCATTGATATCAGCACTGAGCCAGAAATTTAAAGAAGACCGGATGATCATTCTTAATGATTTTCCCATGGAAGGAATCAAGACAAAGAAATTCAAGGAGGTCGTTGAACGTTTCGGGATGAAAAGGGCCCTTGTTGTAATAGACAAATCGAATCCTGTCCTGGAGAAATCTTCAAGGAACCTCAAGAATATCAAGATGATTCGTTCAGAAGGCATCAATGTCTATGACCTTTTGAATCATGATCATGTGGTTTTGCTGGAACCGTCCGTGAAGAACATTGAGGGGGCGTTACGATCATAATGGAATTATATAAGATCATAAGAAAAGCGCTGGTTACGGAAAAAAGCACCATCGCTAAAGATGAAGCGAACAAATATTTCTTTGAAGTGGATCGCCGGGCAAACAAGATCGAAATTAGCAATGCCGTAGAGAAGCTATTCAAAGTCAAGGTTCTCAACGTGGCGGTTATGAATGTGCCGGGGAAGAAAAAGCGTCAAGGCAAGATCCTGGGGGAGAAGCCTTCATGGAAAAAGGCAGTTGTTACCTTGGCGCCTGGCAGTCGAATCGAGGTTTTTGAAGGTGTGTAATAAGTTTTAAGGGAACGGATCATGGCAATCAAAACGTACAAACCGACATCACCAGGCAGACGATTTCAGACCTGTTCTGATTTTGAGGAAATTACCGCATCGAAGCCTGAAAAAAGCCTTTTGCGCCCGTTGAAGAAAAGCGGTGGGCGGAACGTCAATGGTCGAATGACGAGCCGGCATATCGGCGGCGGTCATAAACGAAGATATCGTCTTGTCGATTTCAGGAGAGATAAAATAGATATCCCGGCGCGGGTAGCGTCAATTGAGTACGATCCCAACCGGTCTGCAAGGATTGCCTTGTTGAACTACGCGGACGGCGAGAAACGTTATATTATTGCCCCGGACAAGATAGTTGTGGGAGATGTTGTCGTCAGCGGCGAACGGGCCGATATCAAACCGGGCAACGCAATTCCGCTCAAAAACATTCCCTTGGGTACTCTTATTCATAACGTCGAACTTAAGATCGGCCGGGGTGGACAGATTATACGCAGTGCCGGTACTTATGGTCAACTGATGGCCAAGGAAGGGGGATATGCGCAAGTGCGCCTTCCTTCGGGTGAAGTCAGAAGAATCATCCTTGCCTGCAAGGCTACCATAGGTCAGATTGGTAATATCGAACACGAAAACATCAGTATCGGCAAGGCGGGAAGAACACGCTGGCTGGGGAAGCGACCCAAGGTAAGAGGGGTGGTCATGAATCCCGTCGATCATCCCATGGGTGGAGGAGAAGGAAAATCGTCGGGAGGGAGACATCCCTGCACTCCATGGGGAGTACCGACTAAAGGGCATAAGACAAGGACGAACAAAAGTACTGATAAATACATCGTAAAGAGAAGAGGTTAGAAGGTGGCAAGGTCGGTAAGAAAGGGTCCATACATCGAGGCTAAACTGCTTGAAAAAGTCAGGAAAGCAGAAGCGGCGGGGAGTAAGGCAGTTATAAAAACTTGGTCACGACGGTCGACGATCACCCCTGATCTCATCAGCCATACATTCGCCGTCCATAACGGTAAAAAGTTCATTCCTGTTTTTGTAACAGAAAACATGGTTGGACATAAGCTGGGTGAGTTTGCTCCGACGAGGACCTTTTTTAGTCATGCCGGAGACAGGAAATCGAAGGTGAGAAGATAATCCTGCCGTGTTCGTAAGCGGTAAGGTTTGGAGTAAGGCTATGGAAGCAAAGGCTGTTGCTAAATATATACGGATATCACCCCAGAAGGCGCGACTCGTCGTTGATCTTATCCGGGGCAAGAAGGTCGCTGAGGCCGAAAAAATACTTTCCTTTACAAGAAAGTATGGGGCCATGCTGGTGGGGAAAGTTCTTAAGTCTGCTATGGCCAACGCAAAACAAAACGCGAACATAGATGAAAATATTCTCTTTGTGAAGGAAGTTTTCGTTGATCAGGGTCCTTCGCTGAAGCGCTGGCGTGCAAGGGCTCAGGGCCGGGCAGCAGCGATTAAGAAGAGAATGAGTCATATTACCGTTGTCCTTGACGAGGCGTAGATACATCTTTAGGAGGTGGGAGATTGGGTCAGAAGGTTAATCCGATCGGTTTGAGACTGGGTGGTGTTAAAACATGGAAATCGCTTTGGTTTTCCGAGAAGAACTACAGCGAGCTCCTTCACGAAGATATCCGCATCCGCCGGTATCTCAAGCAAAAACTCTATCATGCCGGTATTTCAAGGATTGAGATCGAGAGGGCTGCAAATAAAGCTAAAGTCAATATCTATGCTGCCCGTCCCGGAATCATTATTGGCAAAAAGGGATCTGAAATAGAGAAGTTGAAAAAAGATCTCGAACAGGTGAGTAGCAGCGACATTATTATTAATATTCTGGAAGTCCGAAAGCCTGAGATCGACGCCCAGCTCGTTGCGGAAAACGTCGCCCAGCAATTGGAGAGAAGAATTGCCTTCCGGCGGGCCATGAGGAAGGGTGTAAACTCATCCATGAAGTTTGGAGCAAAGGGAATACGCGTCAACTGTTCGGGAAGACTCGGGGGCGCGGAAATGGCCAGGGCCGAGTGGTATCGTGAAGGGCGCGTTCCCCTCCATACCTTGCGGGCCGATATTGACTGGGGTTTTGCAGAGGCCAGGACCGCATATGGCAAAATTGGTGTGAAAGTGTTTATATTTCATGGTGAAATACTTAAAACCAAAAGCGAGCGCGAACGATAGACGTAAGATTGAGCAAGGAATTCAGACAGGGGTTTTTGAACCATGTTAATGCCGAAAAGGGTAAAATATAGAAAGCCGCAGCGGGGCCGTATGACAGGTCAGGCAACGAGAGGCAATACTGTAGACTTCGGTGAGTTCGGACTACAGGCAACGGAGTGCGGTTGGGTAACAGCAAGACAAATTGAATCGGCTCGGGTGGCGATGACTAGGCACGTAAAGCGGGGCGGGAAGATATGGATTCGGGTTTTTCCTCATAAGGCCGTGACAAAGAAACCTGCAGAGACCCGTATGGGAAAAGGAAAAGGAGCTCCGGAAGAATGGGTGGCTGTTGTCAAACCGGGAATGATCCTTTATGAAATGCGCGGTGTTTCCCCGGAAATAGCCAAGGAAGCCTTCCGCCTTGCAGCCCATAAACTCCCCATTGGAGTCAAGTTTTTAGCAACGGAGATGGCTGATGAAAGTTAATGAGTTGAGGGATCTGAGCATCGATGAATTACAGCAGAAAAACCAGGAACTTGATGAAGAGCTCTTTCGGTTGAAGATTCGTCATACCTCCGGTCAATTGGATTCTCCCTCTACGTTGGGCCAAACAAGGAAAAACATAGCCCGTATCAAGACTGTCTTGAGACAGAAGGAGGGTCAGTAGTAATGGAAGGCCGGGGGAACCAAAGAACGATGAAGGGTGTGGTGGTCAGCAGCAAAATGGAAAAAACCATAGTCGTTCGTACGGAGCGCTTGGTAAAGCACGCTGTTTTCCAGAAATATATTAGACAATATGCAAAATACAAGGCCCACGATGAAGGCAATCAGTGTCGTGTCGGAGATAAGGTCCTCATTGTTGAATCTCGGCCACTGAGCAGGGACAAACGGTGGCGGATGCGGACCATTCTGGAGCGAGCCAAGTAGCATTGGGACTTTTGTGAAGGCGGAGCAGTATTATGATTCAGATGCAGACCATTCTAAATGTGGCAGACAACTCGGGTGCAAAGA
>JBAYKV010000275.1:0-4285 GCA_041664405.1 Syntrophales bacterium
AGAGCTGTGGGTGCACATCCACTACCCGGCTACGGCCCGGTAATCTCTGTGAACCGCCACGTGCGGACCCGCATGCGTGGTGGTGTGGGGGCTGGGGGAGAAAACCCCCCGGCTACCCGATTATGCCATGATTTCTTGTATGGGTAATATTTGCTTACCATGGCGAATAGTAAGAATAGATATTTGTTTCTTTTCAATACGATAAATGATTCGGTAATTGCCGTAAATTAACTCTCTAAATTGCTTATTTCTTATTTCCGGAACGATCCTACCGATTTCCGGAGATGATTTTAGCTCCTCAACTTTTGAAAATACTGTATTAATCCAATTTTCTGCAGATGATGGTTTGTCTTGAGCAATGTAATCGGCGATTTCCGAAGCCCTATCAACAGCAAGCGGGGACCAGACTATTTTCATTTTATGACTCGCTTCAAAACCTGTTCTTTGGCGTCCTCATGATCTATACCCTGTCCATATTCTATCTGGTTGAGGGACACCTGAATATCTGTCAGAAGCTCAAGTTTTTCTTGCATCGTCTCATACTCGTGCACATCTAAAAGAACGGCGACGCTTTTTCCATGCTGAGTAATTATCACAGGTCTTTTTGTATCGTGGACCTGCTTTATAAAGTTTGCGATACCTGTCCTTACTTCAGACAAGGGTTTGATATCTTGATTAATTTTTAGTCTTTGCATCATGCACCTCACTTGGGTTCTGTATTTGGTACAGTATAGTGTACGATGTAGCGTACAGTCAAGAATTATTCGGAGCATAACAACGGGTTCAGTGGCACGGCGATAACCATGTCCACTGGAATGACTGGTTATACGGTGTGTTTCCGTGTCAGCTACGGAATGCAACCAGGGAACACATTGTTAGCCCCTCAGCGACCGGTCATTTGCTCCAGATTGTCGGGGTACCGATTCCCCTGCACCGTGATCTTTGCAGCGGCGCTTTTGATCTCACGGAGATCGTCGAACGTAAGTTCGACTGCAACTGCTCCGATGTTCTCGTCAAGGCGCTCCAGCTTCCGGGTGCCTGGGATTGGAACAATCCACGGCTTCTGGGAAAGCAGCCAAGCGAGCGCTATCTGAGCAGGCGTCGCCTTCTTCCGTCCGGCGATCTTGGTAAGCAGATCAACCAGGGCCTGATTCGCCTTCCGGGCCTCCGGCGTAAAGCGAGGAACGATGTTGCGGAAGTCTGAACTGTCAAATACGGTGTTTTCGTTGATCTTTCCCGTCAGGAAGCCCTTGCCCAGAGGGCTATATGGAACGAAGCCGATTCCGAGTTCCTCGAGGGTCGGCAGCACTTCCGCTTCGGGGCCTCTCGTCCACAAGGAGTATTCGCTCTGGACAGCAGTGACCGGCTGGACGGCGTGTGCGCGACGGATCGTTTGCACTCCTGCTTCCGAAAGGCCGAAATGCTTAACCTTGCCTTGCTGAATCAGATCCTTTACCGCCCCCGCCACGTCTTCGATCGGCACGTCCGGGTCAACACGGTGTTGATAGAACAGATCGATGGCATCGACCTTGAGTCGCTTGAGCGAGCCCTCGGCGACCTCCTTGATGTGCTCTGGCCGACTATCCAGGCCAATCCATCTGGGGCCCCCGTTCGGATCAAGTTTGAAACCGAACTTGGTGGCTATCACCACTTGCCCGCGCAACGGAGAAAGGGCTTCGCCCACGAGCTCTTCGTTCGTGAACGGACCGTAGACTTCGGCGGTATCGAAGAATGTAACGCCGCGTTCGACGGCCGACCGAAGCACGGAGATCATCTCCTGCTTGTCTGCAGCCGGACCGTAGCCAAAGCTCATTCCCATGCAGCCGAGCCCGATAGCCGAGACTTCCAGATTGCTGTTTCCAAGTTTGCGCTTCTGCATTTTTTAAAATCCTTTCTTTGAGTTAAAGGTCGGAGCGATTCTGCTCCGCGTTTGTGCCGCCTAACGGCATGGGTCAGCGCGTCCACTGGAGCCGATTGTTCGGTGCGCGTCATTCATTTTTTCATATTCTTCTTTGCTGTCTTAACGAAGCGTCCGAATGCCCTGTCCTTTTTACGTTTGTCCAAGTACGACATCTCATAGTGCTCTGACTCTTTCCTGAGTTTCAAAAAACTAGAATAGCGCTCTTCACTCAACTCGCCGTTTGTAATTGCAGTAAGAACTGCGCAGCCTGATTCCTGAGTATGGCTGCAATCGGCATAGCGACACGCCATGGAAAGCTCAATGATATCTTCAAATCCTTTGTTTATCCCGTCACTGGCGCCGAGAATTCCTAGTTCTCTCATTCCAGGTGTATCAATGAACATCATGCCTTTATCAAGAACAATGAGTTGCCGACGCGCTGTTGTGTGGGTGCCTTCTCCTGTTCCACTGACAGCTTTTGTATCAAGGGCATCCCGTCCAATCAGATGGTTGATCAGTGTGCTCTTGCCGACTCCGGATGACCCAAGCAGGCAATATGTTCGCCTCGGCATTAATACCTGCTGGAATTCGTCAAATCCGGAACCAGTTATGTTGCTAAGTGCAATAACCCTGGTCGTGATGCCAGCCTGTCTAATAGCAGCAAGCTTCTGTTGCAGCTCATCGTGGGAGATCAAGTCCGTCTTGGCAAGAATGACAATCGGCTCAACATGACCGTCAGTTGCCATTACTAAATACCGATTCATTCTAGGCAGATTGAAGTCAAAGTGACATGACTGGACAATGAAAGCAATGTCAATATTGGCGGCAATCATCTGGTAGTCCACTTCTACGCCGGCACATTTACGGCGTAAAAACGTTCTGCGTGGAAAGACCCCGTGGATGATTGCCAAGGTGTCATCATTATGATACTTCACTGTGACCCAATCACCGACACATGGCAGTTCAACCGGTGACTCAACATGGAAATAGAACTTCCCCGCAAGTTCGGCAGGAATCTCTCTGAGTTCATTCCTGATAATGTACGAGTTGCGGTCAACTGCTGACACACGAGCAATGCCTTGATCCTCTTGGCGCATGTCATCGACATGTGCTTCAAACCAGGAGTCAAAACCTAGATCAATCAAATTCATCATATCTTGTCACCGAACGAAAAAATCAACCGGAGCGTGGCGATCGGCTGGATTAACAGGTTGTGTGGTTTATTTTAATTTTGCAACCTCTAACAATTTGGAGATTTTACTATGAGCAAACTTTCTTTTTTCAAAATCATCTCCCCCTTCATAATCAATAAGGGGGAATGGGGCATCTTTGTTATAACCATTTGGATATTGATAGTCTTCCCATGCCTTGTTGAAGCCTTCCCCTTTTTCGCTTGGCAAAACAAGCATGAACATATTAACGGCATGCCTGTGTTTATTGAGAGCCTTAGTCAAAACATCGTATGTAGTGCCATGAATAGAACTATCGGGTTTGGTGTCGGAAACCAGAAAGGCGAGTTCGTTGGAGAAAGCTTCTTTAAATATAGTGTATTCCCGATAAAGCTCTTGTTTTCTAGTGATATTAACAGCAACACAATAAGAGACAATTCCTGCGATTGTAGCTCCTATTATAGCGCCGCCAACGCCGATAAAAGCGCCAATGATCGTGTCCGTCATTTTAACCTCCTAAGGGGTGGCTTTTTGGGTATATTGGGATTCGTCATTGTTTTCTGCACTGATTTCGGTATTTGGTATTATTTCACCCAACGGTTGAACTGTGCGGCGCGGTTTTTTGCGTCCGCACCAGTGATGGGTTGGGCATTTTCACTACCAGTCCATATTGGCTGACTGAGCGAACTGGTAAGAGAGGTGATTAACGAACGCCTCCATTTGCTCCATAGATTCCATCGCCTTTGAATACTCTCCACTTTTAGCCATAGTCAAAATAGTTGGAAGACCACTCTCTTGGACATAATGCATAGCAGGAGCGAGATCATTTGACCAAATATGGGCAATAAAGTTGTTAATGAGCTCAAGAACCGATTCCTCATCAAACTCTAGCTCGCCAGATAGTGAAAAACGATTCTTGCCTTTTTGGTGAGGCATTAATACAGGGACAGCCCCGGCGCTAGAATGGAACACAAATGTTTCCCCTTTTTTTCCAAAAGCACCATGAGCAATAAAATTTCTCAACTGCCTTCTAACCAGTATTAATTCATCGAAATATTTTTTACTTTCTTTCTCAGTTAAAGGAATTGAATGCTTAAATCTTAAACTAATCCACTGACGTAGTCAGTGGTGGGGCGTGGGGGCGGAGGCCCCACACCTTTAGCGAATCAACATAGTTGATGAGCAGAGGGGTTTTGTTGTAACCTAAAAGTGGGAG
>JBAYKV010000276.1:0-4221 GCA_041664405.1 Syntrophales bacterium
CAATTATTCCCTGGTTTTCAGCGCCTCCTCCACCTTGCGCCGGATGTCCGCAAAGTCTTTTCCCTTGGGCATGATAAAGAAGCACCTGCCATTGCTGCGCCGTTCCCAAAGTTCGCCAAGCTGACGTTTTTCATGGTTTTCAGGTAAATCCCAGTCCCGGCTATTCTTGTATTCCACAGCCAGGACAGCGCCGTTTTCCATCTGACAGAGAAAATCGGGATAAAAGCGGTCACTCCCTGTTTGCAGTGAAAAAGACGTGGGTTTACGCTCCACGTTGCGGACCCAGAATTTCACACCTTCCAGCTCCGTTGCCAGAAAAAGGGCGCACTCGAATTCTTCCCCATCCCCATGCAGATTGCCGATCTGTGGGAAAAAGTGCTTGGGAAGTTCCGTAAATCCGCAATAGATCGAATCATAGGCATACCGCCCCTGGGCAAAGACAACCTGGCTTTTATCATTGACGACAAATTCCTCCGGGGCCAATAAAAGTCCCTGATGCACCTGCTGCTTGGCTTGCCTTTTGGCAGCGCCGACCTTGTTTTCCAGAGCAATCCGCAACCTGAATTTAGCGGCCGCCAGTTCTTCCAACGTGAAGCCGTTGTCTTGCAGCCAGACAACGGCCTTGTTGAGAAAGGCCGCTTTTTCATCGGGCAGCAGGTTTTCGTCATAGATATTGCGGTCAAGCCAGGAGACCAGTTGCACCTGCGACCAGCCGGAATGGTACGGGAACAGGAGCGACTCGGCAATGCCGGGCCGGAAGGGGGTAAACTTCACCTTTTCCTTATCTTTATCCAGATCAATCGTGCCGCCGTGAAGACCCTGATTCGCCTTGGTAAAAGTTGGCAGTTCACATGAATAGTCATGGAGGTTCCATTCCCCCTGGAGCAGATGGGTCTCCTCGAAGTCTTCCCAAAGTTCTCCCTGCCGGATCTGTAGCCGGGGCACCCGGAATAGCTCCCCCTCTTCCGCCGGTGATTTGGGCGGCGTCTTGCGGGGCGTCCGCAGCCGGATTATGGCCTCCTGGACGGCTTGCTTCCCCGCCGGGGTTTGAAATACATCCCGCAGCGCCTGCATCTGGGCGTCGCTGAAAGAACCCTTCAGGGTGATCGTACCGTTTTCCGGGGTGATCTCGATCTTCTGCAACAGCTTATCCGGAATCGCCTCCGGGGCGGGCAACTCCGGCGTACTATAGGTAAAGCTCGTGTGCAGGCTGAATAGGTCCTCCGTCTCCATACCAGCGGGGATATTGATCAGTTCCTTCGTTTCCTGACGTTCAAAACCGTTGCGCACCAGACCGTCCTTCAGACTCTCAACCGTGGCGACAAAGTTGCTTGAGGTCAGATAGGCATAGGCCATGTTCAGTTCCGGGTGTTGCCTCCTCTGGGCGTAAGGCATGCGCAGAATACGGCCCAGGATCTGTTCCGCCGCCGTTGCCGAACTGGTGTTGCGCAACGAGCACAGGACGTAGGCAAAGGGGCAGTCCCATCCTTCCCGCAGTTTATCCACGGTGATGATGAAACGAATCGAACAATTCTCGTCAAGAATATTGATCCCCGCAATCTCGTCCGTGACGCCGGTGGCGATGGCAATCTCATGCGCGGGGATAGCGAAATCATCCGTCAGGGCCTTTTTAACCCGCTCCGGGGTCAGGGTTGCGTGCTCTGCGTCCCGTCGTTCCGCCTGCAAGAGCATGATGGGGCGCAAATATTTGCCCCCACCCGCTCTTTCCGCCGTTGATGCTTTCTGTAATTCATTCAGGCAGGCAATCGCATCGCGCAGGGCGTCGAGCCAGTTGGGTCTTTGCACCAGGGTAATGGGCATCTTGATCATGTCTTCCGCATGGAGGACGGAGGCGGAAACGCTGAAGAGGACATTGCTGGGTTGCCAGGTGCGGTCCGGCGTCGCCGTGAGTTCCAGGATGGCACAGGGGTCAAAACGGGCCAAAGTTTCAAAAGCCAGGGGCGTACCCTGGTTGTGGGCCTCATCGACGATGACAAATGGTCGGCGCAGGCGCAGGACATCGACGAGGGAACCGTTGCCGTGCAAGGCAGAGTCGGTAATCCCCTCAAAGTGTTCCATCAGGCTGCCGTTCTGTTTATAGACGCTCAGACGTCCCGTTTCCTCCTGCTTGAAGGCCTGCATGGTGGCAACGATAATCACGTTCGAGCCGTTCAGAATATGCGGTGTCATCCGTAAAGCTTCCTCAATATCGAGCACCGTCAGCTCTCCCAAAGACGTTGAAACGGACCGGCAGAGGATCGTCGTTTTGTCGCGAAGGGCCTTCAAGGTCTGCTCGCGGATCGGTTCCGACGGCACCAGCCAGAGGGTCAGACTATAGGGGACATGGAGGAGGCTTCTGTTAATTCGCTCTATGGCCATCCCGGCCACAAGTGTCTTGCCGCCGCCGGTGGGGATGCGCAGGCAGACATAGGGAACAGTTTCGAGGTTGTGCAAAGGACGGTAAAAAAGCGCCATCTCCCGCCATTCCAGGGTGGTCTGGGCGTAGCTTTCCCTGGGTAGGCCGCTTTCCCGGCAGCGTTTGAGGAACTTTTCAAACCAATTCAGTGCGTCGGCCTGATAACTTTTCAGCATTATACGACCCCCAACTTCAGCTTGTAAGGCAACTGTTTGAAGACAATCCCCTCGCGGCGCATCCGCTCGTGATCCAGACGGCAGGCGGCGCCGTAGATGACCCTGGGGCCGTCATGGCTGGGAAGGGCGGCGATAATCATCGTGGTAAGGACGTTTCCGCCCCGTATTGTTTTGTCTTTCAGGATGCCGTTATACAAAAGATAGACCGCCGTGCCGTTGTGGACTCCCAACAGCGGGCTGACTGAGTCGGCTTTGGCAGGCAAAGGCTCGCCCGTTTCGGTGAAATAGACGTGGCGGGCCAGGTCGGCAAAGCTTACGGTGGAACGGATATTTCCCCGTTCGTCAAAGAGGGGTTCCCCTAATTCGCAGTAGCGTAAACCACCGCCGAGGGCAGGAGTATTTTCATATCCCTGTACTACCCGTGACAACCTTTTGGCTGTGATATTACGGCAGATATGATTGTCCATCTCTACCAGGATGAAACGGCGGGAACCGCCGTCGGCAGCATTCTGCGCCAGTGCGGCGTGACCGGTGGTGCCGCTGCCGGCGAAGGAATCAAGGATAAGGGAGTCCTTGTCGGTGGCAATTTGGAGAAGATGGCGAATCAGGCGAGTCGGTTTCGGTGTAAACTTTATCTCAGGTATAAGTGCTCGTAGCTCTTTTGCTGCTTCATCAGTGTGACCGGCGATTTCATACTTTAACAGCGATACAGGCATCATTCCCTGTTGAATATCATCAACAAAATTTTTCATGGAAGGGACTGTATTGTTTCCTTTGCCCCCCCACCAGATTCGATTTTCAGTAACATTACGTTCATGCACTTCACGCGACATTGCCCAAACTCGTGTCCGTTTCGGCCAAACTTCGCTTCCTGTATTGGGATGGATGATGGAATAATATAGGTTAGGACGTTCATCTGCGGTATAGCGACATGTATAATCCATTGCTTTCCACGGCCCGCGAGGATCATTATCAGGATTTTTATAACGACTGGTCTGATCGGCAGTAAGCGGCAAAAGATTTCGTTGAAATTTAGCTGAACGACGATATGCTAAAAGTGTTTCATGGAGATAGCCGATATCCTTCGTATCGGGTGGCGGAGAATAACGTTTTTCCCAAGCAAAAGCACACAGAAAATTGTTTGTTCCAAAAATATCATCCATAATCATTCGCAGGTAGTGCACCTCGTTTTCATCAATACTGATAAAAATTGATCCGTCATCGCGCAGAAACTCGCGGAGCAGCGCCAGGCGCGGATACATCATGCAAAGCCACTTGTCATGACGGGAAAGATCTTCCGCCTCCTTGCCCACGGTCCTGCCTAACCACTCCTTCATCTCGGGGCTGCTCACATTGTCGTTATAAACCCAGCCTTCGTTGCCTGTATTGTAGGGCGGATCGATGTAGATGCACTTTACCTGTCCGGCGTAATAGGGGAGCAGGGCCTTGAGGGCAATCAGATTGTCCCCCTGCACCAGCAAGTTTCCGCTGCCGGGGTCGCCTACGGATAGCTCTTTATTGTTGCGCAACAGGTGAAACGGGACTTCGCGGTGATGGTTGACAACGGCCTTTTTGCCGATCCAGTCGAGTTTGGGCATTAACCGGTTATCTCCAGTTCTTTTATAATGG
>JBAYKV010000277.1:0-4203 GCA_041664405.1 Syntrophales bacterium
CCTGAAGAAACTGGGATACCCCACGGTCCGGATCTCCGATGAGGCCATGGAGCTTTTCCTGGCCTATGACTGGCCGGGAAATGTTCGGGAGTTGCAGAACGTCATCCAGCAGACCCTGCTTTTGTCTCCTTATGGACTGATTCTTCCTGAGTATCTGCCGGTCCGGTTTCAGAAGAAAAAATAAAGGGGGAAAAATGATCTGTCTCCCCTGGAGGAGGCGGAGCGGGATCAGGTCCTCCAGTGCCTGAAGGAAGTCATCTGGAATCAGACCCGCGCCGCCACGGCCCTGGGTATCGACCGTAAGACCCTGCGCTCCAAGATCCAGCGTTACGGTTTATTCAAAGGTTCGGAATCGGAATTTGCTCCCTGAGACCCATCTCCACCCCATCCTCATCTATTGCTGTTGCCTGCTGCCCATTGCCTGCTCATACACGGGCAGATAAAGGCTGACCGTGGTTCCTTCTCCCGGTTGTCCATTGATCTCCAAATGCCCGGAATGAATCTTTATGATATCCTGGACAATCGCCAATCCCAGCCCTCTCAATCCCTCTTCGGTGTGGGTGCTGAAGAAAGGCTCGCAGATTCTGGCCATAATTTCCGGGGGTATTCCCGGTCCGTTATCACCGATGGAAATGGCGATCCTCTGATTCACTGCATCCAAAACGGCAAGGACGGTAATGACGCCTTCATCTCTTCCGGAAAGGGCTTCCGTGGCATTTTGAATGAGGTTCAGCAACGCGGTCTGAATCCGGTAGCGGTCAACAAGGAGCGGGGGAAGATTCGGGGGCGCCTGAACCCGAATAGCGATGTTCATGTTCTGGATCATGGGTTCCACGAGGGGCAGGGTTTCGTTCAGCAGTTCCTCTACTGTTGTGGCCTCGAAGTGGGGTTCCGGCGGCCTGGTCACCCGCCGGATGTTCTGAATAACCGTATGGAGCCGCTGTGTTTGCTGAACGATAAGTTCCAGTTTACGGTTGACATCGGGAGGCCAATGTTCTCTTTCGAGGAGGAGCCTGGCAAGACCGGCAATGGAATGGAGGGGCGTCCCCATATCGTGGGCCAGGGTGGCTGTGAGATAACCCATGGCGGTTAGTTGCTGGAGCTGATTTACCTGATTCTGGAGCTGGACGACCTTGAGGGTCTCCTCCTGAACACGATTCTTCAGATGTTCCGTTAATTCCAGATTGTGCGCCAGAACCTGCTCGATTTCTCCGGCCATGTTATCGAAGTGGGCGGCTAGATGTCCCAGCTCGTCCTGCCTTTTTAGATGGATGCGATGCTGGTATTTCCCTTCCTGAAATTCATCAATCGTCTTGGTGATGGTTCGGAGCGGTCTGCCGATCAACCAGTCGTAACTGACAAACAGGACGATGAAAATAATGAACAACAGGCCAACGCTGCTGTAGAGGAGCAGAATCTTTGCTCGACCCAGGATTTCCGTCCGCGTCTGGGAGAAGCTGATCATTCCCACCACATGGATGCTCTTGTCTCGTTCGGAAACATCGGGATAGAGCAGTCCCAGGGCGGGACCGGCCTCGGTGTTGATACTCAGATACTGTGGTTTCATCGTTTGGATAGCTGCCGCGACGGTATTATCCGGCCAGTCGTAGGCAATGCGGCCTGCCCCGGCGACAAATTCGACCGTCCCCTTTTCGACGGCGAACAGGTCTATGCGCGCCAGACGTGGATCGCCTTGGACGTGTTCTTTCAGGGTCATGTCCAGAGCGGACAGACCGCGGCGGGTCGGGAAATACTCGTAATAGGTGCTTATGGTATCGGCAAGTTCATCAAGACGCCGGGCCTGCTGCTCGACGAGGAGATTGTCGAAGACCTGTAGCTGCACCCATCCCCAGGCAGCCATGGTCATGGCAATGGCCAGGACGGTAACAAGCATCAGGCGAGTACGAATAGTCATGGCAAACCCTTAGCACAGCCATTGGGCGCTGCAAGCAATTATTTAACAGTTATTGTTTACCGGGTGTGCGGGGGGGGATGTTGATGGCAGTCTTTGCGCCGTTGGGGGGGGCGACTTTTTTCTTCGTCACTTTGCTGATCCGTTTAGCGATGTTCTGATTATCCTTTGCGATATAGCTTACCCCCACCTCATCGCCCACCTTTATTTTATCCAGGGGTTTGACCAGGGAAAAATCCATGGTTTCTACAGTACCTTTGACGTTCCGTTCAATCTTTACCGCCTCGGGTGAGATTTCAATGACCTTCCCCGTAGCCCGCATGCGTGTTTCCCGGGGCGGTGCTTTTGGGGGAGCAGGTTTAATAGGAACGGTTTTCACCGTCGTTGATTTTCCCGCATAGGGATCGGGCGGATCGATGGCGAAAGACGCCGTTGCGCAAATAAAAACTACACAAAAGAAAATCGCCAGCCAACTCTTCACCCGGACCTCCCATAGATATTTGTCCCGAAATAATGCAAATAATACGCCACGATGCTATCAGCTCCGGGTGTCATGTGTGTCAACACACCGAAAATAGATGCTTAATCTGTTCATCTCCCATAGCGGCCGCCACAGATTAACCGGCAGGAAAGGTGAATTAATACCCAAGGAATGAGGAATTATTCATCATATCCTTGACCGGTCCGTCAAATTCGTGTTAGCCGTCAGGCAAATTAACCTTGTCCCGGAAGGACCGGTCTTTGGAACAAAAAACCTTTAAATACTACGACATGATCATGGCCCTTTTCGTTACGGTCCTGATTATGAGCAACATCTTGTCTTCGGCGAAGATTGTCGATTGGGGGATTTCGCTATTCGGCATTCCCCTGGCCTTCGATGCGGGGACAATTTTGTTTCCCGTCAGTTACATCTTTGGCGATATCCTCACGGAGGTTTATGGTTATCAACGTTCCCGGCGGGTGATCTGGATGGGATTTGCCTGCCTGATCCTCTCCAGCCTTCTTTTGCACGTCGTAAAAATCATGCCGGGGGAGGCGCTCTGGGAAAAGACGGCGGGGCAGGCGGCCTATAACGCCATTCTGTCGGGAATGACCTCCGGGGGGATTGTCCTGGCAAGCCTGCTGGGCTACTGGCTGGGCGAGTTTTCCAATTCCTACGTACTGGCGAAGATGAAGATCCTTACCCGGGGGCGCTGGCTGTGGACCCGGACCGTGGGGAGCACCCTGGTCGGCGAAGGGATAGACACCCTTGTGTTTGTTGCCGTTGCCGTCCTCTTCGGCGTCTTTCCGGCGGCCCTTTTCATCACCCTGGCGCTGACTAATTACCTCTTCAAGGTCGGTGTTGAAGTGCTTATGACCCCAGTCACCTATGCCGCCGTGGGGGCCCTCAAGCGAGTGGAGCATGAGGATTTCTATGATCGCGGGACAAACTTCAATCCCTTCCGGATCTCCCGGGCCTGAGAATATATCCCCCAATCCACAACCCAATCCATTTTTGAGACACAGCAAGGGAGGAAGGGTTCCTATATCTCGCCGGCCAGGATTCCTGAATCGTTCCGTGAGCGGAAGGCCAGGCGCTTGATGTCCCGGAAACCTGCCGCCGCCATCATCTCTCGTATCTCTCCTTCCCCGTAGGATCGCCCCCCTTCTGTCCCCACGAGCATATTCAGGGAGAAGAGGGCCGGCGGGAGGGGGCTGTCCAGGCTATCGGCGAGGATGAATTCATGGATGAAGATCATTCCTCCCGGTGCGAGGGCCCGGGCCGCCTTGGCGATCATGGCCCGGCAGGCCTCCGGCCCCTCCCCGTGAAGGATCTGGGAGAGCCAGGCCGCGTCGTAAGGGCCACCGAAATCGTCGCTGACAAAGTCTCCCCCGGCAAATTCAATGCGGTCCGAAAGGCCGAAGCTGCGGATCGTCTGCTCCGCCAGGGGCCGTGTCGTGGGCAGATCAAAGACCGTGGCGCGGAGCCCCGGGTTTTTCAGACAGAAGTGGATGGCGTAGGTCCCCGGCCCCCCGCCCAGATCCAGGAGACGACTGCGGCCGGAGAGGTCCACAGCCTCGGCCACCAGGGGCCCCAGGATGCTGGCGATGGTGAACATCCCCATGAGGAAGTTTTTCCGGACCGTTTCGTTATCCACGGCCGCCGAGATCCGCTGGGGCCGGCCGGTTTTTACGGCCTCGGCCAGACGGTTCCACGAATCCATCAAGTTATGGTGGTGCAGGATGAGATGGCCGATATAGCGGGGCGATTCCCCGGACAGGAGGGTGAGGCTTTCCTCTGTATTGGTATA
>JBAYKV010000278.1:0-4176 GCA_041664405.1 Syntrophales bacterium
ATAAAACCTTCATATTGCCTGGTCAGTAAGTGCGTTTCGATCTGACCAGCCGTGTCAAGGGCCACCCCGACTACGATGAGCAGGGCGGTTCCTCCGAAGTAAAAAGGCACGTTGAAATAGCCTATCAAAATACTCGGCAGTACGCAGACAGCGGACACATAAATTGCGCCGCTGAAGGTCAAGCGAGTCAAAACTTCGTCAATATAGTCCGCTGTTTTTTTGCCGGGCCGGATTCCCGGGACATAGCCACCGTATTTCTTCATGTTGTCCGCCACATCGACGGGATTAAAGGTGACTGCCGTGTAGAAGTAACAAAAAAATACTATAAATGCAACGTACAATAATTCATAGATAGCGTGGCCGGGAACCAAAGAATCTGCCACTACTTTCATCCACGGATGCGGAATAAAATTCGCTATAGTCGCCGGGAACATGATGATGGAAGAAGCAAAAATCGGCGGGATAACCCCGGCCGTATTTACTTTCAAGGGCAAGTGGGTAGATTGTCCACCATATACTTTTCTTCCCACTACCCGTTTTGCATACTGGACCGGAATCCTCCGCTGGGCACTTTCAACAAAGACAATCGTGCCAACAACGGCAAGCATCACGACGGTGAGAAAGATAATTGCGAAAATTCCCATCTCCCCCGCCGACAGGAGCTGAAAAGTGTTGATAAGCGCCTCCGGGCCCCTACAGACGATCCCGGCAAAAATTATCAGCGAGATGCCGTTACCGATCCCCTTCTCCGTCATCTGCTCACCCAGCCACATGATAAAAGACGTCCCTGCGGTCAGGGTTATCATGGTCATCAGTCGAAAGGCCCACCCTGGATCCAGAACAATCGACACCCCCGTCGGTCCGGCCATATTCTCCAGTCCGATAGCGATGCCGAAACCCTGAATAATACTAAGTAGAACCGTTCCGTAACGGGTGTACTGGGTAATTTTTCTTCTTCCCGCTTCCCCTTCTTTGGAAAGCTTTTCCAGATGGGGAATGGCAATGGTAAGCAGCTGCAGGATGATGGAGGCGCTGATATAGGGCATGATCCCCAGAGCAAATACGGAAAGATTGCTCAGGGCTCCTCCGGCAAACATGTCAAAGAGCCCTAGTAGAGATCCTTTGGCCTGTTCGAAATAGGCCGCTAAAGCCGTCGTATCGATGCCGGGCGTCGGCACATGACAACCGATACGATAAACTATCAGAAGGAGAAAGGTGAATAGGATCCTCTTCTGAAGTTCGGGGATCTTGGATATATTACTAAGTCCGCCAATCAAATCAAGCAACCTCTACGATACATCCACCGGCAGCTTCGATTTTAGCCTTAGCCCCCTTACTTAGAGCATCCAGCTTAATGGACAGGGCGTGTTGAATGTCCCCTTTTCCCAGGAGCTTAATGCCGTCTCCCCTTTTTTTGATGAGGCCCTTTTGGATCAACGCCTCGGCGTCGACAATACTACTTTCGGGGAAGGCATTCAGTTGCACCAGATTTACGGTGATCATTTCTTTCCTAAACGGGTTCCGGAAGCCGCGTTTTGGGAGCCTCCGCGCCATGGGCATCTGGCCCCCTTCAAAGCCGGGCCTTGTACCTCCTCCCGAACGTGCATTTTGCCCTTTGGATCCTTTGCATGAAGTTCCGCCATGCCCGGAACCGTCACCTCGTCCGACCCTCTTACGCTTTTTCCGTGATCCGACCGGAGCCTTTAATGTTCCTAAATCCATATATATACTTACGCCTCCAACTCTTCCATGGAAACCAAGTGGCAAACCTTGTTGACCATACCCCTAATCTCGGGAGTATCGGCAAGCAGGACTGTCCTGTTCATTTTCAGGAGCCCCATCCCACGGAGGACCTTTCGCTGCTTTTCAGGCCTTCCGATATAGCTCCGAATCAATGTTATTTTTAATTTACGTCCCACGAAATATACCCCTTAAATATAATTACCGACTCTCCAAGAACACCTGCCCACGAAGTTTGGCAATCAGAGCTGGTTCCTTCAGTCGGGTAAGACCCTCAATGGTAGCCTTGACCAGGTTATGGGGATTATGTGATCCTAAACACTTAGTCAGTATGTTATGAACCCCGGCGACCTCCAGGACTGCACGCACCGCGCCCCCGGCAATTAGTCCCGTCCCTTCTGAGGCCGGTTTAAGAAGAACGCGGCCAGCCCCATAGATTCCGGTGACTTCATAGGGTATTGTCCTGTTCGTGATGGCAACCTTTTTCATATTTTTCTTGGCCTGCTCCATCCCTTTACGGATCGCTTCAGGCACTTCATGGGCTTTCCCAAGCCCTGCGCCTACCGATCCCTGCCCATCTCCAACTACGACAATGGCGCTGAAACGGAACCTCCTACCGCCTTTTACGACTTTGGCTGTCCTGTTGATAGTAATAACCCTGTCTATCAGTTCGACTTCTTCCATCATGATCTTATCCAATCGCCCCTCTTGTTATTGATCCTCAGAATTTCAAGCCTATCTCACGAGCGGCGTCGGCAAGGGCCTTGACCCTTCCATGATACAGAAAGCGCCCCCGATCAAAAACGGCCGCTTCGATCCCGATCGCCTTAAGTCGCACCGCTACTAATTTGCCAACCTCCTTGGCCGCTTCCGACTTTTTCATTTTTCCAAGTCCATCTCGCAACTCCGGACTCAGAGTCGAAGCCTCTACCAATGTCTTCCCAAGATCATCCGCAATGGCCTGCACATAGATATGCTTCGCAGTCCTGAAAACAGTAAGGCGGGGTCTTTCCTGAGTCCCTGAGACCTTACCCCGGACGCGGGCTTTTCTCTTCTCTCTGACCTTTTCAACCTTCGATCCCAATTCGTCTACCTCTTCAAAAGGATATTTGACAATTTTTTATCCGTTACGAACCTACAGATTTGCCGACTTTCCTGCGAACCTGCTCGCCAACATATTTAATGCCTTTCCCTTTGTAAGGTTCCGGCTTTCTCATCTCTCGGATTTCTGACGCCACCTTGCCTACAAGTTGCTTGTCAATACCGGAAACGACGATGTTGACAAGCTTTTCTATCTTTATGGCAATCCCTTCCGGCACCTTGTATTCAAGAGGAGCGGAAAAGCCAAGGACCATTTTCAAAACATTATTATTCAATTCGGCGCGATAACCAACACCGGATATCTCCAGGCCCTTTTCAAACCCCTTGCTCACTCCTGTGACCATATTGTTCACCAAGGTCCTTGCCAAGCCATGAGCTGACCTGCCCATGCGATTATCGACCAGTCTTTTGATGACAACAGTGCTGTTTTCGAGGGATAATTCAATCCCCGGTGGTAAGGCTTCTGACAACTGCCCATTCGGACCCGATACCCTGACTACCCCCGCCTCCTGTGCAATCTTGACACCGGCAGGCAATTCTATGGGTTTTTTTCCAATTCTCGACATTATAATCTCCCGACCGTATTCACAATATCCTCAGATACGGTTACCACACCTTACAGAGAATTTCTCCACCAACCTTCGAATCCCTTGCTTCTTGATCCGTCATAATCCCCCGGGACGTAGACAGAATCGCAATGCCATACCCGTTCAATACCTTGGGGATGTCCTGGCTGTGGACATAAACCCTCCTGCCCGGCTTGCTGACTCTCTGAATGTCTGTCAGAACGAAATTTCTAGAATCGGGATAAACGAGCTCTATTCGCAGATTTTCCCGATCATATTTATCCTTCTTTAGTTCATATCCCGTGATGAACCCTGCCTTTTTCAAAACTTCGGCAATGTTTGCGTTCATCTTTGACGAGAGAATATCCACCGTTTTAAAATGCATCCGATTGGCATTTCGGATCCTGGTCAACATATCTGCTATTGGATCGGTCATTCCCATGAGTATGGCTCCTTTATTGATCTACCAGCTCGCTTTGATTACCCCGGGGAGCTCCCCCTTGGTGGCAAGATTTCTCAGACATATCCTGCACATATCAAACTTGCGATAATACGCCCGTGGCCTTCCGCACAAAGGACAGCGGTTGTACTGTCGGACCGAAAATTTCAGTTTCCTTTTTGCTTTTGCGATAAGTGATTTCTTCGCCACGCTTCTATTCCTCCAGCCGCTATTTCGGCCTAATTTCTGAAAGGCATGCCCATCAGCCTTAAAAGCTCCCGGGCCTCTTCATCCGTCTTTGCCGTCGTCACAATAACCACGTTCATACCC
>JBAYKV010000279.1:0-4147 GCA_041664405.1 Syntrophales bacterium
ATTTCCATTGGCGTTGTCGCCCTCCTGCTTCTCAAGGTCATACCCGTTTTTCAGAAGATGTTTGAAGGGATTGGGGGAGAGCTGCCCGGTCCTACCCAGTTTCTTGTCGATGCCAGCGCCTTTACCCAGAAGTACTTCCTCGTGATGTTCGGCGCCGTCGGATTGGCATTTTTTGTCTTCAACCGGTTTGTGGCCACCGAGCGAGGCCGCTATCTGTTCGACAAGGCGGTGCTGAAAGCCCCTGTCTTCGGCGACCTACTGAAAAAGGTTGCCGTCGCCAAATTCACCCGCACCATGTCCACCATGATGTCCAGCGGGGTGCCCATCCTGGAAGGCTTGGCCATTGTCAGTAAGACGGCGGGAAACGTAATCATCGAGAAGGCCCTCATGGAAACCCGGAGAAGTATCGCCGAAGGAAAGACCATCGCCGAACCCCTGGCGGAAACGGATATTTTCCCGGCGATGGTGGTGCAGATGATCGCCGTCGGAGAGGCGACGGGGGCCCTGGATACAATGCTTGCGAAGATCGCCGATTTTTATGATGACGAAGTTGATACGGCTGTGGATGCCATGACGGCGCTCCTGGAACCTTTTATGATGGTATTTCTGGGCGGCGTGGTCGGCGGTATGATCATCGCCATGTATCTGCCCATTTTCAAAATGGCGTCGGTGGTAGGGGGTTGATAAAAAAATGGTCGGGATGGCGCGATTTGAACGCGCGACTCCTGCGTCCCGAACGCAGTGCCCTACCAAGCTGGGCCACATCCCGACGGAGTGATCAAATATAAAATTACTGGGGAAAAGTCCAATACTATTTTCAATGGATTTGCAAAAACCCATTTTTTCTTTTTTATGGAGATGATGCGTGATTATTTATGATCTGCGCTGTGATCATGGACACAAATATGAAGGCTGGTTTCAGGATCGACAGGCCTTTGAAACTCAGCGGTCCCGCAAATTGATCACCTGTCCCGTGTGCGGAAGTATGGAGACGGAAATTGTTCCCGCCTCCGTTACACTGCTGGGAAAGGATAAGGGACCGGTAAAACGTAACGATGTGGAAATCTCCCCCCTGAAATATCTGCAACAGTTGCATCAGCAGATCGACAAATATTTTGACGATGTCGGTGAACAGTTTGCGGAAGTTGCCATCAGGATCCATCGCGGGGAGGAAGATCAACGCAACATCCGTGGCATCACGACGGAGAGGGAGGAGGACACCCTCCGTGAAGAAGGAGTGCCCTTTGTTAAAATTCCTGTTCCCAAATTTGACAGTTGACAGCGTCGCGAAAAGTCCACCAAGGTGAATTATACTATGAAGCCCTCCTGCGCCAGCATTCTTGATACAATCGGTAATACGCCTCTGGTGGAGATCTGCCGCCTCCATAGCAGTCCGGGGGTGAAAATCTTTGCCAAGATGGAGTGTTTTAATCCCGGGGGTTCTATAAAGGACCGGGCGGCCCTGACTATGATCAACGGCGCCGAAAAGCGGGGGGAGCTTACGAGGGACAAGGTTATCCTGGAAGCGACCAGCGGCAATACCGGCATCGGTCTGGCCTTGGTGGCTGCCGCCAGGGGATACCGGCTTTGTCTGACCATGTCGGAGGCGGCGAGCGAAGAGAGAAAGAAGATTCTGAAGGCCATGGGCGCGGAATTGTTTTTTACCCCCGCCAATCTTGGCACCGACGGAGCCATCGAGACTGCCTATAATATGATGCGGGAGGATCCGGATAAATACTTCGGAACGGATCAGTTCAATAACCCCGACAATATCCTGGCCCACTATGAGGGTACAGGGGAAGAAATATGGCAGCAAACCGAAGGGAAGGTGTCCATGGTGGTGACAGCCCTGGGGACGACGGGTACGGCTATGGGCATATCCCGGCGCCTTAAGGAATACAACCCTGCCGTCATGATCATCGGCGTCGAGCCCTATCTCCAACACAAGATCCAGGGCCTCAAGAATATGAAGGAATCTTATCGGCCCGGGATCTTTGACAAGGATTGCCTCGATGAAAAGGTCAACATTCTTGATGAGGACGCCTTTGAAATGTCCCGGCGCCTCGCCCGGGAAGAGGGCTTATTCGTGGGGATGAGTTCCGGCGCAGCCATGCATGTCGCCCTCCAGAAGGCCAAAGATCTGGACGAAGGAATCATCGTGGTCATCTTTCCGGACAGCGGTGAACGGTATCTCAGCACGGACCTGTTTGCGGACCGGCGGGAAACGACGCTTCGCCTCTACAATACACTGAGTCGGCAGAAGGACTTCTTCAAACCCCTCCGCCCTGAGGAGGTCCGTGTCTATTCCTGTGGGCCCACCGTCCATGACGTGCCCCATATCGGCAGTTACCGGAGATTTGTCGTGTCCGATCTCCTGCGGAGGTACCTCGAATACCGGGGCTATACGGTGAAGCATGTGACCAATATCGTTGATCTGGCAGATCGATCTATCCGGGGTGCGGAGCGGACCAACACGGACCTGGCCACGTACACGAACCGCTGTACGGAGGCATTCCTCAGGGATATTGAAAAGTTGTGCATCAAGGACGATGAGGTCTACCCCAAGGCAAGTGAGCACGTCGAGGACATGGTCCGGATGGTCGAGAAACTGGTAGGCAAGGGATATGCCTATGAAAAGCTGCGTTCCGTCTATTTTGATATCTCAAAGTTTCATGACTACGGGAAGCTCTCCAACGTCGACCTCAGCAAGGTTCAACATGGCCGAACCATTGACCTGGATGATTACGAAAAGGACAGCCCTGTGGACTTTGCCCTGCTGAAACGCTCTAACCTAAGTGAGTTGAAGAAGGGCGTGTATTTCAAGACCCGCTGGGGGAACGTCCGGCCAAGCTGGCATCTGGAGTGCGCCGCCATCTCCATGAAATATCTGGGAGAGGCCTTTGATATTCATGTCAGTGGTTCCGATATTACCTTTCCCCACTGCGAAAATGTCCTGGCCATCGGCAAGGCGGCGACGGGAAAGGGGATGGCCAACTATTGGCTCAGTACGGAACTGGTAATGATCGACGGCAAGAAAATGTCCCGTTCTCTGGGCAACGTCCTGACGATGGAAGACTTGGAAAATAGAGGCTACCAGGGCCGGGAGGTCCGTTTTTTCCTGCTCGGTTCCCACTACCGTAAACCCCTGAATTTTTCCTGGGGGTCTATGGAAACTGCCAAAAATACGGTCAGAAAGCTGAATCATTTCATCCAGCGCCTGATCCGTTATACTCCCGGCGATGGTTTCCCCGACACGGATCAGTTGATCTATGATGTCAAGCAGGGTTTCGCAAGTGCTCTGGATGACGACCTCAATATCTCCGGCGCTCTTGCTTCCCTCTTCGACTTTATCAATAAGGTGAGCGTCCCCCTGGCCCGGGGTCACTTCAATCAAAGGGAAAGGGACCGTGTTCTGGAAGCGATGACGGGGCTGGACAGTGTTCTGGGAATCATGCATTTTGAAGAAGAAACGATTGGTATCGAGGTGCTGAAATTGTTGGATGAACGAGCCGCCATGCGGAAAGAACAGCGCTGGCAGGAGGCCGACGCCGTCCGGGAAAAACTCGCGGCCCTGGGCATCGATGTCTATGACACCCCGCAGGGCAGTTTCTGGAGACATGACTGAGGCAAATGTAGGCAAAAAAATAAACAAATCAAACATTTATGATTTGGTGTTTCTGATTATGACCCGCATGAATAAATGGATGATGCTAAAAAGTGCTTGACAAAATAAATCAATAAATCTAAAGTCCCCAATTCGCATTTTCGGTGTGGTTTAGCCGGATGCGTCTTATTTACTTAAGCTCTTTGAATAATTAACGAACTGCGTTTTGCTGGCGTAGCTCAATCGGTAGAGCAGCTGATTTGTAATCAGCAGGTTGCGGGTTCGAGTCCCATCGCCAGCTTCATAAATGATGATGAATTTCGATGGAGGGGTTCCCGAGTGGCCAAAGGGAGCAGACTGTAAATCTGACGGCTCAGCCTACGGAGGTTCAAATCCTCCCCCCTCCACCATTTTTTTTACGCAGCGAGCGTCGTTGCAGATGGCGATCCTGAAAAAGTAGATGCGGGAGTAGCTCAGTGGCTAGAGCGTCAGCCTTCCAAGCTGAGGGTCGCGGGTTCGAATCCCGTTTCCCGCTCCATCAGG
>JBAYKV010000280.1:0-4106 GCA_041664405.1 Syntrophales bacterium
AGATCGGGAAAAGAGATAAGAAAACCTCCACCTTCTTCTGAGGAAAGAGGGCTGATGACATGGGTGTATGCCTCGAAAGGATGAGGAGGCATGATGGTCTTTATTTTTTTGATGTTCATTTTTCCAGCTCCTTCACTGCGTCCAAGAGTTCGATGAATTGTTTGACGTACACTGGCTTAATCGGTCTATGCGCCGGGACAGATGGGTGAAAGGGTACATTCGGATGAGAGAATATGTAATGACTGCCGCCGTGACTTCTGACTTCGATGCCGTTCTTTTCGGCAAGGCTGACCAATGTGTCGATCTGCCAGTCGCGGGGGTTGTTCCTCATCTTTGCAATCAGCTTATCGGCTCCACTCATGGATTGCATGATACTAAATGTAATATCATTTGTCAAATGCAAATTCGGCTAAGTGAGACATGAAGTAGCCCCCACTATTCTGGAGATGATCGACGTCTCGAAAAGATCGTCAGGACTTCCTCGGGTTTCATTTACTATATCTCTGTCACGGGCGTCACGGGAACGAAAGAACCGGAAGCGTTGGCGGCGGCTCGGGATTTCTGGCGTATCCGCAAGGCAACGGACCTCCCTGTGGCTGTCGGGTGCGGCAAAGGCCGTGTCAAAGTGTTTTTCCAGCAATTTCATGGCAGTGGAAGGCTTACTCATGGCGATCATCCACCACCTTCCAGTGACCGCCTTTGTCAGAACCGATGCGCGTCAGTAGGCCTCTAGTTTTCAGTGCCGCGATATTTTTATCTATGGCTGTGGTGCTGATGCCGATTTTTTCCGCCATCTCCCTTTTGGAAATACGCGGATTCTCGGCAATGAGTTCAAGCATAAGGCGCTGGCTTTCTGCCAACCCTCCTACCAACCTATCCACCAACCTTTTCCCCGGCGGTTCCGCTGAATCATTATCCGGTCTGACGGTTTGTTGGCTCGTGTCCTGAACCTCGGCAAGGGTTTTGCAATAAGAGAAGACTACCCGCACGCGCTGTACAAATTTCCCGGATATAGGTGGTTCAGCTTCCGGCACGCGGTACGAGGGCCTTGGGATTTCTCTTCCCATATCCGCGTGCGCGGAAATCCAGGCAAGAAAAGCGTCCCTGCCGTTATGGATCGCCTCTTCGATAGTCTCCCCATCGGATATGCACCCGGGGAGATCGGGAAAAGAGATAAGAAAACCTCCACCTTCTTCTGAGGAAAGAGGGCTGATGACATGGGTGTATGCCGCGAAAGGATGAGGAGATTCTTCGAAACATGAAGTTGAGTGTCAACCAACAATCATATGTAGAAACACATTTATCGGGGAAAACATAAGGATTATGATGCTTTAATTCGTTTCTGTTTCAATCGCGCCTGCTGCATAATAGGGAATATATGAAATAATGTAAATCTGGCAAACTATGCCGCTACGAACTCGATTTTAACCCGCATTCCAGTTGCTTCGGCGATCTTTTCCAAGGTCTTGAGAGTGAATCCCTCATACTCGCCGCTCTCTATTCTCGAAATCGCCTGCTGACTGGTTCCCATAAGATGTGCCAGTTGCTGTTGCGATAAGCCCTTCTCCTCTCGTAGTTCCGCAATCTTCATTGCAAGTTTTAGAGATTGCCTCTCTTCTTGGTAATGTGTTTTGAACTCGGGGTCTTTGATGTCTTCCCTTAACCTGCTTTGGAATGTACGAACTTTGCTTTTTTTCATTTTTCACCTCCCTCGGGAAATCTCCTCATCCAGTCTTCCATGCGTTTTTCCGCTAACTCAATGTCCTTTTCTTTTAGTTGCGGTGTTTTCTTGGGAAACGCATGTATCAACACAATCTATTCAACCATCTCGAAGAAATAGAGAATGCGGAACTGATTCGAGCTATGATGTATTCTCAATTCTCTTATTTTACCCCTCACAATATCAGCGTAGGGCCGCTTGAGGTTAGGACCTTGCTCTTCCAAGAGCGACAGATACGCAGCCACCTTGGCCCGTGGCTTTTTGTCTAACCCATCAAGAAAATCATCAAGCTGCGAATCGCCCCGCTCAGTCGTGTAAAAGACTATATTGTACAAGCGCACCTCCACGCCTCGGTTATCGCATACATCATGTTTGATGTATTGTCAATAACTTGCGGCAAGCAGTCAATTGGGCTCAACGGCGAGTTGAACGAATCTTCTCCTCGAAAAGAATAATACATCATGGAACTAAACTGTTAGATATGTGAAGACAATGCACTGATTATTCTTGCAGTCAGGATGAAAGTATGGCACCCCGATTATTCCCTTGCATAAGCCGGAATGGCGGGTTAAATTCCTCACATCCGATAGATGGGTTGTTTGATGAGGCTGGTAACATCGGTATTGAGGGGGCAGAAGAAGTAGCAACTAACAATCCGCTGAAAGGTACAGCGTACCGCCGCTCGTTAGCGGTGGCGTAAGCGGCAAAGCTGGTGTGGCGGAAGTCAAGGTACTTGGAGAGATTGAATCGGAGGTTTGGTCAGTAATGAAACAAAACAGCCCTAAAAACAAAGCCCAAATTGTCTATTTCTCCCATGGCGGAGGCCCATTGCCAATTCTCGGAGACGCAAGCCATCAAGCAATGGTGGATTTCATGCTACAGCTTCCATCTCAACTTAGAAAGCCAGATGCTATCCTAGTCATCAGCGCCCATTGGGAAGAAAGCGCAGCAACGCTTTTAGGCGCACACACCCCTCCCATGTTCTATGATTATTATGGTTTTCCCGGTGAAGCGTACGAAATCACCTACCCAGCACCTGGAAGCCCAAATCTTGCGAATAGGATTGCCGACTTACTGCATAAAAGTAATATACCGGCTCAAATCGATCCACAGCGGGGGTTTGACCATGGCTTGTTTATCCCACTGAAACTGATGTACCCTCAAGCCGATATCCCCTCGCTTCAACTTTCACTGTTGCGCGGTCTTAACCCGGCCGCTCATATTGCCCTTGGCAAAGCGTTGCGCGAATTGATGCATGAGAATATCCTAGTGGTCGGATCTGGATTTTCGTTCCACAACATGAGAGCGTTTTCTTGGCAAGGAATTAACGCGCATGATCCAGCCAATGATGCCTTTCAAAATTGGCTGATCGAGGTATGCACCAGCTTAATACCCCAGTCCGAGCGTGAACAACGCCTAATCGAGTGGGAAAAAGCACCTTCCGCACGCTACTGTCACCCCCGTGAGGAGCATTTGTTGCCACTCCACGTGTGTCTTGGTATGGCGGACAAGCCGGCTAAAGTGATATTTGATGACCACATCCTGGGCAAGCGCGGGCTCGCATTCTTATGTTGATGAGATGAACAGCAAGAATTTCCCGCGTGCTGCGGTGCGGATATGGCACACAACTTTTTCATGGCCTAAGGCAGCAAAGTTTGATAGATGAATAACCGATATCAAATGCATAGCAATCGGAAAGTCCATGACATAATTTTGGAATCATGAAAAAGCCTCTTGTCACGCTGAAGAAAGGGGAAGCTGATTCCACCTGGGGCGGTATCGTCAAGGCTATGGGCCTCGTCTTCGGCGACATCGGCACCAGCCCCATCTATACCCTCGCGGTGATTTTCGCCCTCACAAAGCCTACATATGACAATGTATTGGGCATCCTTTCACTGGTCATCTGGACCCTCACGATCCTGGTCACCATTGAATATGCATGGCTCGCCACCAGCCTCTCTCATAAAGGGGAAGGCGGGGCGATCGTGCTTCAGCGAATCCTCGTTCCCCTCCTCAAATCGGGCCGGGCGGCGGCATTTGTGGGGATTCTGACCTTCATCGGCGTATCCCTCCTCATCGGTGATGGTGTCATCACCCCTGCCATCAGTATCCTTTCCGCCGTGGAGGGCATCGAAATCATCCCGGGGATGGAAGGGACGGGGACTCATGTTCTGCTCGCTATTGCCATGTGCATCACCGTGGTCCTCTTTCTGTTCCAGTCTCGCGGGACAGACCGGATCGCCTGGACCTTCGGTCCCGTCATGCTCGTCTGGTTTACCGCCCTTGCCGCCTCGGGACTCGCATCCATCCTTACCATGCCCGCCATCGTCAAGGCCGTGAGTCCCTGGTACGCGATTAAATTTCTCACCGAAAACGGGATGGCAGG
>JBAYKV010000281.1:0-4093 GCA_041664405.1 Syntrophales bacterium
CAGTTAGGGGGAAATAGAATGTCAGAGAAGAAACAAGATAAGCAGTTTTTCACTGTCGCGAGGGTATTCTTCCTGCTTATCGTAATCCCCTTATCACTGATGGCGATTCTTATCGCCAATGGGATTTTCAAATTAGGGGTTACAGTAAAAGAGCGGGCTGTGAACGTTCTCGACCAGAAATCTCAGGAAGAAATCAAGACACGTGCCATGAACATTGCAGACGAAGTGACGAACTTCCTTACGGAACGTAAGAAGGATGTACTCGTTGCCACGATCATCCCGGCCACCGAATCTGCATACAAACAGTTTGTCAATGAAAATCGCAGGAATATCTGGATTAAGGAAGGGGACAAGCTAAAACAGGTCTCCGCCCCCATTTATACGGAAATGACGCTCATTGACAAGAATGGCAACGAGGTGATCAAGATTACCAATGGAGAGATCGCCTCCAAAGCAAAACTCACCAATGTGAGTATTCCGGCGAATACAACCTACAAATCAGAAACATACTTTGCATCTGCAAAAGCCTTTAACAAGGGTGATGTCTTCGTCTCCCCGGTAACAGGCTGGTATGTCAACCGTGCAGACTTTGAGAAGGGAAAACGTTTCTCCGGCGTTATTCGTTTCGCCACCCCCGTGTACGGCAAGGAAGGTTTTCAGGGCATCGTGCAATTGGCCCTTGACTACCGTCATCTCGGCGCATACACGGACCACGTGATTCCGACCCAGTCGGCGCCGGTGTTCGAGGCGGATGCATCCACGGGAAACTACGCCTACATGGTTGATAACCGGGGGCTGATTATTTCCCATCCCGTCGACTATCATATCGAAGGGCTTTATCCCGATGGCCGACCGGTGCAACCATTGACGGAACAGACTTCTGCAGAGTTGACAAAGAAGGGCGAAGAGGTCCTGAACCTGAACCTCATGGGTTTTGTTGACCCCAATATGCCCCTGATCGCCAAGGATGCCGCAGCAGGAAAGTCCGGCATCAAGACGTACAAGTTCGGTGGGCATACGAAGTTCGTTGCTTATGCCCCCATTAAATTCTTCACTCAGGATAGTCCCGGCCCGGCCGGATTCGGTTGGATCGGCATGGGTGTGGATGTAGAAAAATTCAGTGAAGTTGCCGCCAAGGCAACGCAGAATATCGATAAGGAAGCGAAAGCATGGTCGAAACGATCATTCTGATCCTGGTAATTTCCATTATCATCCTCTTCGGGATTGCCGGTCTTTTATCAAAGGGCATCTCTCGGTCCATAGCGGCCGAGGTTCCACCCGACGCCCAGGGAGAAGGTCCTTTCTACGATGACGAGGAAGAAGATAAATAACCCTTGAACCATGAAGAGGCCGGATTCAATCCGGCCTCTTTTTTTTCCTCATAATGACTCACCTCGAATCTTTCTATTTGACTTCGTATTTCATTACTGATAGACGGACCAGTGCAATGATCCTTCCATAAAAAACAACTACCCACAGGAGGAATCCCATGAATGACAACAAGTTAGTCCTTTGGTTCGATGAACTGCAACTCGCTGATATCCCGCAGGTGGGAGGGAAAAATGCCTCCCTCGGGGAAATGCGCAGAGAATTGATCCCCAAAGGTGTGAGCATCCCCGATGGATACGCCATTACCGCCTTTGCCTATCGCTACCTTCTCGAGTCTGCGGGAATTCGTGATCAGATCAAGGCAGTCCTATCTGATCTGGATACTCACGATCTCCAGAATCTCAGGGACAGAGGCCGAAAAGTTCGCGAACTCATCTACAACGCCCCCTTCCCGAAGGACTTGAAAGCGGCTATTAGCGACGCCTATAAGAAGCTATGTGACGAATACGGGGAAAACACCGATGTGGCCGTGAGGAGCTCGGCAACTGCGGAGGACCTTCCCGATGCAAGCTTTGCCGGCCAGCAGGAAACATATCTGAATATTACCGGGGAAGATGCCCTCCTTGAAGCCTGTAAGCATTGCTTTGCTTCCCTCTTCACAGACCGGGCTATCTCCTACCGTTTTGACAAGGGCTTCGATCATATGTCCATCGCCCTCTCCATCGGCGTGCAGAAAATGGTCCGGTCCGATCTCGCCTCATCGGGTGTCATTTTCTCAATCGATACGGAATCGGGCTTCAAGGAAGCCATCCTCATTACCGCCGCTTACGGCCTGGGAGAGACAGTGGTACAGGGTACGGTTAATCCTGATGAATTCTTTGTATTCAAGCCCACCTTGAAGCAGGGTCACCGTCCCATTGTCCAGAAAAAGCTGGGCACGAAAGAGTTCAAGATGGTGTACGCCGGCGGTAAGGGAGGAGAGGCTACGGAAACAGTATCCGTAGCCATCGAGGAGCGACGCAAGTTTTGTCTTAACGAAGATGAGATTCTAAAGTTGGCCCGATGGACAACGATTATCGAAGACCACTACTCACAGGAGGCCGGCTATTTTAAGCCCATGGATATTGAGTGGGGGAAAGATGGGCGGACTGGTGAACTCTTCATCCTCCAGGCCCGACCGGAAACAGTCCAGTCCCAGAAGGATGCCAACGTTCTGGAAAGCTATGTCCTTATGGAGCATAAGGCCCCTCTGGTACAGGGAACGGCGGTAGGTTCGAAGATCGGCGCGGGACCGGTACATATTATCGAATCGGTAAACGAGATCATGACCTTCAAAAAGGGTGAGGTCCTCGTTACGGATATGACCGATCCAGATTGGGAACCGGTCATGAAAATCGCCGCAGCGATTGTCACAAACAGAGGCGGCAGGACCTGTCATGCCGCTATCGTAAGTCGTGAACTCGGGGTTCCCTGCATCGTCGGCACAGAGAACGGCACCAAGGCCCTCCAGGGCGTCAAGGAGGCGACCGTATCCTGCGCTGAAGGTGAAGTAGGTAATGTCTACGCTGGTATCCTGAAATTCGAAGTTCAACGAGTCGATGCCAAGAACCTCGAACGTCCGAAAACCAAGATTATGATGAATGTGGGCAATCCGGAAAATGCCTTCAATCTGGCCGCCATTCCTAGTGACGGCGTCGGTCTGGCAAGGCTGGAGTTTATCATCAACCAGTTCATCAGCATCCACCCCATGGCCCTGATCCAGTTTGACAAGGTTGCCGATCCGGCCATCCGGGAGAAGATTGAATCCTTAACCTATGGGTATAAGAATAAGGCCGATTTCTTTGTCGACAAACTGGCCCAGGGCGTCGCCAAGATCGCGGCCGCCTTCTATCCAAACGACGTCGTCGTCCGCATGAGTGACTTCAAGAGTAATGAATACAAAAACCTCATCGGGGGCCAGTATTTTGAAATGGACGAGGAAAACCCGATGATCGGTTTCCGGGGGGCCTCCCGGTACTATAATGAAAGGTACCGCGATGCCTTTGCCCTGGAATGCGAGGCCATGAAAAAGGTGCGTAATGACATGGGCCTCACCAACGCCATATTGATGATTCCCTTCTGCCGGACCGTCGAGGAAGGCAAAAAGGTCGTTGAGGTCATGGCCGACAGGGGTCTTGTCCAGGGCGAAAACGGTCTGGAGATCTATATGATGGTCGAGATTCCCAGCAATGTCCTCTTGATTGAAGAATTCGGCGAGATTTTTGACGGCTTCTCCATCGGCTCGAACGACCTGACCCAACTCACCCTTGGTCTGGATCGGGATTCTTTCCTTGTTTCCCACATTTTTGACGAACGCAATAAAGCCGTAATGGATCTGATCCGGATCGCCATTACAAAGGCCAACAAGATGGGGAAAAAAATCGGAATCTGCGGACAGGCTCCTAGCGACTATCCCGAATTCGCCCGGTTTCTTGTTGAATGCGGGATAAGCAGTATCTCCCTGAACTCCGATACGGTCATCAAGACCACAATCGACATCAAGGAAACAGAGAAGTCTCTGGGCATATAAGTTTCATGCTATAGGGCAGAAGGAAAAAGGGCGGTTCTTTCGAACCGCCCTTTTTCCTTATAAAGAGATGCCTGAGTAGATCGTAAGCCGAGTTCTGTTCCGCCCCCAGGTTACCCCGCAGGGCGGCGATGATCATTCCTCTGGGACAGCAGTTGCCTGCTGCCTCAAGCAACCTACCCGAGAACATCGGGCGGG
>JBAYKV010000282.1:0-4087 GCA_041664405.1 Syntrophales bacterium
AAAAGAACCTGGAGGATCTGGAGGCCGATAAAGACCACCACCGACAGGGCTCCGAAGGAATTGATAAATTCGATGGCCTTCTTCCGGTCCGTGAAAAATTGGCTAAGATCGTAATGGATAAAGAGCCAGGTCCCGCCGCCAAAAAGGACGACCAGACAGAGAAGTTTTAATATGGTGCTTCTTTTCATGGATCGAGTTTTCCTTAGCATCGCCTGCCGCCCATCTGCACGAATCAATAATCCTCAGCGGCGGAGGAGGGATCATACGTAAGAAAGTCCGGGGTCGTCAAGGACAAAGTATGGACAGCCCGGGAAAATGTTTCCGACCAGGAAAGATACCTGTCAGGCAATAGCGGGATAAATGTTTTAATAGCTCATTAAATCCGGATAGTTGGTAAATGCACCATCAACACCCATATCCTGCATCCGTTTCAGATCTTCCCCGGAATTCACGGTATAGACAAAGAATTTCAGCCCCCGATGCTGGGCGTCGGCGACAAACTTCCTGTTGACGATATTCATCCCGGCGTGAACAGCGTAAGCTCCCATTTTCTCCGCAAACCGGGCGGAGCGCCGAGGGACGCCGGAGACGAGGGTGCCGATCCTTATTTCGGGATGCATGGCCTTGAAACGGAGCAATTCATTGTGGTTGAATGAGGAAACGATAAGCTGTTCCGCCGTCATCCGGCGCTCTGTGATCGCGGCAGCAATAATGGCGGAGGCCGGAGCGGCGGTTCCCGGTCCCTTCAATTCTATATTGACCCCGGCGCGACCACTAACTAAATCAAAAACTTCTCTGAGCAATGGTATTTTTTGCCCCTTTCCGGCGTCGAGGGTGCGGAGATATGAAAGGTCTTTGTCCATCACGAACCCCGTGCCGTTGGTGGTCCGCTCCAGGCGATCATCGTGGATGACCACCAGTTCCCCACCCACGGCATAGACATCCAATTCAATCCACCGCGCCCCCATCGCCAGGGCCAGATCAAAGGCCGAGAGGGTGTTTTCCGGCTCATAACCGCTCGCCCCGCGGTGGGCAAAAAAGATAAATTCGCTCATATAAAAACGCAGCCCTAAAGCGATTTCCTCCACACCGGGGAGAAGCTGCCAGGGAAAAAGAAATCGTCAATAGTTCCGACTTGATCTCCCGCCATAGCGGTGTAGAATTTCCAGGCTGTTTCCCGATAGCGGGGGTTGCTCGACCAGATTATTTCCGCGCAACCGGATGTTCTTGCCTTATGAAAGACCTCGGTAATCAGTACCTTGCCCAATCCCTGCCCACGGTAATCGGGAGAAATGAAGGCCGTTAAGAGTCCCGCCGCCTTGGCGTCTCCTGCGGATCGGTAAGGGAAAAAACGCGCATCGAGGGAGCCGAATCCCATCACGCCTGCAGGAGGCCCCCCTGCTCGTTCTCGGGCCACAATATAGACGTCATCATGGGCGTCCCCGAGGCTTGCCCGCATTCGCTCTTTGGTTCCCCGTACCTCTTCTTCCCTGACCTGACCCTGCTCGGACATCCACCATCTCAGGGTAGGATCAAGCAATTCGATATCATCTTCTTTCAGGTTATCGACACTAAAGAGCTTCTCTGGGTTTTGGCAATTAGTCATAATTAACCTCAGTGTCAGGCAAAGGAGAGAAGGATCCGGGCGAGTTCCTCCGGGGCCGTCTGCATGGGGTGGTGACCGGTTTTTATTTCATAAAAGGGCCATCCGGCGGCGCGGACCCGGGCGGCGGTTTGAATGATTCCCTGATGCTGGGGACCGGCGTCTCCCTTGTCGGTGCAATAGATGTAGGCCCGAGGGATGCTCCGGGCGCGGGGATTGGTGATGATCAGCGGTTCAAACATGGTCCGGGCGGGATGATCGGCGAAACGGGGATCTCCCTTGGGTTCCGGGGGTGGATAGCGCCAGCCGTCGCCTCCGGTTTTGACATATTGGGACAGTAATTCTGCAATATCATGCGGATAAAGATTAATGACGGCCTGGCCGTCCTCCGGAATCAGGGCATCCAGATAGACGAGCTGCCTGATCCGCTCGGGGATCTTTTCCGCCGCCCCGGTGACAACGGCGCCGCCGTAACTGTGGCCCACGAGAATGACATCCCGCAGGTCTTCGTATGTAAATACGCCAACAATATCATCTATGTGGGTGTTCAGGCCGATGTCCGGGCTGATGAGATGAGCCCGCTCCCCCAGCCCGGTCAGGGTCGGCGTACAAACTCTGTGCCCGGCTTGGCGTAGCATGGCGGGTATGGGCGGCCAGACCCATCCCCCTGCCGTAGCCCCGTGGACAAGCACATAAGTTGATGTTTTATCGATACTTTGCATTAGCATCAGTCTGAGGTTTTCCCTTCCGGCCCTATACCGCGAAACGGGGACGGGATGGCGGTATCGGTAATCTTCAGGACCGACCGGACCAGGTTTTCCGTCGTGTATTGGCCATCGGTCATCTGGGCGAAGAAGTGTTCGCCGCCGAAGATGTCATGAATGATTTCCGCCACGCTGCAGCCCTGTTTATGTAGCCCCTGCGCCTTTACCGTCAGTTCCTGTAAGTAGCGGATATTTCCCTCCAGGGCCACCCGTCCGTGTTCCACGATCTTGCCGATGGAGGTAAACAACGTAAACCGGGGTGGCATTGCCGCCAGAATTTGTTCTAACGAGTGGATTGTTTCCCCCATGTCCTCTTCCGGGCGGATGAACTTGGGATTTTCCCTGGCGAACATGTCTCCCGAAAAACACCAGCCTTTTTCTTTTTCCAGCAAGACAATATGTCCCACAGAATGCCCCGGTGTTGCCAGGACGTCGAATGTGTGGTTGTCGGTCCGGATGAAGGGAGGAATCGGTTTTGCCGTCGAAGGCGCCGGATACCCCCAGACCATTTCCTGATAGGGATAGAGGAATGGCTCCCGTCCAATGATGGGGATGGACTCGGGCGGCGCATAGATAGAAACCTGAAACTGCTTCTGGATTTGGGCATTGCCGCCGACGTGATCCTCATGAAAATGGGTGTTGACCACCAGCTCAAGTTTTTTGCCCTTCAGGAAGGCGACAAGCTCCATGGCCGTATAGTCGCAACCTGTATCGATGAGAATACCATCGACGAGATACGCGGCTACCCAGTAGAGGGGCTTGCCGTCCAACTCGCGGCTCAGTTTGATCTGGGTGACATCCTCATATTCAATAATCTCGATCATTAAACCTTCTTTTGCCACGTATTTGCTTTAGTCCCATCCCTGCCTCCCCCTGAACGGTACGAAAATTACCCTTTCATTTGCCTGTTGTCAAGGAGGAACCGGTCATAAGATAGAGACAGGTAGAAAACCTGGGACCATTCATAAGACAAAAAGGACAGAAAATTCGAAAACGGGCATAAGACAAAAACGGATAAGAAAAACAGACGGATACTGATACGTAAATATTTGATCTCGTTATATTATTCCTCAACCGGGATGAGGACCATCTAAATGAAGAGACACCGCCGTCCCGTTCACATACAAACAGAAAGGGGTCCATTATGGCAACATTTGCTTACAATCAGGAAGCAATAAAGAACCTGAAGATTGAAGATACCTCGCTTCTGGACCGGCTGGTCGATTTTCAATCGGCCCGGACGGCCCATCTGAAGAAGGATCACTCCCAGCGGGACAAAAGGATGTCACTGAACGAGGCTATTGCGGAATTCGTTCAGGATGGGGATATCGCTACGGATACCGGTTTCGCATATGTCCGTACCTGTCACCAGGCCTATTTCGAGATAATCCGCCAGGGTAAAAAAAATCTTCATTTCATCGGTTCTCCCAACACCAATCAGAGTTACATGATCAACTTCGGAGCTTGCGCTTACTCCCACAACTCTTATGTCGGAGCGGAGATGCGGGGGACGGATCGTAATTATTCCCGGCAGTTGAAAAACGGCAAGGTTAAAATACTGTCCGAATGGAGCCACGGGGCGATGGCCCAGGGCTTCAAGGCCGCCCAGCTTGGCTCGCCGGGCGTCTTCAGCAAGCAGATGCTGGGGTCCGATATAATCCGTTACAACCCCTACGTCCAGGTGATGCAAAACCCCATGCGCCAGGATTCAGACCCCGTG
>JBAYKV010000283.1:0-4084 GCA_041664405.1 Syntrophales bacterium
ATCGCACCTAATGTTGCAGCGCGTGGTCACATCATACGTCGATTCCCGGAGAAAAAAGAACTTTCGAACTTTTTCCCATAATTGACGCACCTCGGGGTCAGCCAGAAGTTCGGAGAACTTCCAGGTTTTCGCTGCGGTCCGGCAGTGGGATTTCGCTGCGGTGTTCACACTATCCATGGGTCAGCCAAAGGTTCCTCGTTTTATTCATGAAGCCTGCTTCTGCCTAATATATTCGGCTATCAGGCGAATGCTGCTGAGTTTGGGATAGTCATCTTCATCGATGGTAATGCCGTATTCATCCTGAAGAACGAGGACCACCGTCGCCAGGTCCATACTGTCAACGCCCAATTCATCGACCAGATCGAGATCGGGGTTGAACGACTCCGGGGTGATATCTTCCAGTTTGAGCTCGAATATAATAATTTCGGCAATGCGAACGATCAAAGCCTCTTTATCCAGATTTACAGACATTCCCTATCCTCCTCGCCTATAATTACAAGTCGCCGCCTTAGGGCTCCTGATTCATTCCCCTCAACATCTCCACCGCCATCAGGCCCGTGCACGCCGTCTGCCCGTTTACTTCCACCTTGAATTGATAGGAAGCCTGACCGGGGCGATCCGATGAAGTTGCCGTTATCTTCAACAAATCATCCGGCTTCGCGGGCAGCCTGAACCTGACCCTGTGAACCGCCGACACTTTGATCTCTCTTCCCTGCTCGGCTTCATGATGGGAAATGGCATCCCGCACCATGGACAGGATCGCAATGGCCGGCAAAACCGGCGCCTCGGGAAAGTGGCCCGAAAACCACGGCGACGACACACCCGCCCGCGCCTCCGCCAAAACGCATCCTGCGGACGACCTTGCAACGGATAACTCGTGCCATATCTCTTGCATAAAAGCGATGACTCATCAACGATTTATTGAAAGCTGCTTTTCTATCATCAACGGGGAGGCATATCAATATGTTTTGTAGTTAACCAGTTGTTGCGGCTGAAAACTGAATCATTCTCAGCCACTTTATTCGTTACCTTTTACTCTTCAGCTTCCAGCCTATCCACTTTCACCATCACCGGCCTGGCGATCAGTTCGGACAGGGGGATCACTTCCAGGCCTTTATTTTTCAATCCAACCAGGATTAAATCAACCTCGTGCAGCCATCCTTCGACGCCGCTGGCGTTTAGCGGCCGGACATCATGAAGGAGAATGATATCATCGGCTTTCACCTTTTTCAGAATTTTTTCTGCGAGCCCATGGATCCGCCGATTCCCGAAGTCCCCGGCCCGGCAGGAAAATATGACGCAATAAATCCCCACTTTGAGCAGGACATTGGCCAATTTCGAATTAGCAATGCCCACGGGCGGCCGGAAAGCCAGGGGAGAGATGCCGAAGCGACGGAGCAGGGTCTGCGTCGAGGCAATCTCCCGTAACAGTCTTTCCGTTCGGCGCAGCATCAAGAAAGGATCATGGCTGTACGAGTGATTTCCGACGTCATGACCTCGCTCCAAAATCGCCGCGATAAGATGACCGTATTGGCCAGCCCTTTCTCCGGTAACGAAAAAGGCGCCTCTTACGCCGTGCCTGCCCAGCAGTTGCAAAAGCACCGGGGTGGTAGCCGGATCCGGCCCATCATCGAAGGTGAGGGCCACGGCCGATCTTCCCGTTCGCCCCCGGCTGACGACCGGCAGAATAAAACCATACTCCGGACGAAACGCCGCAGCGACACAGAGGACCACAAAGATGAATAAGGGCACGGCGGCCCATTCGACACGCACGACGGCCAGGACCAGGGCGAGGAGCATCGCCGCAAGACCGGCGGGCACGGCCGGCGGGATAGTACCCATCTTCCCGCAGTCTTCTTTCATCGTACCAAGTGCTCCCACAGGGGCCCCACCTGCCCCCTGGCATGTAGCCGCGACAGCGCCTTGAACATCCCGGGCTGGCCGCCGCCGACCACCCAATTCGGGCGGCCGGCGACCAGTTCGTTTATCAACGCCGTTCCACGCGCCCGGCTCAGGGCCGGCGACCAGTAAAATACCGGATACAGGAGATTCGCCGCCGGATCAAGCTGCCCCTCCCGAACGGCCCGCTCATGCAGGGCCGTGTGCGGGTAAATTCTCACCCCGTTGTAGACGAAAAAAACCGTTTTCTCCAATTGACAGGAATTGGACAGAGTTTCCCTGATGGTGTCCTCATCCTCCCCGGGCCCCCCGAACATGAGGTAATGGGCGACGTGAAGGCCGGCGTCCAGGGCCGACCGGTGGGCCAGGAAGACCTCCTCCTTGACAAAAGACTTATGATAAAGACCAAGCACCAAATCAGAGAGGGCCTCGGTGCCGAATTCCACATGCCTGAGCCCCGCATCAGCCAGAACCCGGTAGTAGTCCGGCGGCGGGCGTGTCGGGGTAAAAAACCCTCCCCAGGGAATGGAAACGCCGGCCTTCTGAAAGGCCCGGGCTACTTCCCGGCTATGTTCGTAGCTGCCGTTGAACGTCGAATCCGTGATGTACAGGTATTTAGCCCCCCCATCCTGAAGCATCCGGGCCATCTGGCCCACTTCCGAAGGTGGCGTGAAGCGGAACCGCCTGCCCTCAATATGGGGGTACGTACAATAGATGCAGCCGAAGGGGCAACCGCGCTTGGTCTGCAAATTGAGCATGCCCCCCCTTTTCAGGTAATAAGAAGTATAGGAGTGATGAGGAAAAATGCCGCGTCCGAAGGGGACGGAGATGGGTTCCGGGTATCCGGCCGGACCCTTCCCGGCCACGATGCCGGGGAGACCGGCGCCCGATTCTCCCCTTTCCAGGGCATCGAGAAGAAGGGGCAGCCGCTCCCCTTCGCCGATCACGCCAAAATCGGCGTCGAGTTCGGTCATGAGTTCCCCGGGCAGGATCGTAAACCCGCTCCCCCCCAGGACAATGACGCCTTCCGAATTACTTCTGATCACCTCGATCAAGCCGGCAACTTCCCCAATGAATGTTTGCGTGCAAACCCCATCGACGTTATCTATATTACGGATGGATACTCCGACGACATCGGGACGGAAGCCGGAAAGAACGTCGGCAAGGGCGGAAGCAGTCTTCAGTTCGTTCATATCGACACACCGGACCCGATGGGGCGGCGAGATGGCATTCAGGACATAGTCGAGGCCGATGGGGTACGTCGGGTAAGGTTCCCTCATGGTGTTAGTCGAAACGAGCAGTACCTTCATATCAGCCTCCCCGCCACATCCCGGATGAATTTTTCATGGCCGATCATCTGCCGGACGGCCTGAAAGGACCCCAGCATGGTCCCCATAATCCCCGAGGCCATCCTGTTCTGACCGGCGAGAAACAGCCCTTTGACGGGCGCACGATTCAAGGATGCCGCTTTCATAAGTTGTTTCGTCGTGCGCATGATCCCGTATGCCGATCCGCCGGGACTGTTAACACCATCCCGGATGGTGAGGGGCGAATAGACGTCCAGGAGATTCATCTCCCGAAGGCCGAATAACTCCGCTGCCTCATCGATCAGCCCCCGCGCCCGATTCATCTTGGCCTCTTTGTAGCCTTCGCCACGCCTCCCCGATATCGTTTTTTCCCAGGGCCGCCATTCCTCGATACTACTGGTGGTAATCATGGACAGGAGATTCATTCCCGGTTTCCCGCTTTCGCGGAGTTGGTGGAAAATCCCCCGGGTAAGAGAACCGTCCGCCTCGGTGTAGAGGCGGTAGACATTATAAGGAAGCGCCCGGTGTAAATCGGCGGTAACGGCAGCATTCACGCCGAGGAGCCCTTTGGTGTTTTCCAGTTGGGCCACCCGTTCACGATAGGAAGGACGGACCATATCACGGGGGAGCAGGGATAAGACCGTCTCCGGATGAATGGCGGCAATGACGACATCCGCCGGGAGGATTCGCCCGGAGCTTAAAACGGCGCCCTTTACATGACCCGCCTCCACCTGAATAGCCGCAACACCGTCCCCGGCCACGACATTTCCGCCCAACGACTGGAATTGGGACGCGAAAGCATCCGCCATGGCCGTGCCGCTGCCTGCCAAACGCCAGGAAGACAGGAGATAGGAGGCCAGGGTCATGTAGTAATAATA
>JBAYKV010000284.1:0-4041 GCA_041664405.1 Syntrophales bacterium
TGGAAAGAAGGCGCGCAGCAAAAGGGGGAATTTATTGATTGAATATTATGATGGGATATAGTAGAAGCTCCGGCGTGGGCGATTAGCTCAGATGGATAGAGCGTTGGCCTCCGAAGCCAAAGGTCGTGAGTTCGAGTCTCACATCGCCCACCATGAATAAATACAAGAGGTTAGAAAGAAATTTCTACCTCTTTTTTCTTTTCCTAAAAAGTCATTTCCAACCCTATTTCCAACCTCCAGACAAAAAAAGAAGGGATAACCTTGATCCGGTAAATCCTCTCATCCTGCTACCCATAAAAAAGGCGGATGCGATCACACCCGCCCATCAATCAAAATATCCCGTCCGCCTTCTCGGGAGGATCGCCCCTTTGTCTTTTATTATTACTGAAATCTACATCAGTTGCGTTATCAAGCAGTTGGTTTGTTGGTGGTCTCTTTGGAATCGTACTTCGTGACAGTAGATTTAAGGCGTTCCGCGTATTTGTAGAGATCGTCAAGCCCTTCGATAGAAAGCTTCTCTTCCTTGTCGGTATCGAACAAACTCAGATATTTTTGGACGCTATTGAAGTGAAAACGGCAAAGGGGTTTTCGGTTGTTGTCATCGAGGAGGATGCCGCAGTAACTCTGAACGTCACGCATGGCTATCCGCTTGGGCGGTATGACCTCCCGGAGGATCGCTTTTACGATATGAAAGCCTTCACGCTCTTCTTCGGTCGTTTCAATGTCTGACGATACATCCGGGGGTGTCGCCGAAAGTGCATCGGGCGCGGCTTGGCTCGCCGAGACAGCATCGGTCACAAATGCTGACTTAAGGCGTTCATTGATCTGGTCATTTATTACCTGTTTGAAAGCCTGTTTGGTGAGTTGGCCGAATTGCTCACGAACCGTCTGTGTCAATTTACCACCATATACTTTAGATGCAAAAAACCGGATGAAGTCATCGCATGGCTCATGCATTTGTTCTACCAGTATGCGTTTTATTTCCCGTGTGTACTTTAATTCAGACGCAGTCGTAAGAATGAAGTCAAGATCAAACGACGACTTTGAAAATTTCTTTAATTCTTCTACTGCCGTTTCCTTAATGTCCAACATATTGAATTCAAAAAATGGTTTCTCATCCATTTTGTTTGGTGCCTCAAGATCAGTGAAGAACCAATAGAGTAGGCCGTTTGTCAGGACTCCAAAACGAGCCTCTGTGACTCCGAAATATCGGTATAATTGCGAAGCGTGCGCCTTCCCAAGATCGGAGGCGTGATGCTTACATTCAAACAGAATGACGGGTTTTCCGTCACGCAATATGGCATAGTCTACTTTTTCACCCTTTTTTATACCAACGTCGGCGCAAAGCTCCGGTGTTACTTCTGCCGGGTCAAACACATTGTATCCGAGGGCAGCCATAAAAGGCATGACAAGAGCATTCTTTGTAGCCTCTTCTGTTTGCATGTTATCAAGCTGTTTAGGGATACGGGCTGATAATTCGCGGATCTTGTCAATGAAGTCCATTCTTGCCTCCTTAAAGTTTCATTGTAGATCGTTTACGGTTTATTATTTCCGGCGCTATAATGTTTGTGTGGTATGAATGAAAAATCATTGTATAGTTGACATCTCGAATAATTATTCAGATATGTCAAGCAAAGAAACCAGTCTGATAAAAAACATTTGCCCTACAATCGACGATCCGAGATCAAGATGATACTCTGTCCGTGAAATTGTCAATCTTTATTTCCTTACAATGCTAAGAGGTGGTTTGCCCGCTGCGAATTTCCCGGCACCCGCCTTTTTTGCTCGCTCCTTCTTGTCCTCCTTGCCGCTTCCTTCACCTTTGCGCGGGTGAACGAAGGGTGCCGCTGCTATCGCCGTCCTAAATCGCCTGTCCGTGTCCTCGTTTGGATCGCTCATAATCCGAAGCATATATTCAAGCGGCGTCAGGTTTTCCGAAGCGCCGGCGGCTTTAATGCCCATGAGAGTATCCGCCTTCTTGCTCTTAGATTTTGCCCCCGGCGGCCTTCCGGCCCCCGGCCTATAACCTCCTTTCGCCATTGGATTAACCTCCTTTTTTATTATTGGTTTTTGATTTTTCGGCTCTGACTTTCCATTGATTAAAAAATCAAAAACCGGATTAATTCCCTCGCTAAGACCTTACTCGGTTTTGTGATTTCCGTTCGGCCCCGACTTTGGAAGGCCCCCCGGTGTCTTCCGATATTCCATCATGATACTGACGGGAAAAATGAAGTTTGATTTTGGCATAACGGACGTTTTCCATGCCAGTCGGTTGCCGCTTATGCACTTGGGCAGATATGAAGCCCCCCTATGCCCCCCGCCATATTCCGGCCCCCGGCTCCCGACGTTGCCGCAGGATCAACGATCTACCCTTGCGACGTATCAACACCCCTGATTGCCCTCAGCTTCATCAAGAACATGGCAAGGTAGTTTATGGCGTCAAGGATTTCTTCCTCTGCTTCCCCGGCCATGTCCCGACGATCTGTCAATGGATCATAGTCGCCATACTTCAAGGCGCCTTTCCTGTATTTCGATAAGGCGGATTGAAAGATCGCCGTCATAGCTTCAATATCCATGTCCTATCCGCCCGCTTCCTTTGTCTTGGCAAAGTCCAGGGTGATCCGTTCGGGGATAGTCGCGCCCTTCGGAAAGAACATGCTGCCCTTTATATCGCCGTCCGCCTCTACCTGAAACCGATGGTAACGCTTTGTATCGCCGTCAAACTGGAATTGTCCCTTTACTTCTTTCTGTTCTGACATGATGATTCTCCTTTCATTTTTTGCCCTACCTGGCACCCGCTTGAAAGCGCGCCCGCGTTTCAGGCTTCTTTTTTATCTCTCTGTAAAGATTCCTTCACAGACATGGTATAATATATAAACAGTACGGGATTCCGGTACCATACCCGGTGTGCTTCATGTCCATACTGGAAGCACCCTCTAACCCTTGACAATAAAGGCATCCCGGCTCTTTTTGTCCCTTCTCAATAAGTACGGGATTCTGATACCCTGATTGAATCACTTTTCTTTAATAAGTACGTTTTTCCGTACTTGTCAGGTACGGGATTCCGTACCTATATTTTTTCTTGTCATGTTTGCTCTGACATCCTGGCCGCCTCGACATACGCGCCGTTTCTCGATAAAATGAAAGCTTGACGTTCCATATTCTCTCCATCTGTCTGATATGGAATATCGGGAGTTATCGCGTGCAAGTCCGCCGCCCTGATGTTCAATGTCGATAAATCCAACGTCATGAAGTTTTTTGAGGGTGAAAGAGAAATGAGATTTTGAGATTCCCAAATAGAGCGCCTCTGTATAGGTAAAGCTAAGTCCGCCATTGTCATAGACAACCTGTTTTTTGCCGTGAACCTTAACCTTCCCAAATCCTCTTTTTTGCAGGAAACGAAGTAGCACCCGGATTCCCGTTGCGTTCAATGATTCAAAGGCTTTTGATTCCAAAACATCCCAGTCTACATGAACCCATTTCTTTAACTGGTATTTTTTATCTGTCTTTCCCATGGCCGCCGTCCTCATCCTGGCACCCTCTGTTGAAAGTCCAGGGAAACGGGTTGAGGAATTCCCGCTTGTCGGCTGGCCTGCCTATCCCTGGCACCTCCTGACGTGTGATTGCTTTCATGGCCTATCCCTCGAATGAGATCCGCCGCGCTTCCATCGTTGCGATAATGTCCGCCGTCTTATATCGGATTGATCGCTTAGAGATTTTCAGATAGGGAAACCCGCGCCGGAGATGTCTCTCATTGCGAAGGGTGCTAACTGCTTTCCCTGTGATCGCCGCCGCTTCAAACTCATTCAGGTAAGGCTTTTTGAGCAGTTCGGAGACGTTCTCAATCGTTGCCCTTTCCTTCCTGCCCTTTCCAGGCGGATCGCCGTCAATAGCGGTGAATGTCAAGGCTCCAGTGTGTTTTTCGGTGTGATCCATCTTTCTATCCTCCAAAGTGATTTCAGGTTAATCATGTTGCTTGTAAGTATAGTATGTGAACTAGAATGATTAAAAAGCCTTGTTTACAAAAGAAGATGGACACAA
>JBAYKV010000285.1:0-4004 GCA_041664405.1 Syntrophales bacterium
AAGTCCGAACCATAGGGTCGTTTGTCAAGGCTTCATTAACTTTTTGGACGGATACTTTTTATTGCTCTTTTTCCGATCTATAGGAGAACTATTTTCTTGACAACCGAAGGCCATATAGATGTTAGGTTGCCTTCATTTTTTTCATCGATCTCTCTGGATCTGCATTAGGGTCAAATCCGAACTTCTGCTCGAATTCGACGAGCAACTCTGTAAATGCCTGTTCCTCCTCTTGGAGTCCGAGTTTTCGCGCTGTGACAACCGCAACAGGAATTGCCCGGTATACATAGTTGACGAATTGATTTCGCCACACATCCATTTGGTGGGAGTCGTTGATGCCCTTCATGTGAAAGTGCAGAGTGATTGGCGATGTGCCACCATACAACTCCATGATGTGGGGATAGGACCCATGCACATAGCCAGAATAAGCCTTGTTCAAGCTTCCAAACAGATCTTGGGCATCCGAAGGATTCAGGGTCTTGGCAATAACCTTTGCGACTCCTGCGTGAACCTTTCTCACGGCAGTGGTCCTTCGTGTCTTCGTGGACTTGATGGGCTGCGGATGGTTAAGTTCCTCTTCGAAGAAGTCACGGAGAAACTCGATTTGATCCTTGCTGTATTTGCCGCCGTCCAAAGGGGCGAGGAGAAATATGATCTCGTTTTTCAGGTCATCCAGGACTCGGCACAGGACGCCCATTTCTTGCGTGTAACCATCACGAAGCAAGACAAACGAAGCATTCAACGCGCTGACAACCTTGACGCCCTTGAGGAAGATGGCTAACAATTCTGTCTGTCTACTGTACCGAAATGCTCGTTGTCCCAGAACCTCAACGAAGTCTGGGCCTTCGAAGGCGCGCTCCATGGAATTGTAGAGAGTTGCCAATCTGTCAAGAACGCTCTTCAGATACACCTCAGTATCTATCATATTTCCCTCAACCTAACGGCGGCGGATGAGCTGCAAGCCCCGCAGGGCTGGGGGAACGCGAAAGCGTTCACTCAGCCTGAGGAGCGGCCAGCTCTATTGCCTTGATAGGCGGAGTGGGAGCGTAGCCTAGCAAGGCAATAGAGAAGCATCCGCCGCCGATAAGCTGATCGGGAGCCTGCTCCCGGTCAGCTTATCGGCCGGCATAAGGCGCGGCGGCTTTTTGCCGTCGCCCTTAATGCCGTTGTTATGTGATGCACTTTTACTTCTTGTCCATAAGGTATGCATCAAGTTTCGCAATGAGAAATTTAACAATCATGTCAGAAAAATGGAATACCCCCAAAACCCTCTGTTGATCTACCCAAGGTTTCACCTGAGCTTGAATCATAGGGTTATCCTTTGCAGGAATATCAGCTTCCTCAATCTCGCCTGTAGACAGATCGATTTTCTTAACCTTTCCAGCAATGACATCTTGGGTGATTTTCCTTATGTTGTAATGGCTATACGGGTTACGGATATCCTCTCTGAATGAATGAAGCTGCTTAGCCATCTTTGAAGGCAATAGGCCATTTTTCTTTGCCCTGTTGATTGCTGTGCCGAATTCGATGCTCTCGAATTCATCCCATTTTTTGGGATCGTATTTCTGATAACCACCTGCTTCTTTAACGTACGTCACATGTTTAAGTGTGAATTCAATTAGATTACCAGAGAGAGTAATTGCAGCGCCATTGAGTCCAAAGAAAATGCATTCGCGGATTTCTTGGTAAAGGGATTTTATGGCATGCGGTAATCTGTCAGGCAAAATTGGTAGATGCTGAGCTATATCGAGAGCTGAATTGAGACGTTCTTGGAACAGTTCTGGAATGGTCTTTGACTGTACAACCTGAATTGGTAGACCTTGATCTTTGAGATTATCTATATCGTCTGGATTGGCAATAATAGTATCCGATCCCTCAGCAAGCTCATCAAGTTTCTTTCTGATATTGTCGTCCATTATGGTGCTCAGTGGTTATATTTTGATTTGGACCTCTCACATAACGGGGCCATCACCGGGAGCCAGATTTATCGGCGATCCGGTGAATGGCGGGGTTATACGTCTTTATTTCCATTTGGCGACAATATGAACGGCCTAACAATACGAGAATACAACCTCCTATGCAATACTTTTGCTTGTACCGAAAACACTTCAAAAAAATTAGGATATATCTCATGTATTGACCCAAAAAACCTGTCCCAAATGTAGACTCTATCAAAACAGGTCTTTGGCAATTGATCGTTACTAAAGTCAGAGGGCAATACTGCCATATCGGCAATTCCAGATGCTTCGCTATATATCAAGAGCCATTTCTCAGAAACGCTCCCCCAATCATAAGTCCTACCAACCTTATTCTTTTCTTCAAGGATTTCAATCAGGCTCTGAGTTGGGTCGTCTACTTCCCCCGACTGAAGGTGGGAGGGCCACCAAAGCACGCCAAGTTCGGGTGTCGTGTCCATTAGGTAAATGTGGTCCACATATTCTGCCAGGAGTGAAAAAACATCTCTTTCAAAGCGCCTAATATTCTGCTTGTTCTTTCTATTTCTTACCGCAAGAACGATTTGGGAAATGAAAACGTCGTTGTCAAATCTGTCCATTATGGTGAAATCAGAATTTTTGAAGTGTATTGCCCCGTAGAGGTACTTATTCTCTTGACCTTCCTCATCAAGTTTGGCCCGCAGGGACTTCGCAAACTTCTTCCACTGCTTCACAAACCGTTGCTGAGCGGAACCGCGACTCCCTTTGTCCGCATAGTAAAATGTGATCTCGCATCCGATGGACGCCGCCTGTCCATCAAACGAGAAATTCAGAGTGAAATCTGGCCTTTCACCGGCGATAGCTTCGTAATAACCAAGCTGCAAGCGTTTCAAAAAGCCGAGAAGGACTTTACGCTCCTGCTCTTTACCGAATGATTCATCATATAGTCCCTTTGAAGCAAAGCTGTTCTTGCTTATCTTTTGTTCTTTTGAAGTCGTCATTTCATTTCACGTATAACGGCGGCGGATGAGCTGCAAGCCCCGCAGGGCTGGGGGAACGCGAAAGCGTTCACTCAGCCTGAGGAGCGGCCAGCTCTATTGCCTTGATAGGCGGAGCGGGAGCGTAGCCTAGCAAGGCAATAGCGAAGCATCCGCCGCCGATAAGCTGATCGGGAGCCTGCTCCCGGTCAGCTTATCGTGGCCATCACCGGCGGAAATGGAGCGCAGCGGAATTCCCGTCCGCGTGCATGGCATTGTTGGCCCCGCTGTCTACGGATGGCCCCCTTGTGGTTCAAGTGAACGTCCTAAAGCGACTGTGCCCTTGCGGACCTCAAGAATCTCCGTTTGGAGATCCGAGAAGACATGGACACCTTCTTCTCCACGGTACTTCAGTCCAGAGTAATCTCTCATGAGTTGGAAGTCCGGGCTGGGGTACCGCAGAGATTGGTACATTGAGCGGATGTCGATTCGGTTGTCTCTGAGAAAACGCTTGAGTATTTCCGGCATCGCGTACTCGCATGTGTACTTGTGAAAGAAGCCATTCAATACGGCCTCGTTCGGGAACAGCTGGCAGAACCGGCCACATAGGTCAATGATGTCATGGGACTTCTTGAGATCCTCGTCTGGATCAGTCAGGATGAACCCCTTGATGAGGAGTTCGATCCCGTGGAGGAGGTTGAACAGAAGGGGAATGATCGTAGTATGATCGCTCCAACGTGTGGCCGCGGCGTACTCCTCGGGGGTGATTGGGCCATCTTCAAAATCCTTGACCATGACCCACGTGTTGCCGTGGGCTACGATTTCATGGGCGGCGTTCTCGACAAGCATCAAGTACTGAAAAGATGCGGTCCAGAACGACAGCGCGATGTCATATCGTTCTCTGGTGCACATGTGTCATCTCCCGGGCCAACGAAAAAATCAGCCGGAGCGTAAGCGATCGGCTGTATTGCCCTTGTGTACGCCCGGCATGGGCGTGAACTTATGGGGTGAAAGTCCCCTGTATATGAATCCTGTCAGTGGGTTATCCATTGACATAAATACTAGCCGAAGGCAAGGGCGGAACCGCAAGGGACCG
>JBAYKV010000286.1:0-3972 GCA_041664405.1 Syntrophales bacterium
CTGCGGAAGCGGCAAGAAATACAAGAAGTGTTGTGGGCAATAGGCAATAGGATTGATTCTATGGAAAACGAGAATATTCACGTCCCCGGTTTTTTAGCAAGCGGGGTCAGCGCCGGGATCAAGGAAACGGGGGCCAGGGATCTGTCGCTGATCTACTCCACCATCCCCGCCCGGGCCGCCGGCGTCTTTACCACCAACGCCTTCAAGGCCGCCCCGGTCCTGGTTTCCATGGAACGAATCAAGTCCGGTCGGGCCCAGGCAATCCTGACCAACAGCGGCAACGCCAACGCCGCAACCGGAGCGGCAGGCTACGAGGACGCCCTTGACATGTCCAAATCCCTGTCCTCATACATGAAAATCAAAGATGATCTTGTCCTCGTCGCCTCTACCGGGGTCATCGGACACAGACTGCCGGTGGAAAAGATCAATCGCAGTATCCCGGCCGTGGTAAAGGGACTACGTCCCGATGGCATTTCCGAAGCGGAAGCGGCAATCATGACGACGGATCGCTTTCCCAAAATGGCTTATCAAAAACGGTTTATTGCCGACCGGGGAATCAGCATCTGCGGCATCGCCAAAGGGGCGGGAATGATCCAGCCGGATATGGCCACGATGTTGGCCTATGCCATGACCGATGCCGATATCGACTCTGTCGCCCTGGGAAAGGCATTTCGTTATGCCGTGGAGAGGTCTTTCAATGCCGCAACCGTCGATGGATGCATGAGCACCAACGACACGGCCATTATCCTCGCCAACGGGTGCGCAGGAAACCATGTCATTAAGGTCGGATCACAATCATTCCGCATTTTTCGGGACATGGTCTGCGAAATTCTCATGAAACTGGCCAAGGATATGGTCAGGGACGGCGAAGGGGCGACGAAGGCCATCGAAATAGTGGTGACCGAGGCCAGGACAAGGGGGGAGGCAAAAAAAATAGCCTACGCCATCGCCAACTCCAATCTCGTCAAAACCGCCTTTTTCGGCGGCGATCCAAACTGGGGGAGGATTATTGCCGCCGCCGGCGCCATCGGTATTCCCCTGCCCGTTGAAGAAGTCGGACTTTCTTTCGAGGATGTTCCCGTTTTTCAGCATGGCCGGGGTATAGACGGCAACTCCACGGCCCTGAAGGCGATTATGGACCGGGAAGAAATAAGAATTGTCCTCAGGGCGGGAATGGGGACGAAAGACTGGCGAATCTTCACCTCCGATCTGGGGTTTGAGTATATAAAGATCAACGCCCACTACCACACCTGATATCCCCCAACATATTTAGACTTGCGTATTATTCGGCATTATGATAGATCTCCGCGAATTTCACACATTCCCGGATGGGCACGTGTTGCATCTCGAGGCTGAGGTGTTCGATGTCTGATGGAAGGGAATGGCGGAAAAAACACAGCAAAAAGGAGTTTTAAATATGGCGCACATTTCCATGAAGTTACTGCTTGAGGCAGGGGTACATTTTGGTCATCAGACCAATAAGTGGAACCCTAAAATGAAAACCTACATCTTCGGGGCCAGAAACGGAATCTATATCATTGATCTTCAGCAGACCGTGGTGCTCTTTCATAAGGCCTACGAATTTGTCGTGGACATGGTTGCGAACGGCGGCGAGTTGCTCTTCGTGGGAACGAAGAAACAATCCCAGGAATCAATCCGGGAAGAGGCGTCAAGATGCGAAATGCCCTACGTCAATCAGCGCTGGCTGGGGGGGATGCTTACCAATTTCACAACCATCAAGAAGAGTATCGACAGGCTCAACAACCTCGATAAAATGATCGAAGATGACTCGATCCGTGCCTTCCCGAAGAAAGAGATCGTTTCCATGCAGAAAGAAAAAGTCAAAATGGATAAGATCCTGGGTGGTATTCGCAAGATGAAGGGCAAGCCGGGAGGCCTGTTCATTGTAGACCCCAAGCGGGAAATCATCACGATTCAGGAAGCAAGAAAGCTCGGTATTCCCATTGTGGCTATGGTTGATACCAACTGCAATCCCGATGATGTCGATTACATCATCCCCGGGAACGATGACGCCATTCGGGCCATCAAGTTATTTTCCTCCAAGATCGCCGACGCCGTGCTCGAAGGTAAGAAGAAGTTTGAAGAGCGCATCCAGGCCGAAAGCGACAAGGAAGATGCGCCCCGGGAGGTAGCGATCATGGAACAGGAAGAAAACGATGTTCCCGAGAGTATTGAAACAAAAGATAATTTGGGCGCCCTTGAACAAGCCGACGCATAAGAGCGGGCATGATGGATAAATAAAAATACACCAGGAGGTAACACTTTGAATATTTCCGTTGATATGGTCAAAGAACTCAGGATTAAAACTAATGCCGGGATGATGAATTGCAAGGAGGCACTGACGGCGTCAGATGGTGATTTTGAGAAAGCCATCGATTATTTGAGGAAAAAAGGGCTGTCCGCAGCGACAAAACGATCGTCCAAGGCCGCGAAAGATGGGACAATCGCCTTCTATATCCATATGGGTGGAAGGATCGGCGTCCTTGTCGAATTGAATTGCGAAACCGATTTTGTCGCCAAAACCGAGGCCTTCCAGATACTGGCCAAAGACCTGGCAATGCATGTCGCCGCCTCCAATCCCATTTATGTACGGCCGGAAGAGATACCGGCAGACGCCCTGGAGCGGGAAAAGGAAATTTACAAAAGCCAACTGCTGACCGAGAAGAAACCGGAAAAGATCTGGGATAAGATCATCGATGGCAAACTGAAAAAGTACTATGAAGAGGTATGCCTACTTCAGCAGAAATTCATCAAGAACACCGACATCACTGTAGAAACCCTGGTCAATGAAATGATCGCCAAAACAGGTGAGAACATATTGGTACGGCGCTTTACCAGATTCCAGTTGGGAGAAGAGATAAAATCCTGATGGGAAAGGCAGTCTATCAAAGGGTGCTGTTGAAACTCAGTGGGGAAGCCCTTGAAGGTGAACGATCATTCGGAATCGACTTCGGCACTGTTAATGTGATTGCTACGGAAATCAAAGAGGTTGTTGATCTGGGCGTGCAGTTGGGACTAGTTGTCGGCGGGGGCAATATCTGGCGGGGCGCCGAAGCGGCCAAGCGGGGAATGGAAAGGTCAGCTGCCGACTATACCGGCATGTTGGCTACCCTGATCAATTGCCTGGCCTTACAGCACGCCCTCGAGCATATCGGCGTCCAGACGCGGGTTCAGTCCGCCCTGGGGGTTCAGGAGATTGCCGAGCCCTACATCCAACGCCGGGCGATTCGACATCTGGAAAAAGGACGGGTCGTTATTTTTGCCGGGGGAACGGGAAACCCTTTTTTTACGACCGACACGGCGGCCTCGCTGCGGGCTGTGGAAATAAGGGCGGAAGTAATCATGAAGGCGACCAAAGTAGATGGCGTGTATGACAGTGACCCTGTGGGCAATCCGGATGCAGTCATGTTCAAAAAAATAAGCTATAATGAAGTATTGACGAAGAATCTTAAAGTAATGGATGCAACAGCCATTTCTCTGTGCCGTGAAAACGGACTGCCGATAATCGTCTTTAATCTGAAAAAAACAGGTAACATCAAGGCCGTAATTTGCGGTGATAATATTGGAACGCTTGTGGAGGGTTAGATCCATGAAGGAAGCTATCTACGAAGAACTGAAAGATAATGTGGAAAAGATTCTGGGGTCTCTTGAAAAGGCCTTCAGTAAGGTCAGGACGGGACGGGCTTCACTTGCCCTACTGGACGGCCTCAAGGTTGACTACTACGGGGTACCGACGCCCCTGAATCAGGTTGCCAGTCTGTCCGTTCCTGAAAGCCGGTTGATTGTCATTGCTCCCTGGGACACCGGCGTCATCGGCGCCATCGAGAAGGCCATTCAGAAATCGGAGCTGGGACTGACGCCCTCTAACGATGGGAAGCTCATTCGCCTATCAATTCCGCCCCTTACGGAAGAGAGAAGAAAGGACCTTGTCAAGGTGGTGAAGAAGATGGC
>JBAYKV010000287.1:0-3967 GCA_041664405.1 Syntrophales bacterium
ACGCTTCCCCTGAATGTTTCAGAATAGACATCTCAGGAGCGCCTCATGGCAAAAATTCTGGTTATTGACGACGATAGTTCCATCGCGGAAAGCCTCGACCTCTATCTTACGGAAGAAGGGTATACGGTATACACAGCCGCCACCGGAACCGACGGTCTCAATGCCTTTGTGAAACATGCTCCCGACCTGGTGATTCTCGATATCCGCCTTCCTGACATCGACGGCTTCACAGTGCTTGAAGACCTGCGGGAAGAAGAGGAGAATGTCAAGGTGGTCATGATCACCGCTTATCATGACATGGATTCCACCATCAAGGCCATGAAGGGAGGGGCCTTCGACTACATCCATAAGCCTATCAACGTGGAAGAGCTGGATATGGCCATCAGGAAGGCCTTGAAGACCCTGGAGATGGAAAAGAAGATCAGCGGTCTCCTGAATGAGCCGTCGCGGAGTTTCAAGGTAGGGGACATCATCGGCAACAACAACGAGATGAAAGAGATTTTCAAGACTATCGGCGTTGTTTCCCAGAGCCGGACCACGGTTCTCATTGAAGGGGAAAGCGGGACGGGAAAGGAGCTTATTGCCAAGGTGATCCACAACAACACTGCCCCCGATGAGCCTTACATCGCCGTAAACTGCTCGGCCATTGTTGAAACGCTGCTGGAGTCGGAACTCTTCGGCCACGAAAAAGGCTCTTTTACCGGGGCGGTGGTACGAAAGTTGGGGAAATTTGAGCTCGCCCGTTACGGAACGGTATTTTTAGATGAAATCAGTGAAATGTCCGTGAATCTCCAGGCCAAACTGCTGCGGGTCCTTCAGGAAATGGATTTCGAGCGGGTGGGTGGCAAAGACTCGATCAAGGTCAATGCCAGGATCATTACGGCAACCAATAAGGATCTCAAGGGGATGGTCAAGGAAGGCAAATTCCGTGATGATCTTTACTATCGATTGAACATCGTCTCCATCCGCATTCCACCGTTGCGGAGGCGGCGGGAAGATATTCCGGCACTGGTTGAATATCTCCTCACCAAGATCAACCGGGAGCTTCACAAGAAGGTCATCGGCGCCTCCGAAGAAATGATGGATATTTTCATGAAATATCGTTGGCCCGGTAATGTCCGGGAACTGGAAAACCTCCTGACCAGGGCGGTTGTGGTGGCAAAAAGCCAGGTCCTCACCCGTGGCGACTTTCCCGAACTTGGAGATGACGCCGCCAACGGCGCCAATGGCAAGAAGGCTGAAATCAATGTCGAGCCAAGGAAAAATATGACCCTGGATGAGGTGGAGGAACAATATATCCGCCGGGTAATCAAAGATAACAACAACAGAACAAAGGGAGAATTATGCGATATTCTTGGCATTTCCCGTCCAACCTTCGAAAGAAAACTCGAAAAATATGGCATTACCATCGAGAAGGATTGATCCTTCGATGAAAATACTTTCCGCACAATTTGTCAAAACCGCGATGCTTCCTGTCCATTATCCCGAACCGCTGGGGCCGGAAATCGCCTTCGCCGGGCGTTCCAATGTGGGGAAATCTTCTCTTATCAACGTCCTGGTTAACCGGAATAATCTGGCGAAAGCGAGCCGGACCCCGGGAAGAACCCAGGCCATCAACTTTTTTATGATCAATGATCAGATATCGTTTGTTGACTTACCCGGTTACGGGTTTGCCAGGGTGCCTGAAAAAATCAGGATAAGCTGGGGGCCGATGGTAGAAACCTATCTCCGGGAGAGAGGAAACTTGATTCTCGTTATCATGATTCTGGATATCCGCAGGGATCTGCGGGATGATGACAGGAACTTCCTAGTGTGGATGGAGGAAAATCAGCTTCCTTGGCAGATGGTCCTGACGAAGGCGGACAAGTTGTCAAAAAATCAGGTAATGAGTCGACTACGTATTATCGAGGAACAGGCTGGCATTTCAGGCATACAAAAGCCGCTCTCCTTTTCAGCCCTGAACGGTCAGGGAAAAGATCAATTATGGGGTATTATCGAGGAGGCGGCGGGTCTTTGAAAAAAGATTTATTCTTGACAGGCAGTGTTAATCATGATAGCGGCTCCGTCGGTATCCGAGCGTGAAGCTAACAGGAGAAAAGGGTAATTACTCGAAATCTCTGCAAACATATAAACCCGAATATACTCATCTTTTGAGGTGTCTAAGTGATAAAAGACAGTGAAAAAATCGGCGCGGTAATGGTTGTAGGTTCAGGTATTGCCGGGATTCAGGCCTCCCTTGACCTGGCAAATTCCGGCTTGAAGGTGTATCTCGTCGAGAAGGACATCAGCATTGGCGGCGTCATGGCCCAGCTTGACAAGACCTTCCCCACCAATGATTGTTCAGCCTGCATCCTTTCTCCCAAACTGGTCGAAGTCGGCCGTCATCCGAATGTGGAGATCCTGACCCGGCGCACGGTTGAATCCGTCGAGGGGGAAGCGGGAAAATTCAAGGTCAGAATGACCAAGGCCCCGCGGTTCATCGACCTTGATAAATGTACGGGTTGCGGCGACTGCGCCAAGGTCTGCCCCATCAACGTCCCCTCCGAATTCAATGAAGGCCTCTCCGAGCGGCAGGCCACCTATCGTAAGTTTCCCCAGGCAATCCCCAGCGGCTTTGCCATCGACAAGCTCGGGACCTCTCCCTGTAAGGCAGCCTGTCCTACCCATATCAGCGTCCAGGGCTACGTCGCCCTGATTGCGACGGGTAAATACAAGGAAGCCCTGAAGCTCATCAAAAAGGACAATCCCTTTCCCATCGTCTGCGGCCGGGTCTGCAACCACCCCTGCGAGACGGCCTGTATGCGGGGCAAGGTGGAAGAGCCCATCGATATCATGCATCTCAAGCGTTTTGTTGCCGACCTGGATCTGAAGGACGAAACGCGTTACATCCCCGAGAAAAAAGAAAGCAAGGGCAAGAAGATCGCCGTTGTCGGCGCCGGTCCCGCAGGTCTTACCTGCGCCTATTATCTGGCGGCCGAGGGCTATGACGTAGAGGTCTTTGAATCCCTCCCCGTGGCGGGCGGCTGGCTCGCCGTCGGCATTCCTGAATATCGCCTCCCGAAGGACGTCCTGAAGGCGGAGATCAAGGTAATCGAGGATCTCGGCGTCAAGATTCACCTGAATAAGGCCATCGGCAAGGACATCCCCTTCGAGAAACTCCAGAAAGAATATGACGCCGTCTTTATCGGCTGCGGAACCGTAAACAGCAGCAAACTGAATATTCCCGGCGAAGAGATGCAGGGCGTTATCCACGGTGTGGATTATTTGAAACGTGTGAATTTGGGAGAGAAAGTTTTCCTCGGCGACAAGGTCGCCGTCGTGGGCGGCGGAAACGTCGCCATGGACGCCGTCCGGACGGCCGTCCGCACCGGTTCCAAAGACGTTTTCATCCTCTATCGCCGTTCCCGGGCCGAAATGCCCGCCGCTCCCGAGGAGATAGAAGAGGCCCTGGAAGAGGGCATCAAGATGGAATTCCTTGCCGCCCCCAAGCGCGTCGTCGGTGAGAACGGAAAGGTCACAGGCGTGGAATGTACGCGCATGGAACTCGGCGAGCCCGACGCCAGCGGCCGCCGCCGCCCCGTGGAGATCAAGGGGTCGGAATTCATCGTTCCCTGCGACGCCCTGATTCCGGCCATCGGCCAGGAGGCGGATCTCGATTTCGTTCCCAAGGAGAGTGGCATTGCCATCAGTAAATGGAAAAATTTCGATGTCGATCCCGTAACCTTTGCCTCGAATGTTCCCGGCGTTTTTGCCGGCGGCGATGTTGTTACAGGTCCCCAGACCGTCGTCAAGGCCGTCTATGCCGGAAAGGAAGCGGCGGTCTCCATCGACCGTTACCTGAAGGGCGAGGATGTGAAGGCCGGCCGGGAGAAGGACTGGACCAAAGACCTGGCGGATAAAGCAGACGTTTCCAAGGTCGAAAAGGTTGCCAGGGCCAAGTACCCCCACCTGAAACCGGAAATGCGCA
>JBAYKV010000288.1:0-3957 GCA_041664405.1 Syntrophales bacterium
AAGCGGATTCGCCGGAAGCTCGGCCTGCGTTGCCGGCAAAAGCGGAAGTTCAAGGTCACGACTGACTCCCGGCATTCTCTGCCTGTGGCGGAGAACTTGCTGGATCAAAAATTCGAGGCAGCCGCGCCTAACGAGATCTGGCTGACGGATATAACCTACATTCCCACTGGTGAAGGTTGGCTGTATCTTGCCGGCCATAAGGATCTTTTTACCGGAGAAGTCGTAGGTTATGCCATGTCAGAGCGTATGACGAAGAACCTGGTCAGCCAGTCCCTCTTGAGGGCCATAACCGCCAAGCGACCGGCAGCAGGTCTGATTCATCACTCGGATCGGGGCAGCCAATATTGCGCCCGGGAATATACCCTGTTGCTTGACCGGTTCGGGATTAAGGCGTCCATGAGTCGGAAAGGAAATTGCTACGACAACGCCCCCATGGAAAGCTTCTGGAGCGTTCTCAAGAACGAGCAGATCCACCATTGCCGGTATGAAACCAGACAAGAAGCTATAATGGATATTACAGAGCACATAGAGATTTTCTATGACCGGCAAAGAAAGCAGGCCAAACTCGGGTTCCTGTCGCCAGCCGCTTTTGACCGGTGGTACCATGAAAAACAACTGGCAGCATGAAATATTTGGTGTCCACTATTGACAACCGACCTCAGCCTATGCCCTGTCTTTTTTGTGATGTGTTATTCGACGATTCGGAAATAAGGGGGGCATTGACGGACCGTTATTCAATTTAATCCAACCGGACCGGGAATCAGCGTGGAAGTTTTTAAATCAGCCCGTGGCCCGGCGGCTGATCAAGGTAGTTGACCTGCAAGAAAGAGGAATATGAGACCATGAATCCAAAGATCGTTATCAGGAACGAAACGCATGACGATGTTTACGCAATAACTGAGGTTACTATCGCAGCGTTCAATACCTTGGAGATCAGCAACCACACAGAGCAGTTCATCATCGAGGCGCTACGTGCGGGAAAAGCTCTTACGGTATCGCTGGTCGCAGAAATGGATGGCCGCGTGATAGGGCATATTGCTTTCTCCCCCGTGACCATTTCCGATGGCACGCCGAACTGGTATGGACTTGGACCTGTTTCCGTTTTGCCGGAGTACCAGCGGAAGGGCATCGGCAAAGCACTGATAAAAGAAGGGTTGTCACGTCTGCAAGATATGAATGCTCAAGGATGTTGTCTCGTGGGACATCCGGATTACTACAGGAAATTCGGGTTTAAGAACATGTCTGGACTTGCCCATGAGGGAGTGCCACCGGAGTTCTTCTTCGCTCTGTCTTTCGACGGGCTTACTCCTCAGGGCACAGTCGCTTTCCATGAAGGATTCATGGCGGATGGCCGATAAGAGGGTGCAGGCGACGCTATAAAGCCCACCTGACCCTTGGCGTTGGCTGGAGAAAATGAAGAATGCGCCGTAACGACAGAGAAATAACAGACCGGAAGCGCTCAGCGAAGTCGTTCTTATTTCAGAAATAGGCGTTGGGTATCCGATCCTCATTTTGGGTCCCAGCGTTGCCGCCACTTAGCTCCGCATTCGGTGGGTAGCCATGATCGATAAGGCAAGCAGAATGACTAAGAAAAACCTGGGATTGATGATGGAGTGGCTTCGGCCCGCCGGCATAGGACTTGTCATTTTTTTCGCCTACTATTTGGGCGAAGACGCGATATCACGATTTCATATAATGGGGCCATTCGTAGTAATGCTCATGTCCGGCATAGTGGCCTTTGAATCTCTGATCCTGGGCGAAGTGGCCTCTGAGAAAATTGGCTATAAACCTAATCGGGCATATCAAATTCAATCGGGTCTTGCCAATGCGGCCACAGCCATCACGGCCTTGTTTGTTTTTGTTCTGGATTGGGGACGATATGCGGATGCTACCATAGTGACCGCAATGTTGCTGTTCTTTACTTTCTCGGCAGTAAATCATGCGGCTACAGCCATCATGGAACGGAACATGAAACTGGTCAATTTACTGCGTCCGGCCATGGCTTTATTGTTGATTGGCTTCCTGCTTCCACCCATGATCAAAGCGCTGACTCAGTAAAGCTTGGTATAGCATGTATGAGCCCCCCCGAACCAAATAAATGCACCGGATGCTCGTTCCTCGCGCCGTCGATCGTTTCGTTAGAAAGTAAAAAGAAATTGACGAAATATTTTACCGTTTTTATCTGATGAATTGAGATGGAGAAAGAGCAGTATTTTTTGAGTGACGAGATTCGTCGATCCAGAAGATTATGATATCAATGGGAAAACAACCGACCACAAAAAAGTTTTACCTGCTGGAAAATGACCGGCGGTCAGGGGGCGGATTTCCCCATTCGGCATTCAGCTTTTGCGCCTGGCGAAGAATGAAGCCGATTTTCGGCCGGACCGCACGATTAATCCACCAAATTCCGGAAAGGATTACAATTATAACTTGGGAGATCACGTTATTTAATGCCCCTTATTAGCGCCAGGCATCCAGCCAGCAGCAGGGCGTAAGTAATGAACATCAGGGTGTTGACCCTGACAATATCCCGGCTTGCGAGGGGGCGCAGGGGATCACCCATAGTTGGCCGCTCCGATGGCTGGCCGAAGTAGTAGTTCAGACCGCCAAGTTGCACGCCGAGGGCGCCGGCCATGGCCGCCTCCAGGAAGCCGGAGTTGGGACTGGGGTGGCGGCGGTGGTCGCGAAAGAGAATATTTATGGAATTACGGGCATTTAAGCCTGCAAGAACGGTGGCGACGGGAATGAGGATCGCCGTCAGGCGGGCGGGAAGATAGTTGACCAGATCGTCCAGGCGGGCGGCGCCCCAGCCGAATTCCCGGTAGCGTTCGTTTTTGTAGCCGAAGGTCGAATCGAGGGTGTTGACGGCCTTGTAAAGAAGCGCCCCGACCGGGCCGCCGAGAAAGGCGAAAAACAGAGGGGCCGTAACACCGTCGGCGGTATTTTCGGCGACGCTCTCCACGGTGGCCCGGACAACTCCTTTTTCATCGAGGATATCCGTATCCCGCCCCACGATTCTGCCCACCCGGCGGCGCGCCTCGGGTAGATCTCCCTCCTTGAGGCTCTCATAGACCTCCATGCTATGTCGGGAGAGATCACGGGCAGCCAAGGTGGTGTAGATAAGCAAGATAGAGAGAACGTCTCCCAACAAGGGGTGAAGCAATCCGGCCACGAAGACGATACTCCAGGCAAGCCAGGCGGTTGCCGACAATACGAATATAACCGTGATAACACCGGCCAGGCGTGGATTGGAGATCAGTTTTCGGCTGACGGGCTCACAGAAAAGGGCAAAACGCCCGATAAATTTCACCGGATGGGGAAACCACCGGGGATCCCCGCAGATCAGATCAAGAAGGACGGCGGTAATAATTTGATACTCAAGTGGCATAAAATTCTAACCCCATCCCCACCCCGACCCTCCCCTTGAAGGGGAGGGAGACTCATCCAAAGTTGATAAAGGCCAGACCGGCCAGGGCGAGGACCGTTTCCGTAATTTCGGACGCGGCGCCGATGGTGTCGCCGGTAAACCCGCCCAATTTACGATAGATGTACCAGGATACCAACCCGGCGGCGACAACTGCCGTCAGAGCGGTGACCAGCCCCATCCAGGCGCCGAGGAACCATCCGGCGGCCCCCAGAAAGATAAACGCAAAAGCAGGATTCAGCCAGGAGCGCCGTTTGATGAATAATGTTGCCAGACCCCCGTCTTTGCGGGCGTAGGGCAAGGCTGTCAGCATCAGGAGCATGGCAAAACGGCCGCCGATGGGCATTAAAACGAGGATGGCCAGGCGTTGCGGAAGGGGCAGGGGAACCAGGGCGGCGATTTTCAGGGCGATAATGAAGACGATGGCCAGGACCCCCATGGCCCCAATGCGGCTGTCCCGCATGATTTCCAGCATCCTTTCCCGGGACCGAACACTGAAGACGCCGTCGGCGGTATCGGCGAGGCCGTCCATG
>JBAYKV010000289.1:0-3870 GCA_041664405.1 Syntrophales bacterium
AAAAAAATGGCGGAGAGAGCGGGATTTGAACCCGCGGTACACCTTTACGGCGTACAATCGCTTAGCAGGCGATCGCTTTCGACCACTCAGCCATCTCTCCGCGATTGAAATATTACGGGCGGAGGGAGCAGGATTCGAACCCGCGAGACTTTCGCCCAACGGTTTTCAAGACCGCCGCCATAGACCACTCGGCCATCCCTCCAGTGTCTTTCATAGAACTTGTAGGCGGCAATTACCCTATTGCAGGAATCCTGTCAATCCCTTTCATGTAAGGACGCAAGGCTTCAGGAATTACCACGCTGCCGTCGGCCTGCTGGTAATTCTCCAGAACCGCCACTACCGTCCGCCCCGCGGCTAATCCCGATCCATTCAGGGTGTGGACAAAATCCAGTTTCCCCGTATCTTCCCGGCGGAAACGGATTGCGGCACGCCGGGACTGAAAATCTTCGAAATTACTGCACGAAGAGATCTCCCGATATGCGTCCTGCCCCGGAAGCCAGGCTTCCACATCGTAGGTCTTGGCGGAAGAGAATCCCAGATCCGCCGTGCAGAGACTTACGGTCCGGTAGGGAATGTTCAGGCGCTGGAGAACATCTTCAGCATTGGCCGTAAGCTTCTCCAGTTCATCGTATGACGTCTCCGGCCGGGAGAATTTCACCATTTCCACCTTGTTGAACTGGTGCTGGCGAATGAGGCCCCGTGTGTCCTTGCCGTAGGAACCCGCTTCCGCCCGGAAGCATGGAGAATAGGATACATAATGGATGGGGAGTTCCTTTTCGCTGAGGATCTCATCCCGGTGGATATTGGTCACCGGAACCTCCGCCGTCGGGATCAGGAAATAGTCCACCTGATCAACCCGGAAGAGATCTGCTTCGAACTTGGGAAGCTGTCCCGTCGCCGTCATGCTTTCCCGGTTGACCATGAAGGGTGCAAGCACTTCAGTGTAGCCGTGATCGAAGATATGGAGATCGAGCATGAAGTTGATTATTGCCCGCTCCAGCATGGCCCCCAATCCCATATAGACGGTAAAGCGGGCGCCGGTGATCTTCGCACCACGCTCAAAATCCAGTATTTTCAGGTCTTCGCCGATGTCCCAGTGCGGCTTCGGGGCAAAGGAAAATTGCGGTTTTTCACCCCATACCCGAATGACCGGATTGTCCTCCGAACTGGTTCCATACTCCACCGATTCATGGGGAATATTGGGAATCACCATGATCATTGCATTGAGCTCCTCTTCGACCCTCTTCAGTTCGTCGTCAAGGCTCTTTATCCGGGCGGACACCTCTCCCATGCGGGCAATCTGTTCGGAGGCGTCTTCCTTTTTCTTTTTTTTCTCCCCTATATCCTTCGATACGGTATTGCGGTCGTTGCGGAGCTTCTCCACTTCCTGAAGGATATCCCGGCGGCTTGTGTCCAGGTTGAGAAAGGGTGACATGTCCATTTCCTGGCCTCGCTCCAGCATCTTCCTTCTGACCAGTTCCGTATTTTGACGAATGTATTTAATGTCCAGCATAGATCGATTCCCCTTCTTGTCTTTTCCTATAACAACCTAAAATGTCTATCACTTTGGTTGATTGAAGTCAACCCCTTTGTCTCTGCGGCCAAGCTTGCCTTTGATGGTCCGGATGACCATGACCATTTCAGGACTCTTCAGTAGCCAGGACATGACAAAAAAAGTGGCCATACCGACGCTGATGCTGGCAATCAGAAAAAGCAGGCGTCCATCAAAAGGCCCGGTAATATTCCAGGGAATGAAAAATTCCACAACCATGATGGCACCCCACATCACCAGGGAAGCTGCGGTTATTTTGCCTAAGGACCGGTAGAATTCGCGATTCAGGTAGGACCCGATCCGCTTCTTCAGAATGATCCCCAACATGATTACATTGACGGCCGACGCGATGGATGTGGCCAGGGCCAGACCGCCGTGTTTCATAGGAGACATGAGGATAACGCTACAGGCAACATTGACGATCAAGGCGACAATCGCCGCCTTCATGGGGGCCTTGGTGTCCTGGAGAGAATAAAAGGCGGAGACGATGATCCTGATCAATGAAAAGGCCCACAGGCCCAGGGTATAATACAGGAGGGCATCGGCGGTCTGGATGGTGGAGGCGGCGTCAAAGGCCCCTCGCTGAAACAGGACGGACAGGATGGGAATGCGCAGGGCAACAAGAGCAACCGTAGCCGGAACGGTAATGAAAAGGATAAGGCGCAGGGAAAAAGATATGGTTTTTTTGAAATCTTCAAATTCTCCCCGGGCCACCTGATCGGAGAAGCTGGGCAGGGCCGCCGTACCTACGGCAATGGCAAAAACCCCCAGGGGGAGTTCCACGATCCGGTCGGCGTAATAAAGATACGACACGCTTCCTTTAGGCAACAGGGAGGCAAGGATGGTTCCGATAAAGACGTTGATCTGATAGATGGCGGCGCCGAAGGCCGCAGGCATCATGAGGAGACCAATCCGTTTGAGACCGGGATGGCGGAATTGGAAATCCGGCTTGAGACGGACCCCCATCTTGATCAAGAAAGGCCACTGCATGGCCAACTGGAGTACCCCGCCAATCATGACGCCTACGGCCAGCGCATAGATCGGCTCTCCAAAGAGATCCTTGAGCAGCAGCGTCGCCAGGATCATGGAGATGTTCAGGATGACGGGAGACAGGGCCGGGGCGGCAAAATGGCGCAGTGAATTGAGTATTCCCATGCACAGGGCAACCAGGGAAATGAAAAAGATATAGGGAAACATGAAACGGGTCAGCAAGACGGTCAGTTCATACTGATCGGGGCTCTTGACAAATCCCGGGGCGATGATGGCCACGATGAATGGTGAAAACAGCACCCCGGCAATGGACACGATCACCAGGACCACAGACAGGGCGGTGAAGACCACATTGGCTAATTCAAGGGCCTCTTCCCGGGATCGCTGCTTGAGATACTCCGTAAAAACGGGCACAAAGGACACCGTCAGGGATCCTTCCGCCAGGAGCCGGCGCAGGAGGTTGGGAATCCGGAAAGCGACGAAAAAGGCGTCCGTTACCAGGCCGGCGCCGAAAATCCCGGCAACGACCATGTCGCGGATAAAACCGAAGATCCGGCTCAACATCGTCGCCAGACCGACTACACCTGCCGCCTTGGCAACCTTCTCATTTTCTCTGCTTTTTTGTGGTTGAGACATAATATTGGGTTCGGGGGAATGGGACGGAGTCTTGTTAACCAAGTAATTATTTTTTTTCTGCCAGGCGTTCCAGCTCCTGACGATTGCACCCCGTAATGGCAACGGTCTTTTGCCGGGAGGCGTGACCGGAGACAATGGCCACCTGAGCCTTCTTTATTCCGAGAGCTTCTGCAAGAAATTCGACGATTTCTTCGTTCGCCCGGCCATCCACCGGTGGAGAGGTAACCTTTATCTTCAGGGCGCCGCCATGGGGCCCGATGATTTCACATCGGGAGGAGCGTGGCAGCACCTTGAGGGCCAACAGGACGCCCGCTGCGGTTTCCTTGATCATCAGTTGAAGTACACGGCGGCCTGAATCATCGTTTTTACCAAAAAGAACTGGAGAAAATAGATGACCAGGATCACGATGATGGGAGAGACATCTATGCCCATATTGCCGAAGGGCATCCAGCGCCGAACGGGGGCCAGTACCGGCTCTGTTACCCGGTATAGGAAGTTGACGATGGGGTTGTAGGGATCGGCATTGACCCAGGAGATGACGGCCCGGAAGATGATGATCCAGACATAGAGCCCCAAGACCAGATCGATGATCTTCGCGAGGGCGACGATAAGATTACCCATTACAAACATGGCGGTTTCCTCAATTAATGACCTTACAGTGAGAGAGCGAAGTCCTTGAGGGCCTGATTAAA
>JBAYKV010000290.1:0-3867 GCA_041664405.1 Syntrophales bacterium
AGAAGGTTCCCATCCACATGATCGTCGGCACCAGCGCCGGGAGCTTTGTCGGCAGCCTCTATGCATACGGATACAACGCCTATCAGCTCCAGGGTATCGCCATGGCCCTCGACAAGGATGATATTGTCGATTTGACTCTGCCCGATAATGGGTTTCTGAAGGGGGAGAAGCTCCAACAATACGTCAACAAGGCCGTCCGAGGCGCCCCCATCGAAAAGTTCCGGATTCCTTTCCATGCTGTGGCGACGAATATCCAGACAGGCGAGGAAGTGGTCTTCGGTCAGGGTAACGCCGGGATGGCCGTGCGGGCAAGCTGTTCCGTTCCGGGGGTATTTCAGCCGCCCAAGTTCGGAAACGCTGTCTATGTTGACGGCGGCGTCGTGGCTCCCGTAGCCGTGGAAGCGGCTAAGAGACTTGGAGCGGATGTGGTCATCGCCGTGGATATCTCTGGCGGCATGGGCCCGACGGCGCCGCAGGGCACCATCGATACGATCCTCAAAGCTATCGACATCATGCATAATCGTATTGCCGCAAGCCATTTAAGCAAGGCTGATATTGTGATTCGCCCCAAGGTCGGGTTTATCAGCGGCGCGGATTTGTCAAGGCGCCATGAGGCCATCATGGAAGGGGAGAAGGCGGCCCTCGCTGCCATGCCCGCCATTCAGCAGGCATTGGATAAACTCAGGCAGGAAGGCCGGCTGCCCTGACGGATTGAGACAAGCAGTAAATTACCTGCATGGATGTCCACGGAATTGTTGGCGGATGCGTTTCGCTTCAATCACCTTACACCTGCCCCAAAATATCAACGATCGTCTCTTTTAATCTTTCCGATAAAAAATACTTGACCTGTCTACCGCTTCATAGTGCAGAGTGTTCTCCAAGAGGTGCAACATGGCTCCATCACCCAAAAAGAAGCATCGCAGAGGTGGCGTTTCCTTAGATGAATCACGACCAACGACGTTTCCCCTGTCTATCGGCCAACTGGCAAGGGCCTTTGGACTCGCCCGAAGCACCCTTCTTTATTATGATACCATCGGTATCCTTCACCCATCGGAAAGGAGCGGAGCGAATTACCGGCGGTACACGCAAGAAGACCATCACAAGTTGGAATTGATCTGCATGTACCGCCAGATTGGACTCTCCATGGCATCCATCGGAGAGATCCTCCAGGCGCCGCAGAACACGGTCAGGGACATCCTGGAAAAACGCCTCATTGATCTCGCGGGGGAAATCGTAAAACTACGGGAACAGCAGCAAGTAATCATCCGCATGCTGGCCGATCCATCCCTGCGGGATCGGATTCCTTTCATGGACAAGGAAGGTTGGGTTACCCTCCTGCAAGCCGCCGGTCTCGACGACGACGGTATGGATAAATGGCATCAGGAATTCGAGCGATTCTCTCCCCGGCTCCATCAGGAATTTCTCGAAGGACTTGGCATTACAGATAGCGAGATCGAGAAGATCCGAGAGTGGTCAAGGCGGTAACACCGTGAATAACAAATCCTGACGAAAACGAAGGAAAAGGAGTTATCTTAGATGAAAAACAAACTCATGGTGGGCATGTGGCGGTATATGTTCAATGTTCCGCCATCTCTTCTGAAAAAGGGAAGAATCAAGACCAAGCAGAAAATGGAGGCCAATCTGGCTTTTATGACAACGGATCACCGCCGTGTCCATCACCAGGCGGTGAGGGAACTGCCGTACACGAAGCAACCACTTCCACCGGAATCGCTTGCAAAGGCTCTGAACCTCCCATTGGAACGGGTAAACACGATTCTTTCGGATCTCGAATCACACATGACCTTCCTCTTCCGGAATGACGCCGGAGAGGTCATCTGGGCCTATCCCGTGACCGTAGAAAAGACGCCACATCATGTTACCTTTCAGACCGGCGAAACAATCTACGCCGCCTGAGCCGTTGACGCATTTGCGACGCCCTTCGTGCAAGGGCGACTCCGGGGGACCCCCCTTAGTGTGACGATCAGGACAAACTGCGACCATTGCGGGCAGCCGATGGAACTTACCATCGACAGCGATCTTAATTTCCAGGTCAAAAATGAGGATTGTGCCCCTATGGTCTTTATCCCCGATGTTGATCTCCCCGGTCTAGATGACGATAGCATTATCAACGCCTTTTGACGTGAGAGCGTTTTCTTCTGGTCAGAAGAACATGCAAGAGCCCATCGGCGCAAGGTGCATAGGCTTCGCGGCATCTATATGACATGCGAGCAGATATGCCAGGCAACACGGATCATGCAGAGCCTCCTTTTCGGTTTTAAGCCTTAAGAGCTCCATAAAGCAGATTGACTCATTGGCTACATCTACTACTGTTTGGTAGCGATCTTTGATCAGGACTGAGCATTACGGATCGAAAGGGAGCAATCGCGGCGACGCAGTCGCCGGGAACGCTACGCCTGACCAGCGGGCGCGGTTTTTAGCCCGTCTGTGTCCAGGCGCTTGTTCGCGTCAATAATTATCTAATGGCTTATCCTTGTTAATTCTTTTATCAGCCATCCAAAGAATCCTGTCTGCTTTTTCAAATGGAATATTCAGCTCATCACATTTGGTTCTCAGGTCCTTCAGGTACTGAAGGTATAGATCAGCCAGTTTCTCAAGGTTAGCGATGTTGTAAGATCCTGGTAACTTCATCTTTTTCCCATAGATAAGACGATACACACGCTGATCGATAATTTGAAACAATTTTGGGTTCTTGAAACGCAGGATTGTCGAGGCCATCGGTAGTTGAATACCATGGCAACTTAGCAACTTTAAAAGAAGCGTCTTTAGCGCCACAGGTAAAATTGACTCAGCTGACTTCTTGATGCCGTTGAGTTCTTGCAGAATAGCGTCATCAATGATTGGATATCTATTTACCTTCCACAATACTATTTTGTTCACAATTGCCTCATCGAAGTCGCCATCATAGGAATCAAGCATAGGCGTTATCTGTGAGAGGTAGTCATAATTCCAGTCATTCGGCTCCAAATCATCTATGCTAATTGTCATAATCTTCCTCGCGAACGCACAAGCTTACTTGGCGGGGCCGCTGGTGAGAAATTGAAGGCAGAAAAACCGGAATACGGCTTCGTTCCGGTGAAGCGCCTGGTCGACCCCGACCACCATGCTATTGAAAAAGCTCATATGCATGAGCTAATCGCCACTGTGCGGCCTGAACGGCATCGGGTTTAAACAAATGTTGAAATCGTACCACCAGAGCTTCAAAAGTTTTGTCGAGTTGACCACGATCACGCAGAACTTTGAACCCCTGTTGAAGGTCCGCGCTTACCATGAGCCGCGAAAGGGCCTCGATCTCTCCGTACCTTTCAATCATCGGCCAGGTCCGTGTTGCTGCGTGGCCGATTGCCCTTTCGTAAAGTCTGATTACTTGTTCGACTTCCGCCTTAAATGCTGCTTCCGACATATTGTGCATCCTCATTTTGTAGAAATCGAGAACTATACCCCGAGTTGGCTATTATTGGGGGCGAACAAGTTATTCTATCGTTTCTGGATATCTCCACAAATTGAATGTCCATCCGCCTGCCATTTTGCCATTCCCGGCTAACCGATTTTCCCTACGAAAGTCTAAGTGATTTAAAAGAATATACAATCTACGGGCACCTTTTGTCATTGGCCATTTCCCCGCTTCCGTATATCATGTCAATATTCAGGTTATCCAGAAAATTGGAGATTCCACATCTGGGCTGTGCTGTCTGCATTACAGGTGAGAGTGGCAGGATATATTTAGAAAAGTTAGGGCCAAGTCTTGAAACGTGCATTGCTATTCCTCACGTTCAAATTCCTTTTATTGTGGCAGGCAAGGGCAATGTTGCATAATGATTGAGAGTTGTCAATATACTTTTAGATCAA
>JBAYKV010000291.1:0-3857 GCA_041664405.1 Syntrophales bacterium
TATCCCCCCGTCGGTCCTAACAAGACCCCCGCCCCGGCCTTTCCGCCGGCAAAAACGGGGAGGCCGATTACCCCGAGAAGGACATAGACCACCTGGCTCATCGCCCCCAGGTATCCCCCCAGCAGGGCGCCGGCCAGGGACACAAAGAAGGTCTGCAGGGTAATGGGCACCGGGGGCAGAGGGATCATTATATAGGCCCCCGCTGCCGTCAAGGCCCCGAACATGGAGGCATAGGCCATCCCGCGCAGCGAAGTACCCTTATCTTTCCTCAAAACGGCAATCCCCCTTGATTATTGATGAGTCCGTAAAAAGTCGACAAATTGGCATAATTGACGGCTTCGTAAAAAGATCCGCAGGCAAGGCACGCAAAGCCTGAGAAATGAGGCGTACTCGTCGAACGCCGCAGTGACGAAGGGGGCCAGCGCAACGCCGCATCCGGACTTTTTACGAAGCCGTCAAATAAAGTTCACATCGCCTGAGAATAGGCGCACCGGGACTCCGTTATGCTCCCGGACCACCAGGTATCCGTCTTCGTCAAAATCCAGCACCTCCCCGGTCAACCGGCGTCCCATGGTATCCACCTCCACCGTCCGTCCGATCATGTCCGTAAAGGCCTGCCAGCGCTTGCGAATCGGGGCAAACCCGTGCCGTTGATACTCCTGGTATGTTTCTTCAAACCTCTCGAGAATACGCCTCGCCAGGGGAAGCCTCCGCAAGTACCGGCCCATCTCCACCTGGATGCTCGTGCCAATTTCCTGAAGGTCAGGTGGAAAGGCCTCCCGGGCAAGGTTGACATTGAGACCTAGACCGACGATCATATACTCCACTTTGTCCATTTCCATGCTGACCTCGGTCAGTATCCCACCCAGCTTCCTGCCGCCGACCAGAATATCATTCGGCCACTTGATCCTTGTCTCCAGCAAGGTGATTTCACCGACGGCCTCGGCGACAGCCGTAGCGGTCAGCAGGGCAAATCGGGGCGCTTCCGGGGGCAGGATGTCGGGCCGGATAATCAGGGACAGATAGATGCCCGCGCCGGGAGGTGAAAACCAGTTCCTTCCCCGTCTGCCCCGGCCCCGGGTCTGTTCCTCGGCAATGACGAGGGTTCCCTCGGGAGCGCCGTCGGCCGCCATGGCCTTGGCCTGCAGGTTTGTGGAGTCCGTTCGTTCGAAATACCGGATTTCCCCCTGGCCGATACAGACGGTTTTCAATCCTTCCCGGATTTCCTGGGGCCGGAGCAGGTCGGGGATCTCGCGCAGAAGATACCCCTTCCGCGTCGCGGAATCGATTTGGTATCCCTCCGTTTTCAGGGCGCATATATGCTTCCAGACGGCGGTGCGGCTCACCTGAAGCCGATCGCTCAGGGCCTCACCGGAAATCCACTTCCCCTGAGCCAGCTTCAAATGGTTCAGAATCAGCTCTGCCGTCTTAAGGATAGGTATCTTTTCCAATTTCCATATCCTCCAGATGACAATCTGCCGCACACTTACAGACATGCAGCGGTTCCCGCGTCGGCATGAACCCCAGATCCCTGATCATCTCCACATCAAGTTCGGGGTCTCTTCCCGGCGTGGTCAGGTAATGGCCGGTCATGAGGGCGTTGCAACCGGCAACCACCGCCAGGGGCAGCAACTGGCGCAGTGATTTTTCTTTGCCGCCGCAGAGCCTGATGTCCCGGTCGGGAAGGAGAAAGCGAAAGACGGCAATCGTAATGAGAATCTCCAGGGGGGGCAGCGGCGGCCGTCCTCCCAGCGGGGTTCCCTTGATCGGATTGAGGATATTGATCGGAACGGAATCGACGGCCAGCTCACGCAGGGTAAGGGCCAGTTCGATCCGGTGGCTCATCCCTTCTCCCAGCCCGATCAGGCCCCCGGAGCACACGGAAAGCCCGGCATCTATAGCGGTGCGGACCGTCGCCACATCTTCCTCATATTCGTGGGTCGTGCAGATATTCTGGAAATAACTCCGGGAGGTTTCGAGATTGTGGTGATAGCGGAAAAGGCCGGCGTCTTTCAACGACCTTGCCCGTTCCCCGGAAATGATGCCCAGGGAGGCGCAGGGCAAGACGCCCAAGCTGCGGATGCCTTCAATGGCCCTGAATATTTCCGCCCATTCCTTTTTAGACTTGATTCCCTTGCCGCTGGTGACGACGCCGAACATTTCCGCCCCCGCCGTCCTGGCCTGTTGCGCCGCCGCAATGATATCATCGGCCTTTTTGAGGGGGTAGGCCTGAATCTTTGTTTTGTAGTGACCGGACTGAGCGCAGAAGGCGCAATCTTCCGAGCATTTCCCGGATTTGGCGTTGACGATTCCACAGAAAGAGATCGCCTTCCCCTGGAAGTGATCGCGAATTTCTGAGGCCGCCGCCATGAGGCCGAAGGGATGCAGGCTCCCCTCTTCGCATAGCCGCCAGGCGTCTTCCTCGCCAAGCCCCTTGTTTATGATGGATTTTTTCTTGAGTTGTTCAATGATAGCCAAAAAAAACCTCCCGGAACCTGGCGGTTCATAGTGGAAATGCGCCGGATTGTCAACCAATAAAATTCCAGTGGTTGTTAAATCCGTACTTGTCAATAAATTTATCTATTTGACGTGTTCTCTAAAGTTCCAAAATCTCCTTTCCCGCAGGAAAAGGGCTGGCGTTAGGGCGAGTTTTTTCGATGGCCTGTAAGGGATATCAAGAAATCATGGTTATACTTACGTATTGATATTTGATGATGATCCTGCTATCCTATCGCCGTGAAGAATGAAAACAATCAAGTTGTTGGAGCTATTTTCATATTAACCGAAACGGTCATAAGGAGCATATCATGTCAGTTGCCTTGAAAATGGAATTGCCGGATGGGGTATTCTCGGCCCTGCGCAAGAGTCCTGATGAATTCGTGCGGGAGATGCGCTTGACGGCTGCCGTGAAATGGTTCGAAATGACGATCATCTCGCAGGAGAAGGCTGCCGAAATAGCTGGGTTATCCAGGTCGGACTTCATGGCTGAGCTTGGCCGCTTCCGCGTTTCCCCTTTCCAATACAGCGCTTCCGAAGTGTTAGCCGAGTTGTCCGATGCCGATTGAGCGCATAGTTGTCAACGCTTCGCCTCTAATCTGCCTCTTCAAGAGCGGCCTTCATGACCTGTTGCCGCTGATTTTCCAGCACATCGTTGTGCCCACCGCCGTCATCAAGGAGGTCACAGCCACCGGCAAGAAAGATTCCCCCGCCAGTCAGGTTACTGCTCAGGACTGGCTGAATCCCGTCGCGGATATACCGATTGATTTTCGTGTCGCCGCCTGGGATCTGGGAAAGGGCGAAAGCGAAGTCATATCGTTTGCGCTCAGAAATCCCGGCTACCGGGCCGTGCTTGATGATCGGGAAGCACGGCGCTGTGCCGAGGCTCTTTGGTGTAAGCGTATCGGAACAGCCGGAATAGTGGTGCTTGCCAAGCGCAGAGGTTTGCTCCCCTCGTTACGAGACGCGTTTGCAAAGCTCAGTAGTTCCGGCCTTTGGCTGTCCAGGGAATTTGTGGAAGAACTATGCATCACGGAAGGGGAATAGCGCTTTCCATATCACTTCAGTACACTTTCCTTCGTTTCTGATGATAACGGGTTGTAACATACAATTTTGGGAGGGCGGTTTTTCGGATGAGCGGGTGTGTGGGCTCCTTCCTGAAAGCGTTAGATCTTATAATCATAATATATTAGTAGATTTCAAATGGGAATCGTGATAGTTGAAATATGAAGAAGGCATTTAAATCTTAAACTAATCCACTGACGTAGTCAGTGGTGGGGCGTGGGGGCGGAGGCCCCACACCTTTAGCGAATCAACATAGTTGATGAGCAGAGGGGTTTTGTTGTAACCTAAAAGTGGGA
>JBAYKV010000292.1:0-3855 GCA_041664405.1 Syntrophales bacterium
GACAAAAGGAGCCGATCCGGATATGTTTCTGGTCGCTGCCACGGCGCGGGGCAAAGACTTCGCCGCCCGTCTGGCCGCCCGTCTCGAGACCGGTCTCTGTAGAAACTGTATCGCCCTGCACCGGGAAGAAGACGGGACTATCGTTATGGAACGTCTGGCCTATGGCGGCGCCGCCGTTCAGCGACTTAGCTGTTCTACCAGGCCGGTAATGGCGACGATTCCCCCCCGGACCTTTGCCCCTGCCCCCGCAGATCAAGGACGGGCAGGAGAAATCAGGAAACTGCCGCCCCCGCCGCCTACCCCAATTAGGGTGGTTGCCAGGAAAACAAAAGAACGGAGCTCTCAGGACATCACGGAGGCCAAAGCGGTAATTTGCGTGGGCCGGGGCATGGATAAGCAGGCGGATATTGACATTGCCCGTCAATTAGCGGATCTGGTCGGGGGTGCGGTCGGTTGCACCCGCCCGATCTCGGAGGAGTTGCACTGGCTGCCCGATGACCTCTGCATCGGTCTTTCCGGGGTCCAGGTGAAGCCGGATCTGTATATCGGCCTGGGCGTCTCCGGGCAGATCCAGCATGTCACGGGCATTCGCGGCGCTAGGGTGATCTGTGCCGTCAACAAAGATGAAAACGCCCCGATTTTCCAGGCGGCGGATCTGGGAATCGTCGGGGACCTCTACGATGTGACGCCCAAACTGATTGAGGAATTACAGAAGGCGACCCGCCGCTAAAGTGTTTTTCAGAACAACCGCCTTTCCCCCGTTGACCATGGCAAACCCCTGATCGAGGAGTTTGGCCGCCTCTTTATTCCTGAATTTCGGATTATTTGCCCCCATGAGGACGGCTAAAAGACGGGTGTCTCCATGTTTGGCCGTGGCGGCGATATGCCAGCCCGCTTTCCCGACATAACCTGTCTTCAGGCCGTCCGCACCGGGATAATGTCCCAGGAGACGATTCCGGTTGAATTGGGTGATGCCGTTATACGTGTATTCCTGCATGGAATGAATGGCCAGTGAAGCCGGAAACCGTTCCAGATAAGCGGTAGACAGCTTGACGATGTCTGCCGCCGTCGTGTATTGGCCCTTTGCCGGCAGACCGTTGGGGGTCTTGAAGCAGCTCTGGGTCATTCCCAGCTTTTTTGCCTGAAGATTCATTTGCTCGACGAAGGCCTCGACGGTTCCCCCCAGATGTTCGGCGACGGCCACGGAGGCGTCATTGGCGGATACGACGGACATTCCCGTGACCAGTTCCCCCAGTGTTGCCTCGGTATTCGGTTCAAGATACATCCTCGTTCCCCCCATCCGTGCGGCCCGGGGGCTGATGCGGACCCGGTCCGACCACTGGGCCTTCCCGGCATAGACAGCGTCATAAACCATGTAAAGACTGAGCACCTTGGTGATGGAGGCGGGTTGCATGGCGAGGTTGGCGTTGCGGCTCTGAAGGATCTTCCCCGTTGTCATATCCATGAGGACAATGGATTTAATTGCCGGGGCAACAGCTTTCGCTTTGGGGGCGGCAGCTCTGTTTTGTTTCTTCTTGGTCTTTTTTGCCTCGACGGGGGCGACAAAAACCAGGCACATGATAACGATCAGAATAATTTGCAGTCTTGCGAAACGGGACATGTATTTTAATCCTGGGAAAGTACGGTCCCCGGTAATCCCGTCGATTCGGGTTCCAGGGGCCGTATGAGTTGATTCCTATTTACTTGCCGCCAGGTATCCCTTCGCCAGGGCGGTGTTGACATGGACAACGCCCTTGTTCAGGGTCCGGAAGGGGTAGTCCTCGGTGACGACGGGCAGCTTGTCCGCCTGTTCCTGGGTCTTGATAACGGAGCCTGCGGGAACATAGCGACCATCGGCAATGGTTACCCCCATGAGGATACATCCGGGTTCAATGACACAGTTTCTGCCGACAAAGGATTTGAAGACCAGTGACTTCATGCCGACGAAGGTCTCGTCGAGAACCACGGCGGGTCCGTGGATCTGAACCTGATGGGCTAAAGAAACCCGGCTGCCCACATAAACCGCATATTTCTTTCCTTCCACTTCGTAGAGGTTTTTTTCAATGACCTGGCCGTTCATCTCCGTTTCCAGGGCGTGAATGACGACCCCGTCCTGGACATTGGCGTTGTCGCCGACGAAAAGGGGTTGCCCTTCGTCGCCCCGGATCGAGGCAAAGGGAGACACCATGACATTTTTTCCCAAGATGACATTACCGATGACTGCGCCCAAGGGATGGACATAGGCCGTCGGGTCAATTACGGGGTCGTAGACTTTGGAACTAAAATCCGTCAAAACATTTTTTCCAATCATAGTTGTATTTCCTCCATAATGTTGAAATTATACATCTTTTTATAGCCCATTTCGGGAATATATTCAAGGCGTATTTGTTGGTACGATTGAGGGAAGGGACTATTTATTTGCCATTTCACGGCAGGCCAATTCCCGCCAGACAGCAGCGACCTTTTCCTGCGTTTCCTCGCGGGGCCCTTCGTTGTTTACAACCAGATCGGCCAGGGCCAGTTTGTCCTGAATGGGCATTTGGGCTCGCAGACGGGAAAGGGCCTCTTCCCGGGTATAGCCGTTTCTGTCCATGAGGCGTCGGAGCTGCTCCTCCGGGGAGATATAGACGAGGAGAACCACGTCCACCATCTGCTTCATCCCCGCCTCGATGAGGAGCGGCACATCGGAAAGGACGATAGCGTCCGCCTTCTCCTCTTTTATTTCTTCCAGCCGGCGGCGCCATGCCGTAAAGACGGCGGGATGGACAATGGTGTTCAGTTGGGCCATCTTATTTTGATCGGCAAAAACAATCGCTCCGAGCCTGGCCCGGTTGATCGTCCCGTCCTCGTTTAGGATCTCCGGACCAAAAGCGTCAATTATTGCCCGCCAGACAGGCATGTCCGGCTTTTCCACCCCGTGGGCCAGGATATCAAAATCGATATGGAAGGCCCCTTTCTCGACCAGCATGGCCGCGACCGTGGATTTCCCGGACGCAATGCCCCCTGTCAGTCCTACATTCAGCATCGCGCGATTAATCCGTCCTTCATATGTGATTAATCCTTAAAAAGTCGAAAATTAGTCATAATCAACGGCTTCGTAAAAAGGTTCGCAGGCAAGGCGCGCAAATCCCGAGGAATGAGGCGTACTTGTCGTACGCCGCAGTGACGAGGGATGCAGCGCAACGCCGCATCCGGACCTTTTTACGAAGCCGTTATTTGTTGCGGAGATGGATCAGCCTTAGCCCCTCCAGGGTCAGCATATCATCCACCACCTCGATGGTCTTTGTTTCCGGGGCGACGATTTTCGCCAGACCGCCCGTGGCGATGACCATGGGATTGCCCTTTACCTCCCCCATCATCCGTCCGACGATTCCGTCCACGAGACCGGCATACCCATACATGATGCCCGCCTGCATGCTGCTCACCGTGTCCTTGGCGATGATTGCCCTGGGTTTGCTCAACTCGACCCGGGGGAGCTTCGCCGCCCGCTCGAAGAGGGCCTCACTGGAGATCATGATCCCTGGCGCTATGCATCCGCCCATATACTCCCCTTTAACGGACACATAGTCAAAGGTCGTGGCCGTGCCAAAATCAACTATGATCAGGTCACGCTTGTATTTTTCATAAGCCGCCACGGCATTTACGATCCGGTCCGCCCCCACTTCCTTGGGGTTGTCGTAGTAGATAGGCATCCCCGTCTTGACACCCGGTCCCACGATCAGCGGCTTCAGATGAAAATATTTCTCACAGAGGGGCTCCAGAATGTTTAGCATTGGCGGGACGACACAGGAGATGATGATGTCCGAGATCTTTTTGGAACTGATCTTGCTGGACTTGTAGAGGTTATAGATCAGC
>JBAYKV010000293.1:0-3842 GCA_041664405.1 Syntrophales bacterium
AGTCCGGGATAGCGGTTCCTGATATTTTCCTGCAAAAAGACATATTTCTGAATGCATTTTGGCGTTTCTGTATGTTCGCCATTTGACGCCGGGATATGCTCGCAAAAATGGATAATGTCCGGCTCGTAGTAATCCAAAACCCGGAACACTTCATCCTCTGCACTGAATAGCGGGATCAGGCTGTTTTTCGCCGACGTCCCGGCTGTTAATCGGACCACCTCCCGGATGGCCGGATCGCGCCAATTATTCCGATCCAGGATCACGCTGCCGATGTGATCGACGCCCAGCTCGATTAATATTTCCGCCTCCCCTGGATCCTGGACTTCATAAATCTGAACGATGATTTTATGCATGTCTCCCTCTGTGACCTTGATACGTTGCTGTTTCATTAGGTCTTAATGTTTGCCCAGACCTACTATGTTTTCCTGCCGGGTTCAAGACCTATCATGGGCGATTCATCTTCCCAGGCCAGCCGGGTATCATTATTCTTCATTACGCATTTCTTGACAAGGCCCCGCCTGTATGCTACCCGTCTACACAATTTAAGGAATGAAATAAAATGCTTATCACGTCCTCATCCCTGCCGGCGCTGAAGGGTCGTTTCCCCTTTCGCCTCGGCACAACCTCCTATATACTGCCCGACGCCATCGTCCCTAATGTCCGTTTCCTGGGACCTCTGCTGGATGAAGTGGAACTGGTATTGTTTGAAAGCGGACGCGAAGACAACCTGCCCACCACCAGAGAGATCGAAGAATTGGCTATTCTGGCGGGGGAACAAAAACTGACCTATAACGTCCATCTACCCACGGATGTCTTCTTAGGCCATCCCGAGGCGGCAGTCCGGCAACGGGAGTGTGCGACGATTATGCGATTCTATGAGCGGACCATGCCGCTCCAGCCGACGATGTATTGCCTCCATCTGGAAAAAAACACGCCGGGCGAAATAGCTCCCCCACAGATAGGCGAATGGCTGACCAATCTCCTCTATTCCCTGGAGGATCTTCTGGCGGCGGGGATGCGGCGCTCCCTGATCGGCATAGAAAACATCAATTATACCTTCCCCTGGATCTATCCCCTTATCAGGGAGCTGGACCTTAATATATGCCTGGATATCGGTCATCTCCTCTTTCAGCAAGAGGAACTGGAAACTTATCTTTCCCTTTATGGCGACAAGACGGTAATGCTTCATCTCCACGGCGTGGAAGGGCAGCGGGACCACCGATCTCTACAGGGCATCTCCGACGTGAACTGGCAAATTATCGCCGCGTTCCTGAGGGATTATCGCGGCGGTGTGTCCATCGAGGTCTTTTCTCAGGACGACCTTGCCCGTTCTCTGCAAAGGATGGAGGGAATTTTATAATGGCCCGAATCGTGATGATCACCGGGGGTAGCCGGAGCGGTAAAAGCACCTTCGCCCAGCAACTGGCCGAATCGCTTTCCGAAACAAGGACATACCTTGCCACCTGCCCGGTCATCGACGGGGAAATGGCGGATAGGATCGAGAAACATCGCCGGGACCGGCAAGACGGGCGCTGGCATACCATTGAGGAGGAAATCGACCTGGCCGGCGCCCTTGGCCAGGGAATGCGGGAAGGCAGCGGGAAGGGAGAAGTTGAAAAGAAGAAGGAGGGGGTCATCCTCGTTGATTGCCTTACCCTCTGGATTAATAATCTCCTCTATCAGGCAGAAAGACGGGGCGCCTCTTTATCCGAAGCAGACATCGTCGCGGCGTCCCAGGGAGTCCTGCGGGCGGCACGGTCATATGAGGGCACCGTTATCTTTGTCAGCAACGAGGTCGGGCTGGGTATTGTTCCCGATCATTTCTCCGGACGGCTTTTCCGTGACCTCGCCGGACGATGCAACCAAGTCTTTGCCAGGGAGGCCGACGCCGTGGTATTCATGGTCAGCGGCATCCCCATATGGATTAAAGGAAAGGAACTTAGATAAGGACATGAGATTGCTTGAAACGATTATACGGCAGATTCCCCGTACCGATGGGGAAGCCCGCTCCGCGGCCCGGGCGCGACTTGAACAGTTGACAATGCCCTACTGGGCCCTCGGCCGTCTTATGGACCTGGCCGAAGAACTTGCGGGAATGACGGGGAAAATGCCTCCGGTCGTGGCGCGGAAAACCATCGTCACCATGGCGGCGGATCACGGCATCACCGCCCAGGGGGTAAGCGGATATCCCCGGGAAGTCACCGTGCAGATGGTGCACAATATTGTGAGCGGCGGGGCGAGTATCAATGCCCTGGCCCGCCTGGCAGGGGCCAGGGTCGTGGTTGTGGATATGGGGGTAGCCGGCGATCTTTCGGACCTGGTCCAAAAGGGACATATCATCTCGAAGAAGATCGGCAGTGGAACGCAGGACATGACCAAGGGACCGGCCATGAGCCGCGAGGAGGCTCTCCGGGCCATTGAGGCCGGGATCGAGATCGCCCAAGAGCTGGGAGCGACGACGGACATCTTCGGCACCGGAGAAATGGGCATCGGAAACACTACTCCGAGCAGCGCTATTGTGTCCCTATATGGACACATCCCGGTCAGCGAGGTCACCGGACGGGGGACGGGGATCAACGACCAACAACTGGCCCACAAGATTGCCATGATCGAAAAGGCTATTCAAATCAATGATCCGGAGATAACGGATCCTCTCGATATTCTTTCGAAAGTGGGGGGATTCGAGATCGGCGGGATTGCCGGCCTGATCCTGGGGGCCGCCTCGCAGCGGAAACCCGTCCTGGTGGATGGGTTCATCTCCACGGCAGGGGCGTTAATCGCCGCTCATATCGAACCTCTCGCCAAGGATTTTATGATCGCTTCCCACCGGAGCATGGAGATCGGTCACCGAATTGCCCTGGATTGTCTGGGCAAAAAGCCGCTCCTCGATCTGGATCTCCGCTTGGGAGAAGGAACCGGGGCGGCGCTGGCCATGCCCTTTGTCGAGGCCGCAGTGCGGATTTTGACGGAAGTGGCCACCTTCGCCGAGGCCAGCGTTTCCAAGGCGGATCAATGAAACACCAACGATGATGAGCCAGCAAAAACAAATTGCCCCCCTTCCAGGGAAGGGTCAAGGGTGGTGATGGGGCTACAGAGAGGTATTACTATGAATTCGCCCAGTTACGAGCATATTTTTTCATGAAAGCCTTCCTTGCGGCAATCCAGTTTCTGACCGTCATCCCTCTACCGGGGGGGAAAAACATCAGGGAGACTGATATCGAGATGTCTGCGCCTTTCTTCCCCTTAGTGGGCCTGCTGATCGGCTGCCTGGTTGCCCTGTTCGATTATTTCATCGCCGGTCTTTTCCCGTCCTTACCCGCCGCCGTACTGACGGTCCTGGTGCTCCTGACCATTACCGGCGGCCTCCACATGGACGGCCTCGCCGATACCGCCGACGGCGTCTTCAGCGTCCGGTCCCGGGAGAGGATGCTGGAGATCATGCGGGACAGCCGCATCGGCGCCATGGGGGTCCTGGCCATTGTCTTCATCATCGCCTTGAAAATCGCCGCCCTGGTTCCCCTGCCGCTTCCGCAACGCCTGGCGATCCTAGTTTTAATGCCCATCGGCGGCCGTTTCGCCATGCTCCTGATGCTGACGGCCCTGCCCTACGCCCGCAAAGACGGGGGCCTGGCGACATTATTCATCACCCGACGCTCCTGGCTGAATCCTGTTTTTGCAATGATTTTTCTGGGGGCCGCCGGATGGTTTCTCGGCGCCTGGATGGGGCTGGTCGCCGCCCTGGCGGCGGTTGTCGCCGCCGGGTTGGTCTCCTGGTACATCTACCGAAAATTGGGTGGATTTACCGGCGATACCATCGGCGCGGCTTCAGAAATTACGGAAAC
>JBAYKV010000294.1:0-3835 GCA_041664405.1 Syntrophales bacterium
ACGTAATCTCCTGCCTTTGCCTGGGCAAGGAAGTCTCTCAAGGAGGTATTATCTCCAAAAACATCCATGCCTTCTGAAGACCAGGCAGGAGTCTCTTCCGGGAGCTTTCCCTGGTCCCGGTAGGCGGCGACCATTTGCCGGGCCAGAACCTTGGCGGCCTCGACATCGGGCTGGTCAAAGGGGTTGATCCCCAACCGCTGCCCGGCGACGGCGGTCACCATTTCCCAGAAAAAAATCTGTCCTCCCAGGGCATAGGGTTCCTCCATCGCTAGCTCCATGACGGGATGACCGGCCTGACGGAGCGCCGCCAACAGGTTATTGTGCCCGTTGTCTTCCCCAATGCTTACCTTGATGAATACCCGGTCGTCGCCATAGACCTCCGGTAGTCCCGGTGGCTCCCCGACAATGGGGAGAATGCCCCGCCCATCCTTGCCCGTGCTTTCCGCCAGCAATTGCTCCAGCCAGGCGCCGAAACTCTCGATCTGTGGGGATAGGAAGAAAGTCGCCTTGTCCCGTCCCGCTTTAGCCAACTCGCCCAGGGCCGTACCCAGCAGGGCAGCGCTAATGACTGTGGACTTATCCGGGAGCGGCGCTTTTTCCCTTTCCACCTCCCGGCGGGCAAAGGCAAGCAGCCGCCCGATGTCCATGCCCATGAGGGCCCCGGGAACAAGGCCGAAACAGGACAGGGCCGAAAACCGCCCGCCGATATCCGGGTCATTCAGGAAGGTGTGGCGGAAATCAAGACGCTCCGCCCAGTCGGCAATCCCGCTGCCCGGATCGGTAATAGCGACAAAATGGCGGCCCGCCTCCTTCTGACCCAGGGCCTCCAGGACCTGGTTATAGAAATATTTCATGAAGGAGAAGGTCTCGACGGTGCCCCCGGATTTGGTGGCCACAATGAACAGGGTCCGGGAGAGATCAAGACTCCGGGCAAAGGAAAGGACCGTGGCCGGATCGGTGCTGTCGAGAGTGGCAAGCTCCAGGTAGCCTGCCTTGATGCCAAATACCTTACGGAAGGTTTCCGGGGCCAGGCTCGATCCCCCCATCCCGAGGAGGAGGGCCTGACGGTATCCATCCTGCCGGACGGCTTCCACAACGGCGTCAATCTCCGCGATGCGATCCTCCATGTTCCAGGGACTTTCCAGCCATCCCAGGCGATTGGAGATCTCTGCGGGAGAAGGCTTCCAGACCGTGTAATCCCTCGCCCAGATCCGCTCCGTTACGTGTTCACTCCCCAAAACGGCGAGGGCCTTGTCGATAGCGGTCCGGTAGGAACCGGGACAAAAATATTCATTCATTTGCAGCAGCCCCCGTCAGAGACACCTTGTGCCTCGCTAATGCTCATCTGGCAGAAAAAGCGGGATCAACATGGGAATTACTTTGTCATAACATAGAAGTAAACACAACTGTTTTTGCCTCATGGGCGATTTCATTTGTTCTTGATACGGACTATTTTCCTTATTGACTGAATGGACCGGATGCAATAGTCATGGGGATGGTTCCTATATAGCCAAACTGATTGACCGTAATCACAACAAATAGAGAGAAGGGCGTGCAACTGGAGAAGAAAAGGGAAGAAAATGAAGATAACAGCTATTATCGGAACCTACCGGAAAGGCGGCATGATCGATCAGGCCGTTGACGAGATTCTCGCCGCAGCGCGTGAAGAGGGAGCCGAAACGGCAAAGATCCACCTCCTCGACAAGCATATCGAATTCTGCAGAAACTGCCGCGCCTGCATGCAACGGGAGGGATCAAAACGCGGCGAATGCCCCCTTGCCGACGATATGGGTGCCATTCTGGATGAGATTGAGGAAGCAGACGCCATCGTTATCGCCTCGCCTATGAATTTTGGCACCGTGACGGCGGTCATGAAGATGTTTATTGAAAGGCTCGCCTGTTTCGCCTATTGGAAATGGGGGATGATGGCCCCGAAAGTGCGCAACAAGGAGAAACGGAAACGCGCCGTCGTGGTCGCCGCTTCCGCCGCTCCAGCATTCATATCCCGTCTGACGTCAAAGATGATCGGTCTGATGGAAGACGCGGCGGGCCTCCTGGGCGCAAAGCCGATAGGTGTCCTTTTTGTCGGAATGGCCGCCCGGGAACAACGGCAGGAGATAGGAGAACGAACCAGACAGCAGGCCCGCCGCTTGGGAAAACAACTGGCTGCCGATAAGCGTATGTAATCGATTATATTTATGAAAGCACACTATCGGCGGATGCCCGGAACCATGCTCCGGTATGCTATCGAGAAGTTTCCCGAAGACCTCCGGCAACAATATCTACGCGGGGATATATAGATTCCGGGCTGCTAAATTAAATTGACATGCCGTATCATTTAGCATAGCATGTGTCCTCCGAAGTGCAAAATAAACATAAGTATCAGGATATTCGAGTCATTGCCCCTACGAGAACTGCTTGCGAGACCGATTAAGCCGAACCGGCACGACCTGTTGTGTCTTTACTATGTTTTGGACGGGCTGCGCCTGGGTCTCTGCAAGTTCTCCGGACCCTCCCGCGTCGCCATCATTTACAAGATCAATCCCGAAGACCCTTTACATATTCTTGACCCTCAGGACCTGCTCAAAGAACACAAGACCAGCTTGAAGAAATACTATATTGAAACTGACGAATGGTGTCGTGATCTCCCCGAACCCGGTCAGGTTTTTTTCGATCAAACCCAGGTCCGCAGTATGGAGCTGCGCGGCGTGTTAAGCCTCGGCCACCGTGCGCGAGGGGCTTCCTACCAGATGTGGTTTACCGATCATCATGTAGATCTTTGTTCGCCCGGCCCCATCTACCGCTGGCTGGGATACGCTCTGACCCATCTTTCCCAAAGCCTGATTGTCCAAGATATCCTGTCCGTAGAATCGGCAGGACATCTGCTCCAGGAAATGGTCATCCATTCTCTTCGCGATCATATTTGGGAAGAATGCACCCGCATCACAGGTTCATCTCCCAAGTTTCGTGTTTACAGCCTTCTCGAATCGGTCATCCAAATATCCAAGACTCCGGAAGAAGGCGCCTGGGCGCGCGGCCACCTGGCCTTTGTTGCACCTTCAAACATCGCCAAAGTCCATTTTCTTACCCGCTTTCTTAAAATTGAACGCCCTGATTTGGAGAATTCCAAGCACGTCCGCAAACTGCTGCAGGCCGTGGAAAGAAGCTCAAGGAAGCTGGTATCGGACGGCGAATCCATTATTGGCATCTCGATCGGTGATCTGCCGTCTCCCAGCTTGTGCTGCGAATTCAGAGGACGGCACGGGATGATCTTCCTGGACAAAATGCCCCTCTGCAGCTTTTCCGACGGCGCTTTCCAGGGCACGAATCGCAAGCCCAAGCTTCTTCCTCTTCAGGAGGCCCTGCAAAAATGGCCGCTGACTCAAGAGCATTGCTATAAACTGTTAAACGGCATCACACGTATCGTGACCGCAGCGGGAGAAGAGCGCTATGGCTGCGCTATCGTCATCGACCCCTCGACGCCCCCTCTTCATCTGCCCGGTCAAGCCCTCACTACACCCATGAACCTCGATCACAATGCAAACATGAGCCTTGCCGCCGCCCTGGCCAAGCTCGACGGCGCCCTGCACATTGACAGCAATCTCCGGCTACGCACCTTCGCCTGCCTTATGGATGGCCCCTCCTTGCCGTCGGAAGACCGCGCCCGCGGCGCCCGGTACAACTCGGCGCTTCGATTCACCGCTATGCATCCCGGGCTGCTCGTTGTCGTCGTCTCCTCCGACCGTCCCGTCTCGGTCATCCAAAATGGGGCGGATCTTTCCCGAAACCCGGTCTGGCCGGCAATTTCCAATACCCTGCGTATCCCGCAAACACT
>JBAYKV010000295.1:0-3825 GCA_041664405.1 Syntrophales bacterium
GACCCGTAAGCCGTCATGAGGATCACCGGCAGATCGGGCAACTTCTCATGGACCCGCTTGAGAAACTCCAGACCGTCCATCCCCGGCATCCGGATGTCCGACATGAGGAGATCAAATCGGGACAGATCTTCGGCAAGAGCAGCCTTTGCCGATGTATAGTACCGAACTTCATACCCTTCCCGGGTCAGGGCCTCCTGGAGAAACTCACAGGCAACCTCGTCGTCGTCAATGACCAGAACGTGAACGCTCATGCCTTGTTAAAATCCTTTTTGGGCGATGTAATTTGAAAGATCGGCCACCCGGCACGAATATCCCCATTCATTGTCATACCAGGCCACAACCTTGGCCATGTTTTCGTAGAGGACCTGTGTAAATTCCAGATCGATAATCGAGGAATGCTCGTTCCCCTTGAAATCCGACGAAACGAGGCGATCCTCCTCACAGGCCATGATCCCCTTGAGTGATTTACGGGCCGCCATGATCAGGACCTTGCGGAGGTAATCCGTGGAGGTCTTCGTCTTCAATTCCGCCGTGAAATCGACAATGGATACGGTTGGGGTGGGAACGCGGAGGGAATAGCCGTCAAAACGTCCGGCCAACTCCGGAATCACCAGGCTCAGTGCCTTTGCCGCCCCCGTGGTCGTCGGAATGATATTCTGGCCCGCCGCCCGGGCCCGGCGGAGGTCCTTGTGGGCCATATCGAGAATCCGCTGGTCATTCGTATAGGAATGGATCGTCGTCATCATCCCCTTCTCGATCCCGAAGACCTGGTGGATAACCAGAACCGGCGGGGCAAGACAGTTGGTTGTACAGGAGGCGTTGGAGATGATGTGGTGCTTCTGGGGGGAATACTGCTTGTGATTTACCCCCATGACGATGGTGATGTCTTCCTCTTTGGCGGGAGCGGTAATAATCACCTTCTTTGCCCCTGCCTGGAGATGGGCCGACGCCTTGGGACCGGTGAGAAAGAGCCCGGTGCTTTCGATCACGATATCCACTCCCTCGTCATCCCAGGGAATTGACGCGGGGTCGCGAAAGGCGAAGTTCTTGATGGGCTGGCCGTTGATGATGAAGGTGTCCTTTTTCACTGCCATGTCGCCGGAAAAACGGCCGTAATTCGTGTCATATTTGAACAGATGGGCATTGGTCTCCACATCGAAGAGATCGTTGATGGCCGCAACCTGCAGGGTCTGCGGATACCTCTCCAGGACGGCCCGGAGCACCTGCCGCCCAATTCTTCCAAAACCGTTTATACCAAGACGAATCATCGTCGCACCTCCCTTAATTATCATCAATGCGGTACTTGTGCGCCGTCATCAGCTCACAACGAACCTGGAGAATCTGATGGAGGCGGGCGTTTTCAATGGCGATGGCGCTCAGGTCGGCCACAGCCTGGAGAAACTGAAGTTCTTTCTCATGAAACTCCCGGACCTTGCCGCTATAGACCCGCAGGACCCCGATCGCTTTCTTCTCGACCATCAGGGGCACGACGAGGACCGACTTGATGCCCTCCGCCTTTGCCTTTTCTCCATACTGGAAACCCTTATCAGTCTGGGCATCTTTAAGGTAGATCGTCTTGCCCTTCAGCGCCTTTTTGTCGATGCCGCTCTCATCGATCAGGATCGGTCCCTTGTGAAGGTAAGCCTCGGAAAGGCCGCATGCTCCCCCCAGGATCAGTTTCTTTTCCCGATCATCGAGAAGCCGGATGCTTGCGGCCTTGACGTCCATGGCCTTTACCACGCACTGGACGATTTTCTCCAGGACCCGGACCGGTTCAAGGGAGGCATTAATCACCCTGGCCACATCATACAGGGCGGTAAAATAATCTATCTCCTTCTTTTTCATACTCCACACCTCCTCCAAGTCGTTCCTGACGGCATCATAAAAAGATCCGGATGCTGCGTTGCGCTGCATCCTTCCCCGTATCAAGTACGGGGCAGGCTTACTGCGGCGTACGAAAAGTACGCCTCATTCCTCAGGATTTGCGCGCCTTGCCTGCGGATCTTTTTATGATGCCGTCGATTATGCCCAGCTTGTTGACTTCTTACGGTTTCGTCATATCTTCCTCTTTAAACTTTTTTTCTTATGATGACAATGATTTGTTATGGTGGACGAAATAGGGGGAGCATCCCCGCCGGCGGTCGCCGGCAAGGATGGATGGTGCAAGAGGAAATACAAGGAGGCTTTGGGGGCAAGCTCTGTCTCGGCTTCTTTCTTCCATCAGCGAGTGCCAGTTGCCGCGGAGCGTTTCGTAATCAAGAGCCTTCCGCAGCAGCTGGAGGAAGTCCTCCCTGCTAACCATCTCCGCACCCAGGCTGTGCAGGTGGTCGGTATAGACCTGACAGTCAATGAGCTGAAAATCATATCTCCCCAGGGTTTTAACCAGGGTAATAAACGCCGCCTTGGAGGCGTTGGGGACCTTCGTGAACATGGATTCCCCGAAAAAACACTTCCCCAGGGAAACTCCATAGAGCCCCCCCGCCAGGCTTCCCTCCCGCCAGGCTTCCACGGAATGGGCCAGGCCCAGTTCATGGAGACGAATATAGGCCGCCGTCATTGCGGCGGTGATCCACGTCCCCTCCTCCCGTCCTCTCCGCGCTTCCTGACAGGCTGCGACCACCTTATGGAAACATTTATCAAAGGTTACGGTAAAAAGGTTTTTCTTCAGCAGACCCCTCATGGTGCGGGAGATTTTCAACCGGTCGGGGAAAAGGACAAAGCGGGGGTCCGGCGACCACCAGAGGATGGGATCCCCCTCGCTATACCAGGGGAAGATCCCGCTTTCGTAAGCCAGAATCAGGCGCTCCGGGGCCAGGTCGCCGCCGAAGGCGAGAAGCCCCCCTTCAGAAGCAAGACGGGGCGGGGGAAAGACGACCTCTTCAGTGAGCCGGAATATGGGCATCAAGGACATTCAGGATGATCTCGTCATTCTCCACATCGGCGCGAACGGGCCCACCCGTTACCAGCCTTCCGAAAAGGACTTCCGCCACAAAGAAATTCTTTACCTTTTCCTGGATGAGACGGGCAATCTGACGGGCCCCGAAGTCGTCGGAGTAGCCTTTGTCCGCCAGCCAGTCAATTGCCGCCTCGGTCATATCGAGGGTAATGTCCTTCTCGTCCAGCTGTTTCTGGAATTCCCGAAGCTGCTTTTTAACGATATTGATCACATCCTCCCTGGTCAGGCCGTTGAAGGTCACCACGGCATCGAGACGGTTCCTGAATTCAGGGGTAAAGATCTTCTTGATCGCTTCGGTCACCGCCTGGCGGCTTATCCGGCGCTCGCCGAAGCCGATTTCCACCCGGCCGATGTCCCGGGCCCCGGCGTTGGAGGTCATGATAATGATGACATTCCGGAAATCAGCCTTCCGGCCGTTGTTATCCGTCAAGGTGGCATAGTCCATCACCTGGAGAAGGGTGTTGAAGATATCGGGATGGGCCTTCTCGATCTCATCGAGGAGCAGGACGGCATGGGGAGATTTCCGAATGGCCTCGGTGAGGAGCCCTCCTTCTTCAAATCCTACATAGCCGGGAGGGGCGCCGACGAGACGGGAAACGGTGTGTTTCTCCTGATATTCCGACATGTCGTAACGATGGAGTGGAATTCCCATGGACAGGGCCAGTTGCCTGGCCAATTCAGTTTTTCCGACTCCCGTCGGACCGGCAAACAGCAGCGAGGCAACGGGCTTGTTGTTATCCCCAAATCCCGCCCGGGAGCGGCGAATGGCCTGGACAACCATGTCAATGGCCTGATCCTGTCCAAATATATGTGTTTTCAGGTCCAGATCGAGGAAGCGAAGCTGTGTGCTTTCCGATGAAGAAACAGAC
>JBAYKV010000296.1:0-3815 GCA_041664405.1 Syntrophales bacterium
CACTGGACTTAGGATCCAGCCCGCGCAAGCGGATAGGGGTTCAAGTCCCCTCTCTCGCACCAAATGACCTTTCCGCGTCCAATATTAATAGGTGAAGGAGAACAGAACCGGTGAACGAGACAAACCAGACAGTAATGATTGAGGAAATAAGCCCTGTCAAAAAGAAGCTATCTTTTGAAATTCCTTGGGAAGATACAAAGAAGGTCCTGGACGATGTTTATCGGAAGATCAGCAAGACAGCCAAGGTGAGAGGTTTTCGCCCTGGTAAAATACCCCGTCCCGTCTTAGAGAAATTCTACAAGGACCATGCCGAAGAAGAAGCAATAACCCAACTGTTCAATCAACATTTCTGGGATGCCTTGAAGGAACATGCCATTGACCCTGTTTCCAGGCCGGAAATAGATCAGCAGGGCATCGAACCGGAAAAGGCCTTTGCCTTTAGCGCCACCGTGGAAATTGAACCGGTCTTCGATCCGGAAGGGTATGTCGGTCTGGAAATAGACCGGGAAGAAGTCGAAGTAACGGACGCCGATATGGAGGCCAAGTTCAAGGAACTAAAGGAGATGTACAGTACCATGGAGGAGATCTCCGGAGATTCCGAGGTTATTTCGGGAAACTACGTAGTCATCGATTTTCAGGGCGCCGTTGAAGGTCAAGCCCTGAAGGAGCTCAAGGCTGATGATTATCTTCTGGAAGTAGGGTCGAATACTTTTATTACCGGCTTCGAGGACCAGCTTCTGGGCTTGAAAAAGGGAGAAACCAGGGAAGTTACCATTAAATTCCCCGATGACTACCACCATAAAGATGTCGCCGGCAAGGATGCGATCTTTACGGTGACTCTCAAGAATATCAAAGAGAAACAAATACCTGAGATCAACGAGGAATTTGTTAAAAATTTTGAACAGTACAACACCCTGGAGGAATTGCGGGAAGATCTCCGCAAGGACATTGGAGCACAGAAACAGGAACAGGCCGATGGAAACATGAGTATGGCGCTGATGGAGAAGCTTATTGAGAAGAACCCCATCATGGCCCCGGAAGCCCTCGTTGAGAGGCAGATTCACTCGATGATGGCAGATACCAGATGGCGGATGTCCATGCAGGGAATTGATGCCGACAAAGCGGCGGAAATACTCCCCAAGTATCACGATCTGTATAAGAGTGATGCAACCCGGATCGTCCAGACGTTCTTGCTGATGAAAAAGATCGGCGAGAAAGAGAGTATCTCCGTGAGCGATGAAGAACTTGATGAACACATAAGAGAGCTTGCCGAGAAGCGTGGCCAGAGCTATGAGACCTTCCTTGCCACCCTTGCCAAGGACGACATGATGGAAAATATCAGGGCTGAAATGGCCAATAAGAAGGTTATGAGTTTTATCGAGGAGAAGGCCAAGATAAGCATGGTTAAAAAAGAATCCTCAGCGACACAGGAGGAGGTAAGTTAAATGCCCCTGATTCCAATGGTAGTTGAGCAGGATGGACGGGGCGAGCGGGCCTTTGACATTTACTCGCGTCTTCTGAAAGATCGCATCATATTCCTGGGAACGGCTATTGATGATAATGTAGCCAATCTGATCATCGCCCAGATGCTCTATCTGGAGTCGGAAGACCCGGACAAGGAGATCTTTCTATATCTGAATAGTCCCGGTGGTCATGTCAGTTCCGGATTGGCCATTTATGATACCATGCAATACATAAGACCGGCGGTCAGCACCTTCTGTATGGGACAGGCTGCCAGCATGGGGGCACTGTTACTGGCAGCGGGAGCCAAAGGAAAGCGCTTTGCCTTACCCCATGCACGGATACTTATCCATCAGCCCCTCGGAGGATTCCAGGGACAGGCCACGGACATCGCTATCCAGGCCCGGGAGATCCTGAGATTAAAGGACGAACTGAACCAGATATTGGCAACAATGACAAATCAACCGCTCGACAAAATTCAGGCGGATACGGAACGGGACTATTTCATGGATGGTCAGCAGGCCAAAGATTACGGGATTATCGATGTTATTATCGATAAACGGCAATGATACGGGGATCAAGAGGTTATAAATAAATGGTCAGAAAAGGAAGAGAATCGCAGGGAGGGGGACAGGGAATTCTGTATTGTTCCTTCTGCGGCAAGAACCAGAACGAAGTGCGAAAGCTTGTTGCCGGTCCTACCGCCTATATCTGTGACGAATGTATCGAACTCTGCCGATCCATTGTCCACGAGGACAATGATACGACGGCGGCAGTGGAAAAAACAAAAGGAACGCCTAAACCGAAGGAGATCAAGAAATTCCTGGACGCCTACGTGATTGGTCAGGAGAGGACCAAAAAAGTCCTGTCCGTAGCGGTTTACAATCATTATAAACGCCTGTTCCGTCCGTCGGATATGGATGGAGTGGAGATTCAGAAGAGTAATGTCCTCCTCATCGGTCCCACCGGTTCTGGGAAAACCCTGTTGGCGAAAACATTGGCGAAAATGCTCAATGTCCCCTTTACAATTGCCGATGCAACAACCCTTACGGAGGCTGGCTATGTGGGAGAGGATGTGGAAAACATCATCCTGGCCCTTCTCCAGAACGCCGATTATGATGTGGAACGGGCCTCGAAGGGGATTGTTTATATCGATGAGATTGATAAAATCGCCAAAAAGTCAGGAAATCCATCGATTACCCGGGATGTGTCCGGCGAGGGGGTGCAACAGGCCCTCCTGAAAATCATCGAGGGTACCCTGGCGAACATTCCGCCCAAGGGAGGCAGAAAACACCCTCAGCAGGAATTCATCCAGGTGGATACAACTAATATTCTCTTTATATGCGGCGGCGCCTTCAATGTCCTCGAGGATATTATCGCCAAAAGAGTAGGTTTCAGTAATATGGGCTTCGGGGCGGAAATACGAAGCAAACAAGAAAAGAAGGTGGGAGAATTACTGACGGAAGTGCAACCGGAAGATTTGTTGAAATTTGGCCTGATACCCGAATTCATAGGTCGACTTCCCGTAATCGCCACTCTTAATGAGCTCGATGAAAACGATATGGTGCGCATCCTCAGCGAGCCGCGGGATTCAATCATCAAACAGTACAAGAGACTTTTCGAGCTTGAGAATGTCAAACTTAAATTTACAGATGGCGCCTTGAGGGCGGTTGCGAAGCTTGCTACGGAAAGAAAAACGGGAGCGAGAGGCCTGCGCTCGATCCTGGAAAATACCATGCTGGAAATCATGTATGAACTCCCCTCCCGCCGTGACATGCGCGAATGCGTCATCAGTGAAGATGTTGTTATGAATAGGGAAAATCCCATATTGATATTTGAATCGGCCTCGGAAACTGCTTAATATCTATATTACTTCAAGGAAAAGATAAGAATATATGTTTGATTTTATTAAAGATAACAAAAAAGATGAAATCACGGACATGCCCTTGCTGCCGTTGCGGGATGTGGTTGTGTTCCCCCATATGATCGTTCCCCTGTTTGTGGGAAGGGACAAATCGATTGCCGCCCTTGAGTCGGCCATGAAATATGAAAAGAGTATCTTCATGGTGGCCCAGAAAAGCGCCCAGAAGGATGAACCGTCGGAAAACGATATATATCGAGTTGGAACCATCGGCATCATCATCCAGCTTCTCCGGCTTCCCGACGGGACAGTGAAGGTCCTCGTAGAGGGGAAAAAGAGGGGAATTATCAGGGAATACATCTCCATGGAAGATTTTTTCACTGTTAAGGTCGAAGAGATCGAGGAGGATGAGGAAGGGGATCGTGTTAAGGCCGAGGCGCTGATCAGGAGTCTCAATGAGGCCTTTGAATCCTACGTCAAGCTGAGCAAGAAG
>JBAYKV010000297.1:0-3800 GCA_041664405.1 Syntrophales bacterium
AGCGTGCAGTTGCCGGGAGGCATGGGAACGGCCTCCGGTGGGCAGCGGGAGATGATTCCCTTCCTGGCGAGGGCCGCTGTGGCCACGGGAGTGGACGGCCTTTTTTTTGAGGTTCATCCCCATCCCGAAGACGCCCTTTGCGACGGCCCCAATTCCTTGCGAATGGCCGATCTTGAGAAAATACTGAAAGTGCTGACGAAAATAGATCACTTAGTGAAGACAAGTGGAGAATTATGACCAATCAAATGCCCCCAAGCCTAATCGATAAAATCCAGCCGATTCGTCTGCTTATCCTGGATGTGGACGGCGTCTTGACCGATGGTCGGATTGTGATGAATGACCTGGGCCAGGAAAGTAAATTTTTCGATGTGAAGGATGGACATGGTTTGAAGGTACTGTTACGATGCGGTATCGACGTGGTCTGGATCACGGGTCGGAAATCAACGGTTGTTGAACACCGCGCCAGAGATCTGGGGATTCAGGAAGTCCATCAGTTAATATGGGATAAGGTACAGGTGTATGAAGAAGTCCTGGAAAGAAGGAAACTTACGGCCCGGGAAGTGGCGTATGTGGGCGACGATATTGTGGATATTCCCCTCTTGAAGAGGGTCGGTTTTGCAGTGTCAGTCAATGATGCCGTCGATGAGGCGAAACATGTTGCCGACTACGTGACCAGGAGAGATGGCGGCCGGGGCGCCGTCAGGGAGGTCTGCGATCTCCTCCTCAAGGGTCAGGGCAAGTGGGATCGCCTGATGGAGAGGTATTTCTCCTGAAATGAAAAAGCCCGTCCTTGTAACCGTGGCGCTGATCCTTGTTGCGGTTGTCGCCGTATTGATCTTCCTCTGGGAACAGGGAAAAGAAGCTGGTAAAAAGATTCTCAAGGTATTGCCGGATCATGTGGATATGCAGGTAAACGACGTTCTTTATACGGACGTATCCGCAGATGGTTCGAAGTGGGAAATAAGAGCAAAAACAGTTACCTTTGTCCGGAAGGAGAATCTCGCCCTCTTCGATCAGGTGGTTGCAAAAGTGATCCAGTCCGATGGACGGACATTTATCATGACCGGGAAAAACGGACGTTTCTGGACGGCGACGAAAGACCTGGATGTAACAGGAGATGTTGTGATTATCTCTGACAAGGGGGATCGGATAACGATGGACGTTCTTCGTTATTCCGAGCGGGACAAAATACTGTCCACAGATTCGGATGTGACGCTGGATAATGACACAACGCGACTTAAGGGAAAGGGCATGCGGATTGATATCAACAAACGCCATGTCCTGATCATGTCCCACGTGAACGCAATAATCAAAGCAAAGAAATAGGAAGACCCATGATGAAAATATATCGCACTACATTAGGGATCATTTTACTGGCTGTCTGCATGGCCGGGCTATTCGTATTTCAGACAGCAGCGAAGGAGCCGGAACCCGAACCTGCCCCCGCGCAACCTGCCCTCACACAGCCTGTGCCCGCACAGGCCGCTCCCAGTCAGCCTGTTCCCATGCAGGCCAATCCCAAACAGTCTGCATCCAAACCGTCCGGCTCCAAAAAGGCCACTCCCAAGCAGTCCGCTTCCAAAGAGCCCGTCCATATTACCTCTGATACCCTCGAGGCTTTCAACGATGAGCGCTTGATCGTATTTTCGGGAAATGCCGTCGCCGTCCAGGGCGATAAGGTAATCCGGGCCGATAAGCTCCTCGTGTATTACAAAAAGGATCCTAATGAAGCTAAGGAATCGACAACGGCAAACGTCGGCCAGGGGGGGGATCTTGATCGCATTGAGGCCAAGGGACCGGTGCGGATCACCCAGCTCAAAAAGATTGTAACTGGTGATGAAGGGGTCTATTATCAGGATGATCAGAAGATCATCGTGTCCGGGAACGCCGTGATGCGTGAGGGACCCAATATCGTCAAAGGCGACCGGATTACGGTTTTGCTCGATGAAAACAGAGGGATTGTGGAAGCTCCAGTAAAGAAACGTGTGACCGCCACGATTTATCCCGCTGAAGACGGCAAGAAAAAGAAATAGGGTCACACGATGGATATGGGTCAACTCACAGCAAAAGGACTTGTAAAGATTTATGGCGGCCGGAAGGTTGTCAACGACATAGATCTCAACATCTTCCCCGGAGAAGTGGTCGGTCTCCTCGGACCAAACGGCGCCGGCAAGACGACGACCTTCTATATGATTGTCGGATTGATCCGTCCCGACGGCGGCAGCATCTTCCTCAATGGCGAAGACATCAGTAAGTATCCCATGTATCTGCGGGCGAAAAAGGGGCTGAATTACCTGCCTCAGGAACCATCCATTTTCCGCAAGCTGACCGTTGCCGAAAATATCCTGGCGATTTTGGAGACTCTGAACCTGGATTTCAGGCAGAGAAAAGAGCGATTGGAGTCACTCCTTGGCGAACTTGATTTGACCAGTCTTGCCGATAACCCGGCCTATTCCCTGTCCGGAGGGGAGCGGCGGCGCGTGGAAATTACCAGAGCCCTTGTCACCTCGCCCAAATATATTCTTCTGGACGAACCTTTTGCCGGCATCGACCCACTTGCAGTTGCAGATATTCAAAAGATCATATATAAGCTAAAAGAAAAGGGCATCGGAGTGGTTATTTCCGATCATAATGTTCGGGAAACCCTGTCTGTGTGCGATCGAGCGTATATCGTGAACGAAGGGAGCATCCTGGTGGAAGGAGATCCCGATACGATTTCTTCCTGTGAGCTGGCTAAAAAGATTTATTTCGGTGAAGACTTTTGTCTTTGAGGATTCATATCCATGGCATTTGAACTTAAGCAGAGCCTGAAACTTTCACAACAACTGATCATGACGCCGCAGCTTCAGCAGGCGATCAAACTCCTGCAGCTATCGAGGCTGGAGATGGTGGACATGATCAACCAGGAAATGGAGGAAAATCCCCTCCTCGAGGAAATCTCGGGCAGCGAAGAGATTGTCGAAGAAGGCCTCTCAGAAAGCGATACCTTGAGAACCCTGGAGACCGAGGAGATCAAGCCCATTGATCATGCCGTCGAAGTTACGGGAGAAGGGGATGGCAGGGAGGATTTTGACTGGAATAGCTATCTGGAAGACTATGGTCCCATGGGCGTTACTTATCAACGTGCGGATGAGGAAGGTGCTTCCTGGGATAATCTTCTTACCAGGACGCCATCTTTGACCGACCATCTCATGTGGCAATTGAAGTTTTTGCCTTTGAGCGATGCCGAGATGCTGGTAGGAGAACAGATTATCTGTAACCTCGATCAAAATGGTTACCTTCAGACTACTGTAGAAGAAATTGCCGTGCAGGAGCAAGTTGAAGCTAATGTTGTGGAATCGGTTCTCGAGAAGGTGCAATCTTTCGATCCTCCCGGGATTGCCGCCCGGGACCTTACGGAATGCCTATTGATTCAGGCGCGTCTTCTGGGAGATGCGAACCCGCTGGTGGAAAAAATCATCCGGGATCATCTCAAGGATCTGGAAACAAAAAATTACACCCAGATCACCAAAAAACTAAAGGTTACCATCGATGATGTCTTACAGGCGGTCATGGTGATCAGTAATATGGATCCGAAACCGGGAAGTATTTATCAAGAGGAGAAGGTACAAACAATCATTCCCGACGTTTTTGTTTATAAAACGGGAGATGAATACAAGGTTATCCTGAATGACGACGGTATGCCAAGGTTGAGGATCAGTAATTTCTACAAGGAAATCATGGCGGGTGTCGACGGCAGCAAAGAGGCCGATACGGGGAAGAAGTATATCAAGGAAAGGGTCCAGTCGGCAACCTGGCTC
>JBAYKV010000298.1:0-3793 GCA_041664405.1 Syntrophales bacterium
CTCAAAAACGATGAAGTTCCCGATCAAATCAAGGAGCGTTGCCTTGTTCAGCATGCCCCGGATGAGCACTTCGAGCTGACTTACGTGGGGGGAAGATTCCTTTACACCGTCAATGGTCTTCCAGGTCTGAAACCTGCTGTAGGCGGATGAGATAGTCCCCGCTTTCGCTTCCAACCCGTCGGAGATCACGCAAAAGGCATTGTAGAAAAAGAGCGATGGAATGACCGTCTTGTAGGTCTGGATCTGATCATAGGCCTTGCGGATGGTAGCATGCTTATCCGCGGGGTTCTTGAGTTCGATCACCACCAGCGGCAGACCGTTGACGAAGAGAAGCACATCGGGCCGTTTGTTCTGATTGCGCTCGATTACGGTAAACTGATTGATGGCATAGAAGACATTATTCTCCTGGTTCTGAAAATCAACGAGCCAGACCCGCTCGCCCCGTTCCTGGCCGTCCTTCCGCACTGTGACCGGAACACCTTCGGCAAGCATTTTATGAAAGGCTTCGTTTGCGTCAATAAGCTGGGGAGAAAAGACGGACAGCGTCGCTTTCAGTGCCTCCTGCCGCGCTGCTTCCGGCAACGCAGGATTCAGGCGGTGGATGGCCTGTTCCAGGGTATGCTTCAAAACAACATCACCGTAAGTTGCCCGTTTTTCCGGACCGCCGTATGGCGACGCAGGTTCGCCCAGCAGGAAACCCTGAACCGCTTCGCCATCGGGCGCAATGGACGGCCCCGGAATGTAGGAAAATCCGAGGTCTTTGAGTTCGTCAAGGGAGAAGATTTCAATTTCCGATTCGGTGAAAGCGGTCATCTTTTTCTCCGATATGCTTGATTCGGGTGGTATTTGTTCTCAGGATATTTTAATTCGAGAAGGCCCTCGGACAACATCCCCGAAATATAGTCATGTTGAATAAAGGCCTGATTACGATTTAGCAATTTTGATAACTCGCGTAATGTAACAAAAGAATCATCGCATAATTGCACAATAAGCTTCCGCATGGCATCATGCTTCATCTTGCCAGGAACTTTTTCCAACCCGAAAGAGGCAAGGATTGCATCACGTTTTCTCGTCAAACCTAGGAGGTTCCCGTCCAAACCTAGGAGGTTCCCGTCCAAACCTAGGAGGTTCCCGTCCAAACCTTGGGAGCTCCTGCTCAAATCTGGGGAGCTACCTCCCTTATCTGGGGAGTTCCCGCTCAAATCATGGGACCTACCATTCAAATCTGGGGAGTTCGTTTCAAGGTTATCCAGAAAAGACAGCGGCAACTCCACCGGTTTCTGCCCGGGAAGATAGTAAACACTGGCGCGTGTCTCCCCTTCCTTGATAAGCATGCCCTCCTGAACAAGATGAGAAAGAGCAGCCGAAATATCCTTGGGGTGCTCAGATGAGATTTCCTTTATTCGCCCATGATGCACCCTTTCTTCCGTAGCAGCAGTGATCAGGATAACCCTTTCGAGTTCCGGCAGTTTCGTGAATCGCTCACCGAAAAGTTCATCGAGCATCTTCACGCTCTGCTCGGGAAGCAGGCTGATCATGCGGAGTTCGAGGAGCGTCTGTTCATGCACGGCGTCTTCGTAAAGCAGGGGCAAGCGCCAATGCTGCGCCTTCCAGTTCCGATATATCTTGGGAATGCCCGATCCGGCATGATCTCCAAAGCCGACGTACCTGAACATGTCCTGAATGCGGCGGTTGCGGCAATCGCTAATGCCGCCGTGGACGGCCTGCTCAACGGGAACACGCATCAGGCCGGGGTTCCTGAAACCGAACATATCCGGCCCTTTGACGGCCAAGACGGAGATCCGGCCCGTATAATCGGCATGGATCAAGGTATTTGTCAGGGCCTCGCGAATGGCTTCATGGACGGGCGTATCATCGGTGCGCATGCCTTTTCGCAATTGGAAGGGGATTTTAATATCCGCCGTCAACTTCCTATAGGTCTTTTGGAAATAATCATAGAGATTGCCGGACCATGTGCCGTCCGGAACCAGCCTGTCAACCCAGCGGACTTCGGCTTTGGATTCGGGGCGCTCCTGATAATCAACCATATAGTTTGGGAATGCGTCCCGAATGGCATCAAATCTGCCAAACATGAGCAGACCGGCGGCACGGAGTCCGCCTTTCCCGGTTATGCGATCTATACCACCGGCGCCAATTTTATTAAGAAATTCTTCGGCAGGAAGGTTAAGCCACGGGCTACCGGGTTTTACTGCTGAAAAGAGGTTACGATAGGCAGCGATCGTTTCTTTCTCAAGGTCATCGCTGCCAAAGTTTTCCAAAAGGCGGTCATCCCGGGAATCTTCAATACTTTCGGCAATCATGCGCCTGATTGTTTCATCGTCGGCTTTATAATCACTTTCATGACGACGCAGGTACGTATTGCCAAAAGGATTTGTTCCAAGGTGGATAGGTCTATCCTGACGGCGTGCACGGGGAATGGTAATTTGTATGACCTTTTGCCCGTCAACGGTAATAACCTCTATATTGGCATCACTGAGTATATTTCGGTTAACTTTCGTTTTTGCATGCAGGGTATCCCAGAGGGATTTTTTCAGTTTTTCCGGATTTTTTATGCCAAGAGCACGAAATACCCCCGGCGGCTTTTCTTCGATGCCAAGATAAACTTCACCGCCATTTGTGTTGGCCATTGCGGAGTATGTTTCCCAAAAACTGGCAGGAACTTCTCCTTTTCCATCGCGGCCTTGAGCGGCTTTGCATTCCAGAGTAACGGACTCGGCAAGGGATATGATGTCGGATAGACTGAAATTATTCATTGTCTCGCCTTTACTTCGCCGGAAATCAGCTTGGGGAGGAGCGTGTCGCGGAGGCGGGAGAGCTGATTGATTTGATTATTATTTAGATGATATTTTTCGTCTAAACTCTCAACCAATAAATAAAACTTGTCAAGTATTTCAAATGAGGGCAATTGAATCTTAAATGATGTTAATTGTTTCGCATTAGCGTTGGGTTGAGCTGAGCCTGACAAAATACCATCAATATAATTAAAGTATTCCGACGATCGCATATGTATCGAAACATAGCGAGATAATGCGATATTATCAAATTGAATCCGGATTAAATATGAAGCAAACACCGCTGATGGAGGATTTATTATAAATAAATTTTCACCGGTGGAAGCTCCCGTTCGCGCAACTACAATATCTCCAGTATTGAGCTTATATTTTAAAAATTCTTGTTCAGTTGTGTAGCAATAAGGAACATTTTCCCAATTAACAATTCCACCTTGAATATCAGTAATTCGCAGAAATTTTGGCCCTATGGTTTCTGTAGTTGCACTTTGCGTGAGACCATATTGGATTTTATCTGCAATTTCTCCAATTTCTTTCATGGGCCACTCGGCCTTCGCCTCTTCCACAAACATCTTCCGCCAGAGGGCCTCGGCCATTCCTTCCAGCGTTTTGTTCTGCCGGTGCAGAAGGTCGATCTTGTCGTCAAGACTGGACAGTACCCCGGCAATCGCCCGCTGTTCAGGGAGCGGGGGGAGGGAGAAAGAGATTTCCTTTAAATCTCTAATCGGTAATTGTGGCTGTGCACTTCCAGTGGCAAATACATCAAAATCACCTTTAAGATATTTGAATAACTGATGAGTATATTCTGGCAAAATACCCTTGGGATCAGATCGTATAATGACCATTCCCGAGTTAATTCGAATATTATCATAGGGTATTCTTTCATTGAAAAAACCAATATTACCCACCGTTCCTCGCGTTGTTAAAATAATGTCATTCCTTTGAAGTTTACCCTTTCTCAGTATCTTGTCCTTTTCTTGTGA
>JBAYKV010000299.1:0-3791 GCA_041664405.1 Syntrophales bacterium
GACGTTTACCGGAGAAGAGCCCCAATCAGACGACATCACCATGCTCGCCCTGCATTATCGGGGCAAGGGAGCAGGGAAAGGAATTCATTAGAGAATTCCCATATGCGCGCCCTTTTTATCGACAAGATATGCGACCTGCGAATTGAACGGCGCCCCCTGACACCGGGTCATGCACCTGATCCCGTGGTTACAGCCGATGAGATCGTTCTAAAGGTAGGGGCCTGCGGCGTCTGTCACACCGAGCTTGATGAAATCGAAGGCCGCACGCCACCGTCGTTTTTCCCGGTGATTCCCGGTCATCAGGTCGTGGGACGGGTAGTCGAGAGAGGGGCCAGGGTAACCCGGCTCCAGATTGGCGACCGTGTCGGCGTGGGCTGGATCTTTTCCGCCTGCGGGGTATGCACCTGGTGCCGCACGGATCGGGAGAATCTGTGTGAACAATTCCGCGCCACCGGCCGGGATGCTCACGGCGGCTACGCGGAATTTATCAAGGTTCGGGAGGCTTTCGCCATTCCCATCCCGGCGGAACTTTCAGACAGCGAGGCGGCCCCCTTACTATGCGCCGGGGCTATCGGCTACCGGTCCCTGCGACTGGCAGGTATTCAGGACGGCCAAACCCTGGGACTGACCGGCTTCGGAGCTTCCGCACACCTTGTATTGAAAATGGTCCGTCACCAATATTCGAAATCGGATGTATTTGTCTTTGCCCGGAGCGCGCAGGAACGACTATTTGCCCGGGAATTGGGCGCCGCTTGGTCGGGGGACACGGAGGAGACCCCGCCGGAGCTGCTCGATGCCATCATTGACACCACCCCCGTTTGGCGGCCCATCGTCGCCGCCCTGAAAAACCTCAAAAGCGGCGGTCGGCTGGTCATCAATGCCATCCGGAAGGAAGACGCGGACAAGGACAGCCTCCTGGGGTTGGATTACCCCCATCACCTTTGGCTGGAAAAGGAAATCAAGAGTGTGGCCAACGTTACCCGCCGGGATATTCGGGAATGCCTCGATCTTGCCGCCCGCATCCCCATCAAACCGGAATACCGGGAATATGGCCTGGAAGACGCGAATCAGGCTTTGCTGGAACTCAAGGAACAGAAGATCCGGGGGGCCAAGGTCCTCAAGATATAAATCATGAAAACGGTATAACGCTCTCCCAAAACCAGACAGGGCAACAAGGTGCATTTTAGTCTGCTAAGGGCTACGATGCTGACAAATACAAGTCGTTAACGTAAGCATCCTCAAAGTTTATTGAATTACGGATGAAAAGTGCAAAGATTCGGATTTGATGTCAGTGAATAAATACGTTTATGCTTACTTCAAATCTACCCTAAAACGATCTACACCGCACTCTCCTGCCGTTTCACCCATCCTTTTACGTCCTTCAAAAAATCCTTTCTGAAATCTTCAGGTTCAAGTATCACGATATTCGGTATCCAGGACTTGAGTACATTCCTGATAGCCTCAAAGCGGCCTACTCGGAAGGTGACGACAATAGACCCATCTGGCCTTTCTTCTTTGAGCTCCTGAGTGGGGAATATCATACGGCGCCTGAAATAATGACTCACCTGTGCATCTATAAGCACCTTGACTTCCAAATTCATATCCCCGGTGAACCAGATGTTAGCGCTCTTATGAAGGATGTCATCAAGGTCTTCAGGTACGTCCTGGCAACATGTTTTCAATAATCGGATATCGTTGATCCGATCGAGGGCGTAGCGTTTGAGGATGCCAGTAGCGGGTTCATTTCCGACGAGATACCAGAAGCCGCTGAAATAGGCAACCCGGTATGGTTCCATCTGGACAGGATGAGGATCCTTATTTGCGGCATATCGAAATGTAACCTGTTTCTTCTCTCGGACTGCCCGGATGATCTTATTAAGGAGTTCGCTGTCCAGGGGAACAGCATCGTCAATCTTCACAAAGACAGGCATGGAGGTTACACAGTCATATAGGCGGTCCAAAACACCATCTGCAGCTTTCCGGAATGGTTCTCCCAACTGACCCACAATGTTCTTCAAAGCAACAACGAGAGCTAGTTCGGTATCGTCAAAGATCTCCAGATTCTTCACTAAGTCCTTGCTCATCTTATGGAGCCCCTTCTGGACCTCATAGAGGGGAAAGCCGGACTCTTTCAGTAGTAGCAGATCCCGTTGGATGGTGCGGGGCGTCGTTCTGAAATGCTGGCTCAGCCAACTGCTTGATACCTGCCCCTTTTCCATGAATATCCTGAGAATCTGCCCTAGGCGGATCAGTTTCGTTTGCGTGCTGCGATCACGAGTCATCCTCTACCTCCCTATCTTCAAAATAAATCATATCCTGAAAAATAATGCGACCTGCGTATGTCGTCGAGGCATTGAACTATCAGAGACAACCCGATAAGGTCAATACATAAAGAAAGAAAGGCAGGTGAATTAGGTTGGAAGAGATGGTGAAATTATCTGAGGATGAAGATGAGGCCAAGGCAATCCTGCTAATGGGGTGGCTACACTATGTTGGATACCCGGAGAGAAAAGGCGTCTTTAAACAACTTAAATGGTATTCAGTTTGGTGCAAAGAGCCGCTCCATGAACGAATGATTATGAATATGTGCGCGGGATATGATCCGGATGCGCGAACATACTTTGAAGAATTTTTGCGGATAAATTTGGAGTCATCCGATGCTCTCTTATCAAAATAGGGAGATATACAGCGACTACGGCCTGGGGAAGACTCATTTGTTACACGCATGGGGTTACTCGCCGAATCTACCTACCAGGATATTAATATTATGCATGTTTTTGTAGAGGAATTTATGGGCGAGATGAACAACTCTCCTCGTTATAACTGGATGCCAAGGGAAGAATGATCATGAATATTGAAGAATTGAAAAACGCAGTGGAATGTTGAAAAGCAAAGTGGGGGCAATTTGAGAAATTATCAACTTTATCAGCCCGGCAATGTCAGACTCCAGCTTGATATTAGAATTACAGAAACAGTCAGGATAATCGATAACAATCATCGAGAAGTAATAACCCAAAAGCAAATTGAATTAAATCCTGACTTTATTACAGATATGATTCCCGAAGAAACCCATCCGAACATAGACAGGAGAGAAAAAATGTATGCTGATTACTGCCATGGTTGCATGAGAGGAACAGGCCATAAGAGAAGGTTCGGAATTGGAACCATCGTCATGCTTGTAATTTCAATGGGCTGGTGGATTTTGGCAATGCCCTTTTACCCGAAACGCTGCGTCATCTGTGGTTTGAAACCACGCTAAGGGGAGAGATGATCATGAATATTGAAAAATTGGAAAATGTAGTGGAAAATTCAAACACTGTATTTAAAAAGATAAAAGAAAAACATAATACTCTATCCGGCTATCTGGTCTTTTCATCACCTAATGGACAGTGCGAATTGACAGATAATATGGAGAAAATATTGTCTGAATTCCCCGATATGGTCCATGACTCTAAGGTAAAAAACGAAGCAATCAGCTTGATCAATAAAAAGCTAAGCATTGAACAAATGCTAACAAAGAAGGAACTTGATATCAAGGAAGACACCTTCATCGAAATTAGATTTGCCCAACCCAATCTGGATCTTATATTTGCAATGCAGAAAGATCCTCTTGTTTCACAGAAACATACGCCCCAGACCCAAGCATCTATCAGGATTGTCCTCGGCACACTTGGAGAGTTGCTAAACTCAGAATCAGAGAGGTGGTCTGTTTTCTTTAGACAAGCTGGAGCGGTTTATAAGTGGTGAGCTGCCCTGGTTCATACCGCTTCCTTCAACTTCGGCATGGTGCC
>JBAYKV010000300.1:0-3785 GCA_041664405.1 Syntrophales bacterium
ATGGCTGATACGGCATTGAAGCTTGCTGAAACGAATTCCTACATTCTGGGACCTTCTCCGCAATTGGGACTCAAAGAAGGACTAGATTTGAGCAATAGCTCCTCCATTTTTGAGCGTTGCATCCGCGATCCGGCAGTAAGAATTAAATTGCAGACTGTAAAACCCAGGACGATCGAAGAGCGGGAAGGAGGAGAAGGACGGTTATGGCATGATTGGAAATTCTGGACTGAGCCGCTTGGTAAAACATTCAGTCGAAGCATCTACAACAACACGGTTATGGGTTCATATGGCAATATTGATTTCGACCGTTCTCATGCCATCAGCGCCACCGACAATGTGCGGGCGGAACTCCGAAGAAAACCCATAGCTCCGAAGCCCACTCTCTTGAGTATTCTTGGAGCCAGCGGTGATGAACCAACGCTCGATTATGCCCAAGACCGGATCAGCTCCGATAGTATCGATCTTATCGATAATTCTCGATCAATTGATAAACTTCGAAGCAGTTTGATTTTGGATCAGGAAACAGGCAGGCGACTATATCCTCATGGGTCGACACTTGTGTTTACTCAGTCGGGACGGGGGTTGGACCAGAGTCTTCCCATCGAAAGGCTCAAATATCAATTTGATCATGTTGATCAGAAGAAGTTCGGTCCACCTCGTGCTATGTTTTTGGAGCATAGGTTTCTCCGTGCCTCTGGACATCGGATGGTTCTTGCCACTTGCGTATTCGGTGATCTTGCGAAGAAAGAAGTCCTAGTCATGCAATGTGCAATGGCATCTTCGATGCTTGCGCGATCAAGTAACGATTTCACTACAGGGTCTTTACATCCTGTTTCTCTCGAGGAAATGAGAGGAAAGCCTGGCATAGAACAGATGTTGGAACTTGCACTTGCCGCGCAGAAGGAACAGGAAAGAGAAGAGGAGCTTGCTCGAAGCAGGAGGGCACAGGAGCAGCTGGCGAAGGAGCAACATGAAGGCAAGAAAGAAGCCGAGAAATCCGATCCATTGGTGGTACAAGAGAATTTTGAGGTACTGCTTAGGCAGGCAAAGGAAGACAGGTTTTCACTCATTACAGATCGGTGGAATGACCATGCACGATGGATGAAATATGTTGATTCTCGAACTGGGAAAGCTTCGCTCATCAAACTTCAGAGTTATTCGGAAGGACCGGGTATGTCTGCAGAAACTGTTCCAAAAGATGGCAGACGGCCCGCAATGGCTGAGGAGGAAGCAGTCAGGTTTGTTGTAGAAGGGAAGGACGGGCTCAATTGGACAATAAAGAATAATGAATTTATGGCTCAGGAAAATGTTACCGAGGAACAAAAAGAACTCATTCGTAGGGTGGTTACCACGCCGATTGAAGGCGATCATCGACAGTCGTTGCTGCAGGTAATCAGTCTGTTTCCTTATGATAATTTCGTCTCCAGCTGGCGTAAGAATCATTTCTACGCCGCGGAGCTTACCAATGAGCTTTTACCTCTCTACAAGAGAACACCGACGTATCAGGACGGTCAAAATTTCCTCAGAGATCTTCTCAGCCATCTGCAAACCGAAGGTGGTGCAATCACCGCGGCCAGTAAGGCAAAAGTTGTCCAGTGGTTCAAAGATAACAAGGAGCGGTACAAGATTACCCAGTGAGGCTTATTACAGTTCTAATGCTTAGGAACGATGCCGGTTTGATGTGAAATATCATTGACATAAGCTTTAAATATTCATAGAGTTGCCTTCTACAATTTCCATCATTCCAATGCCCGTTTCCCAGAACGAAAAAATCGATGGTCAGTTACCGGTTCCAAGCAGTCCTTCGCTTTCCAGCGTTCCACAGGCAACCAGGAATGTATCCGGCAAATCGCGTTTATTGATGATCCTCACACTCGTTGGCGCCGGAGTGGTCGGAGGAGAGGGTTGTCGGGAATCCGTTCCTGTCACCCCTGATCAAGGGCTACCGAGAGTGGAGAGGAAAGATGACGTTCGATCTGGCCTGAATGGTAAGGAGGCAAAAACAGACATTGATCGACTGACCGAAAGAATGGATTCAACCGATTCTAAGGTGGAAAAGCTATGGGCAAGGTACTTAGAGGATAAAAAAGCTGCCGAAGCAGAGAGCGCTGTTCACGTGGAGAGGAAGGCAGATCCCCGGTTACGGGCACTTAAGCAACTTATTGACAATGGGGTAATTCCCGATGATCCTGTATCCAGAGAGAAAGCGCTTGCTGACCTTGATGCGAGTGGCCGGATTATTGGTAATGAAACATTAGGAAAATTTATCAATAGTTCTGAGAAAAAGGTTGCCGAAGCAGGGCGTGGTGCCCGTAAGGTTGGTGAAGGAAAAGCGGCAAAAGAATTAACCATCGAACCCGGTGGTACTTTGGTGGATCCAGACCTGGCAGGTGAATATGAGGCTGGTTTGCAGGAAACGAAACAGCAAGAAAAACCTTCTGACAAAAAGAAGTCATTGGAAGCGAAAAAGGCTGCCGAAGCTGAGCGTGGTACCCATAAGGCTGGTGAAGGAAAAACGACTGGTCTTGGGAAAGCAGCGAAGTCGTTTCCGATAGAAACACCGGGGTCAGATATGAGCGGCACAGGAGCGATTATCCCTTGAGTGCTGAACTTCAATCTTTAACATAAACGTCAGGCAGCCTCAGAGCGAGAGATCCTAATCCGCGCTGGTCTTTTTGCTTTCTGATGCCTAGGATAGGCGGCGATGCCCATCCGCAATTTTTGCACCCTTCGACTCGTTTCGCTCGCTCAGGGCGAGTCACTTTTGCTTACAGTATGAATATTCGTAACTTCTGCATTATCGCCCACATTGATCATGGCAAATCCACTCTAAGTGACCGGATGATGGAGATCACCGGAACGCTTGAGAAACGCGAACTGAAGGAACAGCATTTGGATTCGATGGACTTGGAGCGGGAGCGGGGGATCACCATCAAGCTGACGCCGGTGCGGATGAATTTCAAAGGCGTGGAATTGAATCTGATCGATACGCCGGGGCACACGGATTTCCGTTACGAAGTCAGCCGGTCGCTGGCCGCGTGCGAAGGCGCGATACTGCTGATAGATGCTTCTCAAGGAATACAGGCGCAGACGCTGGCAGTGCTTTACATGGCGATGGAGCACAATCTGGCGATCATCCCGGTGCTGAATAAAATCGATCTGCCGGCGGCGGATCCGGAGCGGGTAACCGGCGAAGTGATCAAGATGATCGGTTGCAAAAAGGAGGACATACTGCGGATTTCGGCCAAAGACGGGACAGGGGTAAAGGAGGTATTGGATGCGGTGATCAAGCGGATACCGGAGCCGAAAGAAGTTTTAAGTCTGAAGCTTCAGGCTTCCAGCGGTGAAGTTTCACGGGCACTTATCTTTGATGCCGTAATGGATGAATACCGCGGAGTCGTGATTTATGTCCGGGCCATGGAAGGCGCTTTCAAAAAAGGAATGCAGGTCTATCTGCTTGGTTCGAAAGTCCGGTTCGAGGTGCAGGACGTAGGCTATTTCAATCCGAAATACATTTCGGATGACGTGCTTACGGAAGGCCAGATCGGTTACATAGTCACCGGGCTTAAGAAAGTTGCCGAGGCGCGGGTGGGGGATACGGTCTCGTCGAAAGAAGTGGCGGATGCTCTTCCCGGTTACAAGAAAGTCCAGCCGATGGTTTTCGCCGGACTGTACCCGACGCAGGCCGACGATTACCCCAAACTCCGGGATTCATTGGAGAAGCTGTCGCTCAATGACGCCGCGATAGATATTTCTTATGAACACAATACCGCTCTTGGAAACGG
>JBAYKV010000301.1:0-3770 GCA_041664405.1 Syntrophales bacterium
ACAACTTTAGAAGCCCTGGCAAAACTGAAGCCCATCTATGGCAGCCCCACGGTTACGGCGGGCAATGCGCCTCCCCTCAGCGCCGGGGCCGGGGCCATCCTCTACATGACGCGGAAAGAGGCGAAAGAAAAGGGACTGAAGCCCCTGGCCACAATATTGACGTCGATCGGCACGGCGACCAAACCGCGCGACATCGCCGTGATCCCGGCCCTGACCATCGAACAGGCCCTGCAACGCGTGGGGATGACAATTGATCAGATGGACATAATCGAGATTAATGAAGCCTTTGCCGCCATGCCGCTGGTATCAACGAAGATCCTGGCGGGAAACGATGAAAGGAAATGGAAGGTGCTCCGGGAGAAAACCAATGTTAACGGCGGCGCCATCGCTATCGGCCACCCCGTAGGGGCGAGCGCCGCCCGGATAACCATGCATCTGGCCTATGAGCTGAAACGTCGCGGCGGCGGCTATGGAGTTGCTTCCATCTGCGGTGGTCTGGCCCAGGGTGAAGCTGTTATCCTCAAGGTAGAATAAGCGGAGGGAAAGTAGCCGATGGGATAATCTGAATTTGTACCTCTCAACTCACCCCCTCGGAAGAAAAAGCTTTCAAGAAATTTTAAACATTCTTATTCCCCAAAAGAAAGGGTGGCAGCTATCTCACCGACCGAGCTTCTTCTTAATATTTTCTTCCTCTGGTCACATGAACCTCAGGCATGTCCCATCATGGCCGTCTGCTTCGGGACACTCCGGTAATGAAGTTCGAACATCTTTATTTTACGAACGTTTGCTTTATAAAGCTCCATCATGGAAAACATCCGGTAAATGAAAGAATCCCGGATCAGGTACTCGATCCCCATTTTCTTTCCCAAACTGAAATCTTCCATGGCAAGAGCTTCCAATATTTTGTCCACCGCAGTCTGCAACAGGTCATGCATACCCCGTTGAACATCTGTTAACTCCCCCTCGTCACTCACTCCCCAGACGCCGGCGATGATATAGGAGTGGGGCTGTATGGCCAATTCCTGCGAATAGGCCATGAAAATCTTCTGACAGGCTTCTTGAAGATGCCCGTCCATGTTCTGAGCAACAGTAGAAATTCTCTCCGTCATGATTTTGACGATAAGCATGTGAATATGACTGCTAAGACGGGAGGACACGTTTCATTTTGCGGGGGGTGTGATCCTGATATTCTCTTTCGTGGAGCGCAAGGATGAGAGACTCCCTCGCGCCACTTGACTACCTACTTCTGTTGGATGTCGGATGCTGTTTGGTTGTAGATGTTGTCAATAACCGGCGAATTTCATTTTTTCTCTGATCACTCTTGAGCAGTACCAGAAGAAGCTGCGGCACGAGCGTCTTTCCTGAAATACCGACTTCGACAAACTAAACGATAAGATCGAAGCAAAATTGATGTTATTGATATGGATTTACACCGATCCTCCCTCACCGGGGGGGTGAGGGAGGCGGGCAGCTATTTATCAGACAACGATCGTTTACAGGAATGAGTGGGCGTCGTCGGGGAAGGCGCCGCTGCGCACTTCATCGCAGTATGTTTTCACCGCTTCCCGGATATGGTCGTTGATCTTTGCGTATTTCTTGACGAATTTCGGTGTGAAACGCTCATAGAGGCCAAGCATGTCGTGGACGACCAGCACCTGGCCGTCGCAGTCAACGCCGGCGCCGATGCCGATGGTGGCGATCTGGAGGGAGGCGGTGATCTCCCGGGCCAGGCCTTTGGGGACGCATTCGAGGACGATGGCGAAGGCCCCGGCCTCTTCGAGGATCTTGGCGTCTTCGAGGAGGCGTTGCCCCGCTTTGTCCCCCTTGCCCTGGACCTTGTATCCCCCTAACTGGTGGACAGACTGGGGGGTAAGGCCGATATGGGCCATGACGGGAATGCCGGCGGCGGCGATGCGGCGGGTTACTTCGGCAACTTCTCGTCCGCCTTCGAGTTTTACGGCCTGGGCCCCTGCTTCCTGGAGAAATCGCCCGGCGTTGCGGACCCCTTCCTCAGGAGAGACCTGGTAGGACATAAAGGGCATATCGCCGATGACCATTGCCTGCTGGGTCCCCCGGGCGACGGCCTTCGTATGGTGGAGCATGTCTTCCATCGTGACGGGAAGGGTGCTGTCATAGCCGAGGACGACCATGCCGAGGGAATCCCCGACCAGAAAAATATCCACGCCCACGGAATCCATTGCTACCGCCGTTGGGTAATCATAGGCGGTCAGCATGGTTATTTTCTCCCCTTTTTTCTTCATGTCCCGGATCTTGGCGGTAGTCACCCTGGTGATTTGTACCTGTGTGCTCATGATTTTTCTCCTTTAAGATGTTTTTTGATCATGTTTGCCTTCTCGTCCGTTAAACTCTGTTTCTTCAGTCCCAGTTCCGTCGTGACCAGGCCGAGGGCCTGGTAGGCGTGGAGAAATTCAGGCAGTTTATCCTGAAAAGCAAGGATATGCTTTGCTACCGTCCCGATATCTCCCCGGGCAATTGGTCCCGTTAAGGCCTGGACGGACCCCCGGGATTCGATGTTTTTCAACGTCCCCCGGACCAGGGGCCAGAAGGCGCGAATGGCCTCCTCGCGGCTCAGTCCGAGGCTAAGATAGATCTCCTCGACCATATAGAGGAGAGTGGTCAGGTAATTTGAAGCGATGCAGGCGGCGGCGTGGTACAGGGGTTTGTCCGTGTCGGGGACAAAAAAGGGAACCCCCTCCAAGGCGAGGACAAAATCCACTGCCCACTCGCGGATCTCCGGGTCGGCGGTGATCCCGAAGGTGCTGCCGGGGATGTTTTCGATGGCCCCTTCCACATCGGCAAAGGACTGGATGGGGTGGATACTGGCGATAAAGGCCCCGGCCTCCTTGGCGGCGCTTAAAAGTTCGAGGGAACCGGCGCCGCTGAAGTGGACGACCTTCTGCCCGGGCCGGATGGCCCCCGCGGCGGCAATTTCCCGACAGGCGACGGCGATGAGATCATCGGTCGTGGTGATCAAAATGGCGTCGGCGGCGCTTGCCGCCTCGGCGTCAGTTTTACACATCCGCCCTCCCGTGAAGGGATGGGCCTGCACGAGGGCATCGGGAAACCTGTCGGCGATGGCGACAATGGGATAACCGGCCTTTTTGAGGAGGTATCCCATCGCCGTGCCCACCTTGCCCAGCCCGATGATGCCAATGCTGTCTTTTTTCTTTTTAGTCGTCATTTAACTTTTCTATTACACCTGATCGATCCCCGATAACTGCCAGGGATTATTCCCCACGGGGCGGACGAGGGTCCAGTATTCCTCAAATTTGACGGGATCGGTTTTACTTCCCGAGAGCAGCTCGCCGCTTTCGGAGACGTTGTAATCGAGTAGATTGGCCAGGAAACGAACGGTAATGTAATCCTTGCCCTGCTCCTGCCACGCCTCGGATATATCCACGGTGCGGACGGCGATATTTTCCAGCTTGTTGAACTTTCCTTCCCGCTTCATCTTTTCCGCGTCATCCTGCATGATGCGGTACATATCGTCTGTCAGCAGGCTACGGATGGAAGACATATCGCGATTTGCCCAGGCCCCCTGGATCTTGAAGAAGACGTCCATACAGAGATCGTTGAACTTGTCCTCGCTGAAGTTGGGGTCCATCTGTTTGATGTAGCCGATGCCCTGGCGGCGATCATCTTCAACGGCTTCCTGAGGAGCTGCATAGGATGGTTGGGCATAGCCGGGGGACACAGGTTCGGGACCGGATGCCTTGTAGTAGGCGGGAGAAGCCGTCGCGGCTGCTGCA
>JBAYKV010000302.1:0-3755 GCA_041664405.1 Syntrophales bacterium
GAAAGGGCATCAGCGAAATTGAACGTGATGCCCTTTCTTTAATTAGCATAAAGGTAACATAATGAGTGAGATAAACATCACCTGGCCCGACAATAGCCGGGGAACTTTCCCCGGAGGGACAACGGTCAAGGACGCAATCGGTTCCTGGAAACCAGATGTTCTGAGTTCCACCGTGGCGGCAAAAGTAGATGGATCACCTGTGGATCTGGGGTTTCGTCTCGAGAAGGACGCCGTTGTCGAACCGATCGATGTTGCGACGAAGGAAGGCCTGGGAATCCTTCGCCATAGCACCTCCCATGTCATGGCCCAGGCTGTTCAGGATACCTTCCCCGGGGCAAAGGTCACCATCGGTCCTTCCATAGAGGAAGGATTTTACTACGATTTCGAATGTGAAACCACCTTTACCCCCGAAGATCTTCAAAAAATCGAAAAACGGATGCTGCAGATCACGGCAACGGATTCCACCTTTTCCCGCAGAGAGGTTTCCCGGGAGGAGGCCATTGCCCTGTTCAAAGAAAAGGGAGAATCCTACAAGGTCGAACTGATCAGTGATCTTCCTCCGGACGTCGAGACAGTCAGTCTTTACTCCCAGGGGGGGTACGTCGATCTTTGCCGAGGGCCTCACCTTCCTTCCACGCAGATGATCAAGGCATTCACCCTCCTGAAAGTCGCAGGCGCCTATTGGCGGGGAGATGAGCATAATAAGATGCTTCAGAGGATTTACGGGACCTGCTTTGCCACCCAGGAGGCCCTGGATGATTATCTCCGGATGATTGAGGAGGCGAAAAAACGCGATCACCGCCGTCTCGGTCGGGAACTGGATCTCTTCCAACTGAACGACGAAGCGGGACCGGGATTGATCATTTTTCACCCCAAGGGAATGATGCTCAGATACATCATCGAAGAATGGGAACGGAAGGAGCATTTGAAGCGCGGGTACGACATGGTAATGGGCCCCCAGATTCTCAAGGATGACCTGTGGAAAAGGTCGGGTCACTTTGATCATTATCGGGAAAACATGTACTTCACAGAGGTGGATGGACAGGGATACGGAATCAAGCCCATGAACTGCCTTTCCCACATGCTCATCTACAAGTCCAAGATTCGGAGCTACCGTGATCTGCCCCTGCGATACTTCGAACTGGGGACCGTTCACCGTCATGAGAAGACCGGTGTCCTTCACGGCCTGTTGCGAGCCCGTCAGTTCACTCAGGATGACGCCCATATCCTCTGTACTCCCGATCAGCTCAATTCCGAGATCCGGGCGATTGCCGACTTCGTAGCTTACGCGATGAAAATATTCGGTTTTGAGTATGAAGTAGAATTAAGTACCCGTCCGGAAAATTCCATCGGCTCTGACGCCGACTGGGAGCTGGCGACTTCTGCCCTGGAAGGGGCTCTTAAAGACAGCCGGATGGTGTATGAAATCAACGAAGGTGACGGGGCGTTCTACGGACCGAAGATTGATTTCAAGCTCAAAGACGCCCTGAAACGGAAGTGGCAGTGCGCTACCATTCAGTGCGACTTTACCCTGCCGGAACGTTTTGATCTCTCGTACATCGGTTCGGACGGTGAAAAACATCGTCCCGTAATGCTTCACCGCGTCATCCTTGGGGCCATTGAGCGCTTCATGGGCGTCCTCATCGAACACCATGCGGGGGCATTCCCCGTTTGGCTCTCCCCGGTACAGGCCTCAATTCTGACGGTAACAGAGAAACATATCTCCCATGGAGAAAAAGTATATCGGCAACTTCTGGATGCCGGCGTTCGTGTGGAAAAAAGTTTTTCCAATGAAAAACTGGGCTATAAAATCCGTGAGGCCCAGATGCAGAAGGTACCCTACATGCTGGTCATCGGGGATCGTGAAATGGCCGAAGATGCTGTTTCTCCCCGGCAGCGTGACGGGGACAATCTCGGGTCCATGTCTGTTCCGGATTTTATCAATCTCATCCAGGAGCGGAACCGCAATTACCAGTAACTTATTTCCCCATGTCCTCATTTCAGGAAGGGCGGAGGATTATTGAAAATCTACCCAGGGAAGCAAGGTGGGGCCATCTTTTTTAATAAGCGAATAGCTGGAGGTGACGTATCGCTAAGGAGTTAAGTATCAATGAAGAAATTAAGGCTGCTGAAGTCAGGCTGATTGAAGAGGGACGGCAGTTGGGGATTATGCCTCTCAAAGAGGCCCTTGACCTTGCCGCCAAAGCTGGTCTTGATCTTGTGGAAATCTCGCCTACTGCCAGCCCTCCTGTCTGCCGGATCATGGATTATGGAAAGTTTAGATACCAGCAGAGTAAAAAGATTCAGGATGCAAGAAAAAGTCAGACGATAATACAGATCAAAGAAATACGATTGCGGCCCAAGACGGAGGAACATGATCTGGAAGTGAAGGTCCGTCATATAAAAAAGTTCTTACAGCAAAACGACAAGGTTAAGATAACCATGATGTTTCGAGGACGAGAAATTTCTTATGCCGACCTTGGGAAGAAGGTTATGGAAAAGCTTCGGGATGCCCTCATGGATGTGGGGGTTATCGAAACACACCCCCGGCTTGAAGGCAGAAGTATGATTATGGTTATTGTGCCGAAGAAATAAAATTCATTTATACCGAGGAGAAAGTCTACCATGCCAAAAATGAAAACACATCGGGGCGCCGCCAAGCGTTTTTCCCTGACAGGTACGGGGAGGGTCAAGCGGGCGAAGGCCTTTTCCAGTCATATTCTTACGTCAAAATCATCAAAACGGAAAAGGAATATGAGAAGGTCGGCAGTTGCGGACAGAACTAATGAAGCAGCCCTCAAACGTTTGCTTCCCTATCTGTAAAAAACCGGTAATACAATATAAAATAAAGCGGGATAAGATACGGCATCGCCGGCATCTGCAAGACCGCTGAAGGAGACAGGAAGATATGCCAAGGGTAAAAAGGGCCGTTACGGCCAAGAAAAAACGCAGGAAGATACTCAAATTAGCAAAAGGATTTTTTGGCGCTCGAAGCCGTCTTTTGAGGACGGCAACGGAGGCTGTAAACAGATCCATGAAATATGCGTTCCGGGATCGCCGGGTTCGTAAACGTGACTTCCGGAGGCTTTGGATTGCCCGGATAAGCGCCGCCGCCCGGATGAATGAGATCAGCTACAGTCGTTTGATTGACGGCATGAAAAAAGCGGAGGTAATGATTGACCGCAAGATACTGGCTGATCTGGCCGTTCATGATCCCAAGGCCTTTACGGAGATCGTAACCATGGCAAAAGGGAAACTGCCTTCATGCTGAGAACCCTCGACGAGCTTGAAAAAAAGGTGATGCTGGAGTTGCCGGGAGCGACTTCGGAAGATGCCTTGAACGAGCTGCGCACCAGATATCTGGGCCGTAAGGGTGTGTTGACGCAAATGCTCCGCCAAATCAGTACGGTAACAGCCGAAGAGAGGCCTCTCTTCGGGAAACGGAGCAATGAAATCAAGGAAAGCCTTTCTCGTGCCATCGACGAGGCATTGGAGAAGCTCAAGTCGTCTCGCAAGGATGATGCCCTTCTCAAAGAAGCCATCGATGTCACCCTGCCGGGACGGGCCATGGGACTCGGCCATCTCCATCCGGTTGTCAGGGTCTCTCAGGAAATCTGTCGTATCTTTGCCCGGATGGGATTCAACGTCGTCGAAGGCCCGGAAGTCGAGACGGATTACTACAATTTTGAGGCATTGAATATTCCCAAGGATCATCCGGCCCGGGACATGCAGGATACATTTTATGTGGAAGAAAA
>JBAYKV010000303.1:0-3747 GCA_041664405.1 Syntrophales bacterium
AGGTAAAGACGCTTCAACCGCTCCCTCGCTTCGATAGTCAGGCTGTTGAATCCCTGAATATGTCGGTATCCCTGGCGATTCATTATTTTTTCATGCCAGGACACGGAAGCTATACCTTCAAAACCATCAGCGGCTGCGTCCAGAAGACCGGCATGATCAAGTTCCTCGTGTAATTTCCTGTATAGATCAATGAGAAAAACCGTATCCTGGGCGGCGTAGTGTAGCTGCTCTTCTGTCAGGGGTCTGTTTTCCCAGCGGGATCGCTGAAGCTTTTTCTGCTTATCGAAGTCGATGGCGAGGAACTGTCGAATCAGGGCGGCCAGAGACAACTGACGGCAGCCAAGAAGGGCGGCCGCACAATGGGTGTCGAAGATCTGGTTGAAGGAGAAATCATAGTCACGTTTAAGGATCCGGATGTCATTATCACCGGCATGAATAACCTTCACTGTCTTGCTGCCGGCAAAGACCTCGCCAAGAAAAGAGATGTCCAGATTGGCGAGGGGATCGAAGATATAGCTGCACAACCCGGAATTGATCTGGAGGAGACAGAGCTTCTCGCGGAAATACCGGAAGGAATCGTACTCGGTATCCACGCCGATCACGGGCGCTTTAAGGATGTCTCGAGCTGCTTTGTCGCGCTTGGCAGTAGAATCGACCCAGCTCCATTTGATTTTCATGTGTACGTCTCCTGATGATTCAGAAACGCAATCATAGAGAACAATGGACAAACAGTCAAGAGCAGGAAGGGAATTTTTTTAGAAAAGCTAAAAATATCGGAGAAAAGGCAGTGAAAATATTTGTGGATATTTTTCCCGACTTGTATTAGGAAACAGGGCGTTATAACGCTGTGAAGAAGAGGTGTGGAAAGGGGTTTATGAGATTTGATATTGCCAGGGCAGGCAACGGCCTGACCTATGAAATCAGAAATATCGTCATTGTCGCCAATAAACTCAAGGAATACGGCATAGAAGTCCATTGGGAGAATATCGGCGATCCGGTGCAAAAAGGAGAACACATTCCCGAATGGATGAAGGAGATCCTCGTAGATATTATCAAGGACGATCTTTCCTTTGCCTATTCTCCGACGAAAGGGGTGGACGCAACGCGGGACTTTCTTGTCGATCTGGTCAACAGAAGGGGAAAGACGCAGATCAACCGGGAGGACATAATCTTCTTCAACGGGCTGGGGGACGCCATCGCCAGATGCTATAGCTCTATTCGCGTGGACGCCCGGGTCATTGTCCCCGAGCCGACCTATTCGACCCATTTCCTGGCGGAGGTTCTTCATGCCTCTTTCCCCCCGAACACTTACCGGATGAACCCTTACAGCAGTTGGTATCCGGATATCCGGGAGTTGGAGCAGAAGGTGAAGAGCCACAGCTCCATTGTCGGCATCCTCGTGATCAATCCGGACAATCCTACGGGTTTCGTCTATCCCGCCGAGACCCTGCGGCAGGTCGTAAAGATCGCCAAGGAGCACGATCTCTTTCTCCTCTTTGACGAGACATATATCAATATTGTTTACAACAACAAGAAGACCTTGTTCCTTTCGGACGTCATCGGAGATGTCCCCGGCATCAGCATGAAGGGGATCTCCAAGGAGTTTCCTTGGCCGGGGTCGCGCTGCGGCTGGATAGAGGTTTATAATGCCGACAAGGACGAGACCTTTGCCAGATATGTCAATTCAATTCTGACCCAGAAAATGTCCGAGGTCTGTTCGACGACCCTGCCCCAGATTTCCATTCCGAAGATAATGACGCACCCGAAATACCAGCACTATCTCGATGAGCGGATCAGGCATTATGAGCGGCTTTCCAATATCGCCTATAACATCCTCAAGGACGTTCCCTGTCTCATGGTTAACCGCACCAACGGTGCCTTCTACATGACGGCGGTCTTCAATGAGGCATTCCTGAACAGCCGGCAGAGCCTGGCTATATCCCAGCCGGAAATCAGGAAATTCGTGGAGGACCTGGTAGGAGATAATGTCGAACTCGACAAGCGCTTTGTCTATTATCTCCTCGGGGCGACGGGAATATGCGTGGTACCCCTGACCTCGTTCTTTACCTCCTTGCAGGGTTTCCGGATGACCCTCCTCGAGAAAGATGAGGCCAAATTTGAGGCGATCGTGAAGATCATCGCGGAAAAGGTGGAAGAATTTATCGAATCGTCCCGCTGATCTTTAGCTGATCAAATGTATGATAAAAAAGGGAGGCCCCGGGGTCTCCCTTTTTCTTTTTGGTGCGCCGTCGCTTATTTGATGAGGCCCACTTAAAAAGTCGAAAAATTGGCCATAATCGACGGCTTTGTAAAAAGATCCGCAGGCAAGGCGCGCCAATCCTGAGGACTGAGGCGTACTTGTCGTACGCCGCAGGGACGAAGGATGCAGCGCAACGAAGCATCCGGGCTTTTTACAAAGCCGTCACTTGATGAGGCGGCGGCGCATCTTGCTCAGGGCCAGGGGATAGAAGACCAGAGAGAACAGAAGCAGATAACCGAAGGCCAAGGGTAATGATTTTGCGAAACTGCCGTAACATAATCCCCGGGTCAGATCAACGAGATGGGTCAGGGGCAGGGCCGTAGCCAGCGCCTGGGCCCACGGGGGCATGCCTTCCAGAGGGAAAAAGGTCCCGCTGAAGAGAAACATGGGGGTGATGAAGAGAAAGAAGGGAAGGTTGAAGAGCTCGATATGAGAAACGATGCCGGTGAAGTACATGCCCATGGAACCGAAGGCGAAACCGCCACAGAAGGCCAGGGGAATCAGCAACAGACCGGTGGGGTAATGGATGAGATCGAAAAATGTGAGAACCACCATCATGATCGCCGTGGCGATGACTGATTTGGTGGCTCCCCATACTATTTCTCCCGTGATGATTTCTTCTACCGAAAGGGGTGTCGCCATCATGGCGTCAAAGGTTTTCTGGTAGTACATGCGGACGAATGAGGAGTAGGTATTTTCGAAGAAGGCGTTGTTCATGATGTTTATGGCCAGCAGGGCCGGAGCGATAAAGGCCAGATAGGAAATTTTCCCGCTGCCGTATACCACCTCGCCGATGAGGCCGCTCAGGCCGATGCCGAAGGCCGCCAGGTAAAGCAGGGGTTCGAGCAACGGCGGCATGAAGCTGATCTTCCAGTTCTGACGATAGACGTCGAGGTTCCGCTGCCAAACCCGTAAAATACCCTTGCTCATTCCCTGAGTCCCCTTCCGGTCATTTTAAGAAACACATCTTCCAGGGTTGCCGTCCGCATCACGCAACCCTCGGGGCAGAAACGGTTGGTGATATACCGATAGAGATGGTCGTCGTGATCGCCGTAAACGAGGAGGCGATCTCCCAGATCCTCAAAAGTCATCTTCTGGAGGCGGATGTAGGTTCTGAGGTCAGCCGCAGGTGATGATATCTCCAGGACGTCCTTGCCGATATGTTCCCTGATCAACTCGGTGGGTTTGCCCTGAACCAGGATGCGGCCCTGGTCCATAATGATGATGCGGTCGCACAAGCGGGATGCCTCTTCCATGTAGTGGGTGGTCAGCAGGATCGACATGCCCTGCCGGCGCAGGTTATCGAGGCGTTCCCAGACCTGGTGGCGGGACTGGGGGTCCAGACCGGTTGTTGGTTCATCAAGGATCAGCAGCTCCGGCTGGTTGATCAGCGCCCGGGCCAGGACAATGCGCCGGACCATCCCCCCCGAAAGCTCCATAGCCCGGGAATGACTGCGGTGATCAAGGGACATGAAATGAAGGAGTTC
>JBAYKV010000304.1:0-3740 GCA_041664405.1 Syntrophales bacterium
AAAGAGAGGGATATATTAGAGGGAGTTCCCCCGAAGAGATCCGTTAAAATTATCACGCCCTTCCCCTGGTCCAACTTTTTTATTGCCGCACTGATTTCCTTTTTAATATCTTCCAGACCCTTTGTTTGATCAACAGAAATATGGACAACCCCCTTCAAGGGTCCCTTAATGAGTTCTGCCGCCTTGATCAATTCGTGTCCGAGCCCGCCGTGGGTTGTAATCAGCACTCCGATCATCATATACTCTTTAACCTCTATGGACAATTTCCGGTGTACGCTAATGGATTGGTTTGCAATTGTCAAGGTCTTATCAGGGTACCTTTTATCCTCTCTTATCTTGACAAGAGACCAAAGAGAAGATATATCTGGATCGAACGAGGATTCTGCGATGTGCGTTTCGAGTTATGTAGCTGGAATCGAATACGAAAAGAGTGACAGGGTCTCCGTGGTGATTGCCACCCTGACGAGACCAACTATATGTAACGTGACTCCAGCCAGACAATGAACGGCATAGGCGGTACTCGTTCACTAAACTCTATTAAACCTGCAATTATTGCCATGATTACCCTTTCAGGAATATGGGGTTACAACTGGGTCGTCATGAAAGAGTGCTTGCGATACGCATCGCCCTTTGATTTTGCGGCCCTAAGAACATTTATCGGTGCCGTAAGTCTTTTTACCATCCTCCTCCTGCAACGTAAATCCCTGATACCAAAAGAAATATTTATGACTATTCTCCTCGGTCTCCTTTCGACCACAGGATGTATAGGTCTAGTCACGCTGGCGTTGTTTTATGGAGGCGTCGGAAAAACAGCGATCCTTGTCTACACCATGCCCTTCTGGGTTCTGGTTCTGGCTTGGCCGCTCCTTTCCGAATATTTGGCCGGAGTTCAATGGATCGCCGTAATTCTCGCCTTTATAGGACTGATGATCATTCTTGAACCCTGGAAGCTTCAGTCAAGTATGTTGGGTAACACCCTCGCCGTCTTGTCGGGAATCGCCTGGGCGGGAAGTGCAATTATGACTAAAATCATGTGGAAAAAGTTCACCTTCGATCTCATCTCCCTGACGGCCTGGCAAATGCTCTTCGGCTGTATTCCCTTGATCATTATCGCCATGATCATACCCGGCACCCCGGTGCAATGGACTTCCCACTTTATTGTCGGACTTGCATTCAGTTCCATTGTAAGTCAGGCCCTCGCCCTTATCCTGTGGTTTTTCATCCTGAAATCCCTGTCAGCGGGTATGGCCAGTATGGGAACCCTGGCGACGCCCATCATCGGCATGATTGCCGCCGCCATTCAATTGGGTGAAAGACCCACTTTCGCTGAAGGAATGGGGATGATGCTTATCGTTGCAGGACTGACCATCCTGACCTTTCAGGGTATCATTCAGTACCGTGAACTTAGAGGCTTTATTAATAAATGACGGCTATGCATAAAGTCGCCATTCCCACACAGGTGTAAATTCAGATAAAGGAGGAAATAAAATGACCGGTAATCTTTTGGATAAAATTGAAGATATTTTATTGATGGGACCTGGCCCTTCCTGCGTCCCTCCTGAGGTTTATAGCGCCTTGAGCAAACAAACCCTGGGACACCTTGATCCATATTTTCTGAAGATCATGGATGACCTGAAATCACTTTTACAGCAGGTGATGAAAACCGGCAACAATATGACCATCCCCATATCCGGAACCGGATCGGCCGGGATGGAGGCCTGTTTTGTCAACTTGGTCGAACCGGGCGATCGTGTCCTCATCCTGATAAATGGAGTGTTCGGCATGAGAATGCAGGATGTCGCCTCCCGGCTTGGCGCTCATGTTGATGTCATAGAGTTCCCCTGGGGAACACCGGTCATGGTGGAAATAGTGGAAAAAAAACTTCACCAGACAAACTATCAAATCCTCGCCGTGGTGCATGGGGAGACTTCCACGGGGGTATGTAACCCCGTGGCGGAAATCGGCGCCCTGTTGAAGGGATCCGAATGTTTATATCTTGTTGACGCCGTCACCAGCCTGGGCGGTATTGAGGTAAACATGGACGACTGGAAGGTCGACGCCCTTTATAGCGGCACCCAGAAATGTCTTTCCTGCCCGCCCGGGCTTGCCCCCCTTTCCTTTTCAGAAAAAGCTGTGTCCAGGCTCAACGCTCGTCAGAATAAAGTGCCAAACTGGTATCTTGACCTTTCCATGATTGCCAATTACTGGGGAAAGAACCGTGTCTATCACCATACAGCTCCCGTTAATATGCTCTATGCCCTCTATCAGGCATTGATGCTCGTTGTAGAAGAAGGATTAGACAAGGTAATCCTGCGCCATGAGCATAATCATGGAAAGCTTGTAGCGGGACTTCAGGAAATGGGTTTGGAGATGCTGGTGGAAGCGCCCTTCCGGCTGCCCATGCTCAACACGGTGAAATGTCCGGCCGGTATTGACGAACTGGCTATCCGGCGCCGTCTGCGATCTGAACACAGGATTGAAATAGGCGGCGGTCTCGGACCTCTTGCGGGGAAGATATGGCGTATTGGTTTAATGGGACATACGGCCAGACCGGAAAATGTCGATCGTTTTCTGGCGGCCCTGAAAGGCGTTTTGTAATCACGAAATAAAGCTCCGGGGCCGAGGGTTTATCACACTTATTTCGTGGTAAACCCTACGAGGCCACGGCTACATTTTCCTTGATAAGCATGGTGGCGGGATCGAGAATAAGAACGGGACGGGGTGAAGGTATAACCCCGGTTTTCAGATCCCGGATATGCATTTCGTTTCCTTCTGTTACGAGCAGCAGGGCGACATCGAATAGTTCATCCGCCGGAAGGAGGGGCTTGGGAAGCCCATCCGCATCCGCCTTCACCTGCCGATGAATGTTAACGGTAAACCAGGCTCGTAACCCCTGTTTTTCGACCATTTCTTTCAGGTCATCAAGCACCGGCTTGGATGTGTCATCAAAGATCAGCCCATCGACGATGATCATATTGGGGCTGAAAATGCCCTGCTCCATGATGTCATTCAGGCGCTCCTGGAGTCTTGGCACGCTGAACCCTTCCACTTTGAAGGTCATGATGAATCTAAGGGGCAGCATATCCTCCCAGAGCGTCCGGATTTGACCTATCTGGTACTGAACGGCAAGGCGCCGAAAAAGCTCTCGGTACCAGAGATCCACCTTGTTTACCGGATCAAGGAGGCTGACATGAAGGACCCTTTTGCCTCGTAACATCGTGTTGAGAGCCAGTTGTACGAGAAGGGCTGTTTTCCCTACCCCAGCCCTGGCAAGAACCGCACCGAACCCCCCTTCGGGGAGAATGTCGTCATTTTCATAGCCCATTTGCCGCAGGGGATTTCTTAAAATAAGATCCTTTTTCAGCATAGCGATGCTCCTGTTTCTAAGATCAAGTATTTTTGCCATGTCTTGCTTAACCTATGCCGCATTTTTCTTCTTCGCGGCCATGTCCTCAGCGATTTTCTCCGCTATGGATTGAGGAACCTGGCGATAGAGAGCAAATTCCATGGTGAACTGTGCCTTCCCCTGGGTTGCCGACCGTAGCACCGTGGAAAAACCAAACATCTCCCCAAGGGGGACCTGCGCCTCGACAACACACATGTGCCCTTCATCCTGAGCTCCCACAATCATGCCACGGCGCTGATTCAGCAACCCCATAACGGCACCCTGAAATTCCGTCGGCGACTCAATGACTACCTTCATGATCGGTTCGTGAACAACGGGCTTCGCGCGGAGATAG
>JBAYKV010000305.1:0-3657 GCA_041664405.1 Syntrophales bacterium
GACAGGAACCCTCTTCCCCGACGAAGACGGCGCCCCTATCCTCCACATGCACATGGCCTGCGGCCGCCGGGAGGAGACCGTCACCGGCTGCATCCGCAGCGGTGTCAAAGTCTGGCGGGTCATGGAAGTGATCCTCTATGAACTCCTAGACACCCGCGCCGTCCGCCGCCAGGAGCCGCCCACGAATTTCAAGCTCCTGCAGCCGGTCTTATCAGCGCCGATGACATCAGAGGACTGAATTTACGGAAAGCATAACTAACAAACGTCGGAAATAACGACGTTTATTGCCTCCAAGAATATCCAGATCAGTGATCTCGAAACCGGCCTTTTTTAATGAAGGATTCCATCTGCTTCGGAAAATAATTGATCAGCTCACCCGAAGGCGGCAAACCTAATTTTTCGAAATATCTGCCCGATTTCAATCTTCTCAAAGGCATTCAGTTCATTGTAACTTTTATCTGATAACATTTACATTGACACAACAAACCATCCTCCTTTATTGTGAAACGCCTTGTAAGGAGGAATATCTAATGAATCTATTGAGCAGCTTATCAAAAATTGTATTGATCCTTCTGATCATCATCACATTAGCTGCCTGTTCCAGTAAAGAAGCACCCTTAGGTGGTCAGAAGTCCGGTAAAACCTTCAACCCGGAGGTTCTCAAAGTGGCGGATGCCGGAACCAACAAGGTCAGAGGACAGGTTTTATATGTCCCCATCTATTCCAATATCCCGGATGATAAGACGAAGAAGTTTGATTTGAGCGCCTTCATTGCGATACATAATACGGACATGAAAAACACGATCAAGATCACAAAAGTCCTCTATTTCAATAACGACGGCGAGCTGGTGAAAGAGTTTCTTGCTGCTGAGCGTTCGTTAGGCCCCTTGGGAGCCACCAATTTCTTCATTCCCCAAGCGGACCAAAGTGGTACAGGGGCCAATTTTCTGGTTGAGTGGATAGCCGATATCCCTGTAAGCGAACCATTGATTGAATCTGTCATGCTCAATATTGAGGGCAATAGGGGAATATCTTTTTTGAGCACCGGGAAGGTTATTCGGGAAATTCGTTAATATCATGTGGTTGCAAATCTATGTCCGCCTCGGCCGAAGAATAGAGAGGCCGATAAAGTTCGCGGCGAACCCCGTCCGTGTATTGATCTATTTGATCAATCGGAATACCGAGATGGAGCAGTGCTTGGCGGGCAAATTCCAGGCTTGCTTCAAACTCCGGCTGTATGACGAGCGAGACGCCTAAATCGTGCAAAATCTGCATGGCTTCAATCTCTTCAGCTCTGGCGATAATGTGGATATCGGGATTAAGCTTTTTTGCCTTAGCCACAATGGTCTGGGAAATGATGATCACCGGCGTCGTGATGACAAGCATTCTTGCTTGACCCAACGCCGCCGCCTCCAGGATGATCTCTTTTTGTGCGTCTCCGAAAAGGACGGGAAAGCCGGACGCCTTCAGGGTATCCACTTTCAATGAATCATATTCCACGATCACGAAGGGGATTTTCATCCGGTTCAGGACATCGGCGACAGACCTGCCCACTCTTCCTCCGCCGGCAATGACAAAATGATCCTGCATATCTGTCTTGGGAAAATTGAGAGGCTCCAACACAGCTGGCTTCAGCCACCGGCTCAAAAACGAGTATAATGGAGCAGTAAGTCCCGAAATGAGCGGTGTGAGCATCATGGTGACAATGGTCACAGTCAGAACCAGGGAATAGAATTCTGAAGAAATGGAATGTGTTTCAACACCCACCCGACCGAGGACAAAAGAGAATTCCCCGACCTGTGAGAGCCCCAATCCCATGGCCAGAGGGACGACGTTTTTATAGTGAAAAACACGGCTCAAAGCGGCGAATATCAGCGCCTTCCCCAGCATAACGACCAATACTAAAAACAGAATCGTTAGCAGATTATTCAACAAAAATTTGGGGTCAAGGAGCATCCCGATGGAGGTAAAGAACATGAGACTGAAGATGTCACGCAAGGGTATTATATCACTCAAGGCCTGATATCCATAATCAGACTCACTCAGAAGCATGCCGGCGACAAATGCTCCGAAGGCAAATGAAAGACCAAACAGATATGTGCCATAGCCAATGCCCAACCCCAAGGCTGTGATGGCGACGAGGAATAACTCTCTGGATCCCCAATTGGCAATGAATTTCATCACGCGGGGAATGATGCGCGTGCCGAGAACGATCATCAATATGATAAAGATGGCTGCATTCATGGCGGCAAAAACCAGAATCGGTAAACCGCTTTGGGGTGTGCTCAACTGAGGGAGAATGATCAACATCGGCACTATTGCCAAATCCTGAACAATAAGTACGCCGATCATGACGCGACTGGACAAGGTGCCGATCATCCCCTGATTCTCCAGGGTCTTCAGGATTACCATCGTACTTGAAAGCGAGATAAGCGCCCCGAACCAGAGAGACGGCACCCACTCCCAGCCCAGCAACCTTCCGACGGCAAACCCGAATGCTGTCGTAATAACTATCTGGATCGGGGTTCCAATAATTGCAATCTTACGGACCGGCTTCAACTCCCGGATGGAAAATTCCAGTCCCAATGCGAAAAGCAGCAGGGCCACGCCGATTTCTGCAAGTTTCTCGATATTGTGGACATCAGAAACGGTCACCCCTCCTGTGTGCGGTCCCACAACCACACCGGCGAAAATATATCCGAGGATCAAGGGCTGCTTCAGCAAATGTGCAATCAGTCCACCCAAGAGAGCAGCAGAAACAATAATTGCTATGTCTCCGGCAATACCCATAAACAGATCTACCTCCTGCAATAATCTACAGTAGCTATTTGTATTTGTCGATCATTTATATAGGTGGAGGTGGAAGAAGACCGATGCGAGGAGTCACATGCACTGATTGCATAGAACAAGAAAACCCTCTCTACCGTATTTCGGCCCTATCCCAAATAATGTTTGCCAGAATGCTGCGGCTGGGGTATGAGGAGCTACGAGGAGGGTATCATGATCAGACAAAGATTTTTCATCATCTCGGTTTTGCTGATTCTTTTCTTTATACCCGGTATCTTGTCCGCCCAGGAACTAAAAACCATCCAGCTTGTCAAGCCCCAGATGGACAGCGGCAGGCTCCTGATGCATGTCCTGAAAGACCGGAAGTCCTCCCGGGAATTCAGCAATCGCAAATTACCCATCCGGGTCCTCTCCAACCTGCTCTGGAGCGCCTGCGGCGTCAACCGTCCTGATTCGGGAAAGCTGACTGTTCCCTCGGCCATGAACTGGCAGGAAGTGGACGTCTATGTGGCAACCGAAAAGGGTTTATATCTGTACGACGCCCAGAAACACCGTTTAGATCCCGTCCTCGCCCAGGACATCCGCGCCCTGACCGGTTCCCAGTCCTATGTTAAAGATGCCCCCATCAATCTCATCTACGTCGCCGATTACAAACAGATGGGAACCGCCGCCAATGCTGTAAAAGACCTCTATTCCGCTGTCGATACAGGCTTTATCGGCCAGAATGTTTACCTTTATTGCGCTTCCGAAGGCTTGGCGACCGTAACCCGGGGAACAATTGATCGCACCGCCCTCGGCCAAGTGATGAAGTTGAGGCCGGAACAGCGGATCATCCTGGCCCAGTCGGTGGGCTATCCGAAAAAATAAGAA
>JBAYKV010000306.1:0-3602 GCA_041664405.1 Syntrophales bacterium
CCCGGGCCAGGACAATGCGCCGGACCATCCCCCCCGAAAGCTCCATAGCCCGGGAATGACTGCGGTGATCAAGGGACATGAAATGAAGGAGTTCGTCGGCCTTCCTCACCGCCAGGGGCTTCGGAATGTTGAAATAGCGGGCGAAGACAGTCAGATTCTGGATAATGGTCAAGTCGGGATCGAGGGTGTTGTCCTGCTGGCAGACGCCGATGCGGGCTTTGATTGCCCGGGCATGACGGGATACATCCAGCCCGAAGACCCTGAGGACACCGGCCGTCAGCGGGGAGAAGCCATAGGTCATGCGGATAGTGGTTGTCTTGCCGGCGCCGTTGGGTCCAAGGATGCCGAAGCATTCCCCTCTGGCGATGGCAAATGAGACATCATCGACGGCAACAAGCTCGCCATAAGTTTTTCTGATCTGCAGGGCTTCAACAATCGGTTCAAGCATGGCCGCACCCTTAGCACATTTTTCCGTAAAAGTCCGCATATCGTTCAAGAATGAAGACGATGTGAATCCCATTGCAATTACGCAGGGGATGGCATATGGACATCAGGGACATGATTGAGGATACCATTGAATGTTGTCCCCGACCCGCAGAGATCGGAACTTGTCCACGGAAGAAGACGAGAGGAGAAAAGGGATATGAAGGTGAAATTCATGGGGGCGGCAAGGACGGTGACGGGTTCCTGCTTCATTCTGGAGACGGGGGGGCACCGCTTCGCCATTGACTGCGGGATGCATCAAGGCAATGGGGAGATCGAGAAGCGCAATTGGGAGACGAAGACCTATGACGCCTCAAAAATAGAGTGCATTCTCATGACCCACGCCCATATCGACCACGCCGGTCTGTTGCCCCGGATTGTCAAGGAAGGCTTCCGCGGATCGATTTATGCGACCCCCCCCACTGTTGACCTTTTGAAAATCCTGCTTCTGGACAGCGCCCACATCCAGGAGATGGAGGCCTTATGGAAAACCCGCAAGCATCTTCGTCAGGGCGATGGCGAGAATGATGTCGAACCCCTCTACACCCGGAAGGACGCCGAAGAAGTTACCCAGTATTTCAAAGCGGTTGAATATGATCAGCCGGTAACGCCCTTTGCCGGTTTGACGGCTACCTTCCGCGATGCCGGTCATATTCTCGGGGCCTCCATCCTGGAATTAGGGGTAACGGAAAACGGGAAGGTATCAAAACTTGTCTTCTCCGGGGATATCGGCCGACCCGCCCAGCTCATCATCAAGGACCCCACGGTCATCGAGACGGCGGACTATCTTTTCATGGAGTCAACCTATGGCAACCGGGATCACAAGAACGAGACGGACAGCCTCAACGAGCTGGCGGAGGCCATTGCTTACAGTTACCGTAAGGGGGAAAAGGTGATCATCCCGTCCTTTGCCGTGGAAAGAACCCAGGAATTGCTCTACTGCCTACACATGCTGAACAGGGATGGCCGCCTGCCCAAGGAGATGCCTGTTTACGTGGATAGCCCCCTGGCCACCCAGGCAACGGAGATCTTCCGGAAATATACCAGCTATTTTGATGAAGAGGCCAAGGGTCTTCTCAAGAAGGGAGAGGATCCCCTGACATTTCCCCAACTCCATTTCACCCGCAGTACCGAGGAGTCCATGAAAATAAACACCTCAGCAGGGCCGGCCATCGTTGTTTCGGCAAGCGGCATGGCCAATGCGGGCCGGATTCGGCATCACCTCCGCCACAATCTCTGGCGGGAAGGGGCCAGCGTGGTCTTTGTCGGTTTTCAGGCCCAGGGAACCACGGGGCGGCGCATTGTGGACGGGGTCAGGATGATCAGGCTCTTTAATGAAGACGTAGCGGTGAAGGCGCGTATTTTTACGATCAACGGTTTTTCCGCCCACGCCGGGCAGAGTCAGCTTCTGGAATGGCTGGGGCATTTCCGGTCCCCGGCCTTGCAGGTCTTTCTCATTCACGGTGAATACTCGGCCCAGCAGACCCTTGCCGGTCTGATCCGCGAACGTTACGGATTTCCCGTAACCATTCCCGACTATCTTGAGGAAATAACTTTGAAACCGGGGGAGGCGATCGAGCGCAAGGCCCCTCCGGAACAGGCCGTCCCCCGGATCGACTGGAATTTTATCATCCTGGATATGGAAAATCGCCTGAAGCAGCTTCGGGAAAGACAATCGCGGGTTGAGGCGAAAGGATGGGTGGAGCAGGCGGAGGTCAGGGAAAGACTCCTCGAACTGAACCGCCGGTTGACAACATTGATTTCCGACCTTTGACCTTACTCGGCCAATCGGTAGTGGAATACAGCCACGATGTGGAGTTTTGAGAGACCCAGGTCACCGGGCAGGCGATCATAGGGTGCGGCGGCGCGAATGACCGCCAGGGTATTATCGTCTAGGACCGGGGAACCCGACGAAGAAACGATCCCCTGGGCAAACAGGGCGCCCGTTTTGTCTATGGAGAACTTGATCGTTGCCGTGCCTTTTTCCTTCTTCTGGAGAGCGGCTTGGGGGTATTTCCAACTGCCTTCAATCCGCTTCCGGATCTTGAGAAGATAGGAGCGGTAACGGCTGTCCTGGCTGCCCAGATTAACGGTATCTTCTCTGACAACCGTCTCGGTCTTTTCTGCCGGTGTCGGCGTCGGTTGTTTCTCCACAGGAACGGGTTCCTTCTTGTCGTCTTTTTCCTGAGGAGCCATAATGGGTTCGGTTAGGTGTACGGTCAGCAGGCTGGCGTCCCGTGGCCGGGGGGACGGCTTTTCCCCGATGATGGGCATGGAAAGGACCAGTACATGCGAGGCAAGGGAAATCAGGACGGCCGTGATAAAGGCCTTTGACAGGGGCAACCGGCTGAATTTCCAGGAAGACTTCATGGGATCATCATAAATCAACACGGTAAAATAAATCAATAAAAATGAAAGAGACATCCTTTATCTGCCAATGACGGGAAACTCTGATAATTATGCGGATAATGAAACGACGATGACGCCGCATGGGGATCTGGACAGGCGCTACATGGACCTGGCCCTGGAGGAGGCGGCAGCCGCCGCTGCGGAAGGGGAGGTCCCGGTCGGGGCGCTCATCGTTAGCGACGGCCGGGTTATTGCCCGGGCTCACAACCGTCCCATAGGTCTAAATGATCCGACGGCCCATGCGGAGATCCTTGCCATCCGCGCCGCAGCCCGGCAGACAGGGAATTACCGGTTGTCGGGAACGACGCTGTATGTGACCCTGGAGCCCTGTCTCATGTGCGCCGGCGCCGTCATTCACGCCCGAATCGGAAGGGTCGTCTTCGGGGCGAGCGATCCCAAGGGGGGCGCCGTTGTTTCCATCGGCCGCGTCTTTGCGGATACCCGCCTGAACCATCAAGTGGACTTTACCGGGGGTATCATGGAAGGGCGGTGTGCTGAAATTTTGAGTAGCTTTTTTCAACAAAAGAGGTTATAACCCGCACCGCTTCGAATATAGAACGCTCCACGCGGAGAGGTACCGAAGTGGTCGTAACGGGATCGACTCGAAATCGATTTGGGGGCCAAAAGCTCCCACGGGGGTTCGAATCCCCCTCTCTCCGCCATTAAAAAGACTTTTCACGAGTTTATCATAGAAGACCCGGAGAGATGCC
>JBAYKV010000307.1:0-3557 GCA_041664405.1 Syntrophales bacterium
CATAATCCGTCCATCGTCCAACCTGGTAAGGGCAATGGCGTAGGGAGAAGAATGAAAAGCCTTGGCAAACTTTTCTTCCTGGGTCTTGATCCTCACAAACAGCCGTTTATTCACCATCAGCACCAGGCTGAACGTCAGAAGAATCATCAGCATCTGATAAGTGATCATGACCAGTATCTGGAATACACCAGATTGGAAATAATCGTTTACCGGGTGGGGGCTCGTAAAAAACTCTACGATCCGGACGATATTTACCAGGCACAAGGCGCCGAAAACGATGCCTACCCCCAAGGTCAACGGGCGCATGCCGGGATCGACCCGGTACAACATGAGCCACATGCACTGAAACCAGATGATCAGCAAACCCAGCGAAACCACGAGATTGCGTATGGCCAGGTCCGTTTGAATGAAAGCAAAATAGTTAAACGCAAGACCATAAAGCGCCAGGAGGATATAATTATGGACCTGCGAACTTATTTTCCCGACAAAGCGTTCCAGCCCCATGTAGCCCAGAATGGATCCGGCAAATACCAGGACGTTGGCGAGTGTTATCGACATCCAGTCCGGAATGAAGCCGCGCATGGCAAGCAGAAATGTCGCCGCCGCCTGCATGGCGAAATCAAATATCAAAAAGCTCATGCCGGCAAAGCGCTTGCGGCTCTGATACCACAGCAACACGACCACCAATGTGCAGATGGTAAAAGTGACTATATTGGTAAAAACAACCGTGCGCAGGTCAAGAAAATTCATCCGGCGCCACGGTCTTCAATTAATAGAATGTGCATGAATCCGCCCCTTCAAGACCAAGCCAAGATCGGACCATAAACGTCATGCTTACCAATGTCAAGAAGGGAAGATATGCCAAGATGTTCTCATGAGACAGTTATTTTTCCACGGAATAGTCTTGATACTGACGGCAGGTCATGATATTGGGGAAATTCAAATCGCTGAGTAATACCGAAAGGTAACTTCATGGCCGTCTTCCGTATTGCCACCTACAACGTAAATTCCATCCGTTCCCGTCTCCACATCCTGATACCCTGGCTCCGGGAAAACCGGCCCGATGTGATCTGTCTTCAGGAAACCAAGGTGGCGGACAGCAAATTCCCCCAAGCCGAATTTATCGCTGCGGGCTACCATATCGCCTTCCGGGGAGAACGTCAGTACAACGGCGTCGCCGTAGCATCCCTGGCAAAGCCGGAAGCGGTTTTCTGCGGTCTTGGGGACGACGGGGCGGCGGATGAGGACCGGCTGCTGCGGGTATCCTTCCCCCACTTCACGGTGGTCAATACCTATGTCCCCCAGGGCCGGGAGCGGGAAACTCCCCAATTCGCATATAAGCTGGAATGGTTTCAGCGGTTGCGGCGTTACTTTGAACGGACCTTTTCCCCCGAGGAGAATGTCATCTGGTGCGGAGATCTCAATGTCGCCCCCGATGACATCGATGTCCACAATCCCAAGCGGCTGCGGGGGCACGTCTGTTTCACCCCCGAGGTATGGGAGGCCTTTGACCATGTCAAGGCCTGGGGTTTCGTCGATGTCTTTCGGAAACACCATCCCGGGGAGGCGCAGCAATATACTTTTTTTGATTACCGGACGCCGAAATCAGTGGAAAGAGAGTTAGGCTGGCGGGTCGATCACATCCTGGCAACAGCGCCCCTGGCGGAAAAATCAAGCCGGTGCTGGATCGACATGGCCCCCCGGGTGACGGAAAAACCATCGGACCACACAGTGGTCCTGGCGGAATTCAAATTTTTATACGGGAGCATGGATATGAACAATTCCGGAGAAACGAAGCGGGTAAACGAGGCGATCCAGGAAACCTTTTCCCGGATTGAGAATTCCCTGTCTGCGGCGGCCGACGTCGGGGAACTCATCGCCTATGTCCTGCAAGAGCTTCAGGAGGCATTTAACATTCCCTTTGCCTGGTTTTCCCTGGTCGATCATCCGGAAACGACGGGCTGGAAAGAGATACTTATTAAATCTCCCTTTCTCAGAGAACGCCTGAACCAGATCGACGCCACCACCTTTTCCGAACTGGCAGTCAAGGGCGAGGCCCCTATTCTCGCTAACAGTGATCTCAAACCCTTCTACAAGCTCCTCCCCCAGAGCAATAAATATTTTATCAAATCCATTGCCATGGCCCCCATCACCATGAACGGAGCCTTTATTGGCAGCCTTAACTTTGGCGACCCCGCTCCGACCCGCTACCATGCCGAAATGGATACATCCCTGCTGGCCCATCTGGCATCTGCGGTATCAAAAAACCTGACAGATCGCCATGCGGGGACCGATAATCCTGCCGGCAATCTCGATAGAGATTAAGAACCCCACGCCACCCAGGAGGATGAGGTACACGGCAACTAATCTTGCAAAGCGTTGATCCTCAAGATTCCGGTTCCTTGGGTTTCAGGGTCAGAATATAAGCGGCCACGAAGATCATGATCACGATATCAGCTTGCCAGACATAGGTGTAGGCGCCGAACCGGTCATATATGAGGCCGGCCAGGTAAGGACCGATACTCCCGCCGATCCCGAGAAAAAGGGTGAAAAACCCGTAGACGGACCCCAGGACGTGACGACCGAAACGGTCCGCCAGCAGGATGGGCGCCAGGGGTGCCAGGGATCCGTAACCGAACCCGAAAACAACGGCGTAGAAGAAAAGTCCGCGGACGGATGTGACCTGAAGGAGCACGACAAGACCGGCCAGCATGAACATCATTCCCATAAAAGACGCGTATTTGGGATCACGGATCCTGTCACTTAGCCAGCCGAATAAAAACTGACCGGCAAATCCGGCCAAGCCCAGGGCAGCCAGGGAGGAGGCGGCCAGGACTCTGTCAATACCCTGATCGATGGCAAAGGCCACCTGATGGACGAAAACGGTCATGAGCACCATCACCGCCAGGCCGAAGGACAAGGCCAGAACCTGGAACCTCTTATCGACGCACATGTCCCCGAACCGCAGCCTTACCGGTTCCTGCATCGCATCGATCTTGACTACCAGTTCCGGACGGGTTTCGCCGTCAGGCAACATGCCGTAATCCTCGGGACGGATTTTACGAAAAAAGATCTGGGAGAGACTGACACCGACCACAAGGGTGATGATCCCCAGCACCATAAACCCGGTCTGCCAGTTGAAATCCCTTACAATGACGCCCGCCAGGGGGGTCAGGGCAATGGTGCCGAAGCTTACCCCCATCGTGGTAATTCCTAGGGCCGTCCCCCGTTTCCTGATAAACCATTTCCCCACCGAGGAATTGATCGCCACCACCCCCAGCCCGGACGACCCGATCCCTAACAACAGGCCATAGACCAGATAAAACTGCCATGGTTCCCGGACAAAGGCGGTGAGGATAAAGCTCGCGGCGGCAATGACGGCCCCCAATGTCACAATCCAACGGGGTGCAATCCGGTCCACCATCCTCCCGATTACGACGGCGCAGGCAGAATAGACGAACATGTTGAGAGAGGCCCCCAGAGATATGACTGACCGGGACCATCCGTAATCCGTAGCCAGGGGCTTCACAAAGACGCCGAAACAGTACCTGGACCCG
>JBAYKV010000308.1:0-3527 GCA_041664405.1 Syntrophales bacterium
GCCCCGTGCAGATTCCCCAAATGCAGCTTACCTGTCGGCCTCATGCCGCTCAAAATTCTCTTCAGTGCCACTGAACCTCCGCAAAACGTGTTAATGTGCCCGCTGCATAACAGAAAGACCATCCCCTGTCAAGGCGAACAGGGGTCAGACTTACTTATTGACATTCGACGGTGATTCTGCTACCCCCCTCCCATGGCAAGAAGAACAAGGATAGAATTCAAAGATGCCCTCTACCATGTAATAACTCGTGGTAATCAGAAGCAAAATGTATTTCAAAACAGCGATGATTTCTCTCGCTACCTTACCATATTGTCAGCCTACAAAGAGCGGTATGGGTTCATTCTCCACTCCTATGCTCTCATGAGTAATCATGTACATATATTGATCGAAACGCCAAAAGTTGCTCTCGCAAAGATTATGCAGGGCATCAACCAAAGCTACACCATGTACTTCAACAGAAAGTACGGTACGGCCGGACATCTGTTTCAGGGCAGATATAAAGCGATTCTCTGCGATCGTGATAGATACCAGCTTAGTCTCGTGAAATATATCCACCTGAATCCGGTGAGAGCCGGAATAGTTGGGAAGCCTGAAGAATATCTCTGGAGCAGCCATCAATATTATTTGATGCCTGATGATGAAACAGGCATTGTCGACACAGAATCGGTCTTAGGGATGTTTTCAGAAGATAAGGAAGCGGCAAATTGCCTCTATATAGCTTTTATGGGAGCAAGCGTTTCAATTCCGAGGGAAGATGTTTACCGTACCGTTGAGCAAAGGATACTGGGTGATGAGCATTTTGTCGAGAAGGTGCGTAAAGAGAGTAATGTGAAGGTTCAAGCAACGAGGCGCGATGGGGAATACACATTAAACGAAATCGCCGGTGCGATAGAAAGAGTCTATGGGATCTCGCTTGAAGAGATACGGTCAATCAGCAAATCACACAGGCTTTCCACAGGGAAGAAAATGATGAGCCTAGTTGCCCATGAATACGGATACAAGGGCAGGGAAATAGCTGAATTCATCCATAAGGACCCCGTTGTCGTAACGCGGCACCTCAAAGAGATGGTGGCTGTGGCTTCAGAAAAAGAAATTGAGGGAGTGGTGATCGCTCTCAAGAAGAATAAATGTCAATAAGTCTGCCCCCTGTCATTTCTTCTTCAAAATAAAATAAAGCTCTCCGCTCTCCTTCATGGCCCCGGCGGTCCTTTCCGCCTTCTCGCCGGTGCCGCAGAAAAGATCAACCCTCCCCGGACCTTTAATCGCAGCGCCCGTGTCGTGGTTCAGGACAAAGCGGGAAAAGGACTGCCAGGATAAGATCCTTCCCTCCTCGTCAAAAACGGGCTTCCGTGTTTTGATCAAGGCCAGGGCCCCTCTTGGATAAATATCGAGATCGGTGGCGATGGACCTTCCCGCCACCAGGGGCAGATTCAAGGCCCCCAGAGGACCTTCCGTGGCGATCCGGAAGAAGACATATCGTTCGTTGTAATTCATAAGTTCCTGGCGCTCCTCAGGGTGATCGAGAAGAAACTTTTTCATCTGTTCGTAAGACTTTCCGTTCTCCTTTAAAAACCCCTTTTCAACCATCATGCCGGTCAACCCCCGGAATGGCCATCCGTTGGACTGGGCATAGGTCACATGAAGCAAGCCGCCTTCGGGAAGCCGGATCTTTCCGGAGCCCTGAATATGAAGCAAAAATAGGGCGACCGGATCATCGACCCAGGCGATCTCCAGTTCCCTGCCGGCAAGAACACCGTTCTTATCAATTTCCCGGCGGTTGAAATGGGGAACCACATCTCCATTATGCAATCGTCCCACATACTTATCACGCCCATCTTGGCCATCAGCACGATCCACAGGCACGACTACCGTTTCGTCGGGAGTTTTGTACAGGGGATATCGGAAGCGATCTGTTTTGGTCCGTGATCCCTCCAGAATCGGCTCGAAATACCCCGTAACAAGCACATTGCCCTCAACTCCGACCCCGGCCGTACCTGCCGCTGCTCTGACAAGGATAAACTCATCCCTGATCGTCCGCTCTAATTCCTCCGATGTCAGATCTCGCTTCATGATCCTCAGGAATTTCTCAAGTCCGTCGATCATTTCCCGGGAGGAATAACGCTGATCCTGCAAACAGTACGAACCTTTGGAGCCTGCCTTTTCGAAGTACTGAATGCTCAAGGCAACGGCTTTTTCCAGGGAGTCAAGATCGAGATCATCCATTTTCCCCGTATCCTGGACGGAAGCAGAAGGGGGCTGACCGCCCCGGGATTCATCTCGGGGCATTTCCGAAATGGGCGCACACCCGGCAAGAAAAAAGGCCGGAAACAAGATCAGGATGATGATGATCCTTTCCCGTACCTTCATAATTCGATGATCATCGCTATTTCATCACAGTAGTCGGGATACTTCGAACAACGGAAGCAGTCTGTCCATATCTTTTCCGACAGGGAGGAACGGTCCACGACATGGAACCCCACGTGTTGAAAAAATTCTTTTTTGTAAGTCAGCGTAAAGATTCGAAATAGTTCCAGGGTTATCGCCTCGGATATGCAGGCCTCAACGAGGATTCTGCCGATGCCCCGACGGCGATAGGCTTCATCGACATAAAGGGAGCGAACCTCGGCCAGGTTCTCCCAGATAATATTCATGGCGCATACCCCTGTGATCAGTTGATCCTGCTCATCATAATAGACAAAAAAATCGCGGAGACTGCCGTAGATGTCCATCAGGGACCGGGGAAGGATCTCCTCCTTGCTGGCAGAGACATTGATCATCTTATGAATTGTTTTAACGTCGCCAACTTTGGCTTTTCTCAGCATGATTCACTCCTTTGCGCCATCATGAGCATTTCCCGGGCATGCCTTCTCGTTGTATCCGTCATCTCCAGGCCACTGAGCATCCGGGTAATCTCCTCAATCCGCTCTTCTTCCGACAGCGCCTGAACCATCGTCAGGGTCTTGTCTCCAGTAACAGTTTTCGTTACCAGATAATGACGGTCTCCGAAGCAGGCAATCTGGGGAAGATGGGTGATGCAGAGAACCTGATGGCGCCCGGCAACATCCTTTATCTTTTTACCTACAATCTCCGCCGTGGCGCCACCGATACCGCTGTCCACCTCATCAAATACCATGGTCCCCACGGAACCTGTCCGGGCCAGAACATGCTTCATAGCCAGAATCACCCGCGACAATTCACCGCCAGAGGCCACGCGCTGAAGGGGCTTGGGCACTTCTCCCGGATTCGCCGAAAGATGGAACTCAATCCGGTCTATCCCTCTGGAAGTAAAGGAATCCTCCTTTTTATCCCCTTCCTTGAAGACCACCTCGAAGACCGCCGCTTTCATCCTCAGGGCATGAATTTCTCTCTCGATATCCTTCTTTAAGCGCCGGGCGGCGGCATGTCGAGCCTCGGACAGCTCCCGGGCTTTTTTCTCCATATCCTTATAAACATCCCTCGTGGTTACATCTATCTCTTCAAGGGCCTCCCCAATGGAAACAATACTTTTAAGCTCTTCTTCCATGTCC
>JBAYKV010000309.1:0-3525 GCA_041664405.1 Syntrophales bacterium
TCCGCCCCCCATACCCGCAACAGTGTCGATCATCCCTTTGGCGAAGCCGAGGAGGCCCTGGCCCAGCAGGCCGTCGCAGTCCTGGGGGGGGAGCGGATTATCGCCCTCGATACGATCATCGGCGACGGACGGGACGGCGTCACCGCCCGCTTTCTTATCCCCGAACAATACGCCCAGATCGCATACGGGCTGAAGCTGCTCTTCGACCAACCGGCGGCCTGGACCGTGGAAGAACCGACCTACACGATTATCTACTTCACCGACGAGGCCTTCGAGTTCAACAAGAAGAAGAAACTGGTGGATAAGGATATTACCGTCCGCCTCGCCATGGGAAGCCGGCGGGGTGAGCAGGTCAAGATCTGCCGGAACACCATTTATCTGGGGGAAGGGAAGAAGGGGGTCTTCCAGTTCGAAGACTGGCGCGTCAAAGCCATTGATAAAACAGGGATTTTCCTGCACACCGGGGCCCGGCGGGATTATCTGTGGATCTACGATCCGGAGACGGAACGTCCGGAACTCAAAGAGATAGTGACCGCCATCTCCGGTCTCACGGCCACGGGAAAGACGACGACCCTCTGTCGGAAATTCGCCAAACTGCCCAAGGAAGGCTCGGAGATGATCGGCGATGACGGGGGGACGCTGGGCTTCGACGGCAGCTATGCGGCCTTTGAGATTGGCGGCCTTTACGTGAAGACCGAGGGTCTGGACGAGAGCCAGCCGGAGATCCTCCGGGCGGCGGAATCCCGGGACGCTTTCCTGGAAAACGTCGCCGTAACCAAATATCCCTATATCCCCGATTTCCGCGATATTACGAAGACTGGCAACGGCCGGGCCATCGTCACCAGGGACCACCTGGAAATAGCCTCCCAGAGTCTGCGGGCCGAGAGAATACATTATATCATTATGTTGACTAGGAATCCCCTCGCCAACGTCATCAGCCGGCTCACGCCGGAACAGGCAACGATGCAGTTCATATATGGAGAATCGATCGAAAGTACGGGCGGGAATCCTGAAGAGGCTGGAAAGTTCAAGCGCGTCGTCTTCCTCGACCCCTTCATCGCCGGGGATCGTCTTGAACACGCGCTTATTTTCCATGACATCGTGAAGAAAAACGGCATCCAGTGTTACCTGGCCAATACGGGGAGCATCGGACCAATGGAGACGAAGGTGACCCTGCGCCAGTCTCTGGCCGCCTACAACGACCTGGTCCGGGGCCAATTGCGTTTCAGCCAGGACCGGGACTGCCTGGGATATCGCTACCCCATCAAGTGCGACCGGGCCAATCTCGATGATATGAACGCCCACCGGCTTTTCACGGATCCGGAGACGACGCAGCGGCGGGTGGAAGACTTTTTCCGGGGGAGACGGGCATTTCTGGAAGAATTCGAAGGCCGCTACGGCCGTATCCCCGCACCAATCCGGGAATCCTTGCCCTACGAGGAATAAAGGGCAAACCGGCTAATTTTCCTCTTTCATCTGCCAGAAGATGGCGTTGGGATTGGCGAGAGGGTTGCTGACACAGGAGGGGCAGAAATAGGCGGGGATTACGGTACCGCAACCTTCTGCCAGCAATTCGAAGCGGGCGCAACGATCACACAGTTGCATCCGGCAATCGGCGCAGGTAGTAAAAACGGTATCACGGCCACAGACGCCGCAAGCATGGTTCATAACAACTACTCGTTCGGCAAACCACTGTAGGGATTGACGGCAGGATCATGTAAACAATTGCAGCAGAAAGCCTTGGGATCCACATGACCGCATCCGTAACCCCAAAGGTCAAAGGTTCGGCACTCCATGCACAAAGCGACTTGGCAACCATCGCAATAAATCACCGCGGGCAATTTGCCGCAACGCCCGCAGGGAGTCGTATCGTTGGTTATTATCTCCATAAGGCGGGCATTTAGCACAGCAGCGCTTAAATCTCAAGGCGAATGTTGGCATCAAGAATGGTGATATGATCCGAACACTGCTTTTTTTATTATCCCTGATTTTTTCAACTTCCCCAACTGTTTACGCCGAACCGGGAAAGCCCGTCGGACCGATTCCAGCCTATGGTTACCGGATCGTTCAGGTATATCCCCACGATCGCGGCGCCTACACCCAGGGGCTGGCCTTTGCCGGCGGTTATCTCTATGAGGGCACCGGCCGGGAGGGACAATCCTCGTTGCGCCGGGTGGAGTTGAAGACAGGTCGGATTCTTCAGGAATACCGGTTGGAAAACCGATACTTCGGAGAAGGAATCACGGTCTTCAAGGATCGGGTCATCCAGCTTACCTGGCGCAACCGGTTGGGCTTTGTCTATGACCGGGCCGGCTTCCGGCGCCTCCAGACCTTCCCCATTGACCATGAAGGCTGGGGGATTACCCACGACGGCCGGCGGCTCATCGTCAGCGACGGCAGCGCGACCCTGCACTTTCTCGATCCCCGGACGCTCCGGGAAGTGGGCAGCCTCCAGGTCCGGGATGAGAGCGGGTCCGTCACAGGGCTCAATGAACTGGAATACGTCCGGGGGACGATATATGCCAACGTCTGGCCGACGGACTGGATTGCCATGATAAATCCCCGGACCGGCAGCGTGACCGGCTGGGTGGATATGGCGGGTCTCCTGACGGCCTTTGATGCCCGCTCCGGAGTCGACGTCCTCAACGGCATCGCCTACGACCAGGTCGGGGACCGCCTCTTCGTCACGGGGAAGCTGTGGCCCCATCTCTTCGAAATCAAACTCGTAAAAAAATGACGCAGATGAACCGACACCCATGCCCGCAGCGGGCACAACGAAACATGAAAATCCCCCCTTACCCCCCTTTAGTAAAGGGGGGATGGGGGGATTTTCGTATAAAAAAGACAGTAAGGAGGGGAATTTTGAAACAATTGAATCCAGCTTATGTGCAGGCCGTCCGGGAAACAGTCAGCGGCAGTCCTTTTTTCCGACATCTGTCCATGACTATCCGGGAGATGGGCATCGGCTGCGCCGTCGTTGATCTGGCCGTGGATACTGAACACCTTCAGGCCTTTGGCTACGTTCACGGCGGGGTCTATGCATCCGCCATCGATACGGCGTCCTTCTGGTCCGCCTTCTGCGAACTGGAGGAGGGGACGGGAATCACTACGGTGGACCTTAAGGTCAATTACCTGGCCCCCGTCCAGACAGGTAAGCTGACGGCGGAAGGCAAGCGAATCAAGATGGGCAAGACCCTCGGCCTCGCCGAGGCGACGGTAAAAGACGCCCAGGGCCGCGTGGTGGCCCACGGGACCTCGACCCTGATCGTCCTGCCGGGTTTCGGCCTGGCAGGCGGCCTCGCCCTGCCCCCAAAGTTCATCTAGGAATAAAAAAGGGGGATGTCCTCCCTGGCGGGAAGACATCCCCCGTGTTACCTAATCGCATTGCAAGTCAAGACTTGCACCTGCAAACAATCCCCTTGGTTCCTCGTTTATATGAAAATCCCCCCATCCCCCCTTTACTAAAGGGGGGTAAGGGGGGATTTTCATGTTTCGTTGTGCCCGCTACGAGCACGGGGGGTTAAA
>JBAYKV010000310.1:0-3483 GCA_041664405.1 Syntrophales bacterium
CATGCTCAAACCCGCTCTTGCCAGGGGAGAACTGCGTTGCGTAGGGGCCACCACCATCAATGAGTACCGGAAGTACATTGAAAAGGATTCGGCCCTGGAACGGCGCTTCCAGCCGATTATGGTGCTCGAGCCTACGGTTGAGGATACGATTGCCATCCTGCGTGGCCTCAAGGAACGATACGAGGTACATCACGGTGTCCGAATCAAGGATGCGGCCATCATTGCGGCCGCCACTCTTTCCAACCGTTACATCAGCGATCGGTTCCTCCCGGACAAAGCCGTGGATCTCATTGACGAGGCGGCCTCCCACCTGCGCATCGAATTGGACAGCATGCCGGCGGAGATCGATGCCATAGACAGGAAAGTCATCCAGCTTGAAATCGAACGCCAGTCCCTGAAAAATGAAACGGATCCGACCTCCGTGGAAAGACGGGACAAGATCGACAAGGAATTGGCGGAACTCCGGCAATCCATGGACCAGATGAAGCTCCACTGGAACAGCGAAAAAGAAGCGATCAAAAAAATCCAGACGATCAAAAGCCGGATCGAGGCTATGAAGACGGAGGAGATCAACGCCCAACGGGAAGGAAACCTCGCCCGGGCCGCAGAGATCCGTTACGGCAGGCTTGTTGAACTGAATAAAGAAATAGAGAATGAACAGACCCGCCTCGAATCGGCTCAACAGGATAAAAAGATGCTCAAAGAAGAAGTGGATGCAGAAGATGTAGCGGAAGTCGTCGCCAACTGGACCGGCATCCCTGTCTCAAGAATGATGGAAAGTGACGTCCAGAAGTTGATTTATATGGAAGACCGCCTCAAGAACCGAGTCATCGGCCAGGATGAAGGCATCACGGCCGTATCCAGCGCCTTGCGCCGGGCGCGAGCCGGCCTGCAAGATCCTAACCGTCCGATTGGATCCTTTATCTTCCTGGGACCAACGGGAGTCGGCAAGACGGAGCTGGGACGCGCATTGGCCGAATTCATGTTTGACAACGAACAGGCCATGATCCGCATCGACATGTCCGAATATATGGAAAAACACGCTGTGGCCCGTTTGATCGGCGCTCCTCCCGGCTATGTCGGTTACGATGAAGGGGGATTCTTGACTGAAGCGGTAAGAAGACGCCCTTATGCCGTCCTGCTTTTCGACGAGATTGAAAAGGCCCATCCCGATGTATTCAACATCCTCCTCCAGATTCTCGACGACGGCCGTCTGACGGATGGTCATGGCCGCACCGTGGATTTTAAGAATACCGTCGTGATCATGACCTCCAATGTCGGCAGCCAGTTGATTCATGATGGCGACCTCAATGAAGAGGAAAAGCGCCTGCGGACCATGGAAGCCCTGCGAGCGACCTTTAAGCCGGAGTTCCTCAACCGGATCGACGATATTATTATCTTCCGCGCCCTGACCATTGAGGATATCGAAAAAATCGTCAACATCCAGGTCGTCCTTATTCAGAAACGCCTCGCGGAACGGAAGCTGACCCTGGAATTGACAGACCGGGCGAAAGATTATATAGCCCGCACAGGTTACAGCCCTGTCTATGGGGCCAGACCACTGAAGCGGTCGCTCCAGAAGTTGATTCTCGACCCCTTGGCCATGAAGATTCTGGCCGGTACGTTCATAGATGGCGATATAATTATCGTGGATCTCAACAGCAAGGAAGAGCTACAGTTTTCAAAGAAAGAAAGCAAAAAAAGGAGGACATCATGAATACCTTTAAGACAACCCTTTTGTTAGGCGCTTTAACAGGTCTGCTCCTGCTTATCGGTGGTTGGTTCGGAGGAAGGGGAGGCGTTGTCATTGCCTTTATCTTCGCTATCGTCATGAATTTCGGCGCTTACTGGTTTTCAGACAAACTAATCCTGAAAATGTACAACGCCCAGGAAGTAACCGAAACCCAGGCCCCGGCCTTGTACACCACGGTGCGAGGGTTGGCCATGAGGGCGTCCCTGCCCATGCCAAAGGTCTATATCATTCCGGAGGAAACCCCCAATGCCTTTGCGACGGGACGAGATGAACAGCATGCCGTTGTCGCCGTGACGGAGGGAATTCTGAGGATACTTAACGCCGACGAACTGGAGGGGGTGCTTGCCCATGAGCTTACGCATATCAAAAACCGGGACATGCTGATCGGCTCCATCGCCGCGACCCTGGCCGGGGCGATTATGATGATGGCCAATATGGCTCAATGGGCCGCCATATTCGGCGGCGTCAACAGGGACGATGACGAAGGCGGCGGCGGGATCATCGGTCTGATCCTGATGGCCATTCTGGCCCCCCTGGCGGCGACTTTGATTCAGATGGCCATCTCCCGATCCCGGGAATATCTGGCTGATGAGGGCGGGGCGAGGGTATCCGGCAAACCTTATGGTCTGGCGAGCGCTCTCGATAAGTTGGGAAAGGCATCTAAGGCCATTCCCATGGACGCGAATCCCTCCACGGCCCACATGTTTATTGTCAACCCCCTGTCGGGACGCGCCCTGATGAACCTGTTCAGTACCCATCCCCCGATCGAGGAAAGAATTTCCAGATTGAGGGGAATGCGCCCAGTTTAAAAAAGGAGAGGAAAATGGAAAAGGATAAAAGTGAAAAAGGCTTTGTAATCAGGGACCATCGCCACTTTGATGGGACTGGGGAGGTACGCCAGGACTCGGAAGAAACCCCCAAGGAAGCTAAACCCGAGGATGTAAAGCCCGAAGATGTAAAGAAAGACAAGCCCACCCCGGAACAATCCGGGGAAACTATTGCCCAAGACCTGCCGGAAGAAGATGAAGCTATGGAAGGGTACCTTCCGGAGGTCAATTTCATTAATTTCGTTCTGTCCCTGAGTACGACCGCCATGTTTCATTTCGGCGATTTTCCTGATCCGGCCTCCGGTAAGGCCGCAAAAAATCTTGCCGCCGCAAAACATACCATTGATACCATTGGGATGCTGAGGGCCAAGACGGAGGGGAATCTGGACGACAATGAAAAGACGATGATTGACGCGGTGCTTTTTGAGCTCCGCATGCGATACGTCAAAGAGAACAGCTAGGGCAATAATGAACCCCGTCGTTCGTTTAGCCCCGGCCAAGGTTAACCTCTATCTGAAAATAATCAGGAAGAGAGAGGATGGGTATCACGACCTTGCCACCCTTATGCAGCGCATCAGTCTCTATGACGAATTGATCTTCAAGCCGGCAAACGGGGGGATCGTCCTCCATTGTCCCCATACAAACCTTCCCGAAGACACTAGCAACATCGTGTACCGGGCAGCCGCCATTTTTCTCCGGGAAGTGCCCTTTCCGGACGGCATCGACATTACCATAAAGAAGTCCATACCTGTTGCCGCCGGACTTGGCGGCGGCAGTTCCAATGCTGCAACTACCCTCATGACCCTCAATGAACTGGCGGGACGTCCATTAAGCAGAACGACCTTGATGGAAATGGGCGCTTCTTTAGGCGCCGATGTTCCCTTTTTTATTCTGGAGCAAACC
>JBAYKV010000311.1:0-3463 GCA_041664405.1 Syntrophales bacterium
AAGCCACTGGAGTCCCTCCAGACCGTGATCCACCATAAAGCGGACCTTTTCCGGATCACCCCGGAAGTCGCCGCCTGCCAAGGTCTGATTGAAGTGGAGGTCAAGGGAATCCTCGATGCCCTGTTTTTTCTGGCGCCCCGGGTCAACGCAGTTGAAGGCGCCGCTGGCGATCACCGAATTACCGCCGATGATCTGACTCTTTTCAATAATGACGACCTTTGCCCCGGCGTCATGGGCTTCGATGGCCGCCGCCAATCCCGCATAACCCGTACCGATAATAACTACATCCGTATTCCGGTCCCATTTCTTGGGAATTTCGACTGCCCGTAGGGACCGAGGCAAAAGGAATCCTCCTCCGGCAACGCCTATGGCCGCCGCTGTTCCGGCCAGGAGTTGCCGACGGGTTACCCCGCCCTTTCCACCGTCCCGGTTCTCGCTCATCAGTAATTTTTCCTGTTCAGGAACCCTGTTTTTCATTGTGCTACTCCTTTCTCTCCGGTCAGCCCGCGGAGGGAGACCGAAGGCAAATCAGTTAACCAAGCAAAGAACATTGATAACATAGCCAACGTGTCCTTATAAGATACAGCCTCTAAATCGTCAAGGAAAGATCTTTCCGCCAAGGGAAGATTTGACAGGAGTCACAGGCAGTGTTAAGGATTACATCATGATTGGAATTTCGAAATTATACTGCGGGGCCGTGGAGCCGGGGGATGTCCTGCGCTACCACCGGGAGTCGAAAAAACTCCCCTCCCATCTCCTCCAGTTCTCCGCCGACAAGCGCCCCGTCATCGTCTGGAACATGACCCGGCGTTGCAATCTCCGGTGCATCCACTGTTATTCGAGTTCTCAGAATATCGACTATCCGGACGAACTGACGACGGGGGAGGCAAGGACGATGATCCGTGACCTCGCCGCCTTTGGCGCGCCGGTGCTGCTTTTTTCCGGCGGCGAACCCCTGATGAGAAAAGACCTGCCCGATTTGGCCCAATATGCTGTGGATCAGGGGATGCGAGCCGTCATCTCCACGAACGGGACCCTGATTACGAAAGAAAAGGCGGCCCTGTTCCGGAAGATCGGCCTGTCCTATGTGGGGATCAGCCTCGACGGGACCAGGGCGACCCATGACTTTTTCCGCGGCGTTTCCGGTGCCTTCGACCAGACCCTGAAAGGCCTGCACCACTGTCAGGAGGCGGGGATCAAGGTCGGTGTCCGCTTTACCGTCAATCGTCACAACGTCGCCGATGTGCCGGCCATCTTCGAACTTCTCGAGGAAGAAAACATCCCCCGCTGCTGTTTCTACCACCTTGTCTATGCGGGGCGGGGCTCGAAACTTGTCGAAGAAGATCTTGATCATGAAGAAACCCGCCGGCTTTTGGATCTCATTATGGACCGGACCCGGGGGCTCTTTGAGCGGGATATGGAGAAGGAGATTCTCACTGTGGACAACCACGCCGACGGCCCCTATGTCTATCTGCGCCTCCTCCGGGAAGACCCGCAGCGGGCAGCGGAGGTCATGGAGCTCCTGGAGATGAACGAAGGCAACAGCTCCGGTAACGGCATCGGGTGCATCAGTTGGGACGGGGAGGTTCACGCCGACCAGTTCTGGCGAAATATTTCCTTCGGCAACATCCGTAGGCGACGGTTCAGTGAAATATGGATGGACACGTCCAACGAGCTGATGGCAAAATTGAAGAACAAACAGCCCCACGTCCAGGGGCGCTGCGCCGCCTGCCGCTGGCTTGGCGTCTGCGGAGGAAATTTCCGGGCCCGGTCAGAGTCCGTCGCCGGGGACATCTGGGCCCCCGATCCCGCCTGTTATCTGACTGATGAGGAGATTAAGCTCTAAAACACAAAGGAGGAATGGAACATGTACTTTCCCGAATATCGGCCAAGAAGGATGAGAAAAAACGAGAATTTCCGGCGCATGATCAGGGAGACAACTCTGTCTGTGGATGATTTTATGTATCCCCTGTTCGTTGTCTCCGGTAAGGGGATCAAAAAACCCATTGCTTCCATGCCGGGCAACTACCAGATGTCAATCGACCAGCTCGTCAAGGAGGTGAAAACGGCCAAAGAAGCAGGGATCCCTGCCGTCCTCCTCTTCGGCATTCCCGACCGGAAGGACGAAGTCGCCTCCGGGGCCTTTGCCAAGGATGGACTTATGCAGCGGGCCGTCCGGGAAATAAAGAACAAGGTCCCCGATATCCTGGTCGTTACCGACGTCTGCCTCTGCGAATACACCAGCCACGGCCACTGCGGGATGATCGAAAAAGGGGAAGTGGACAACGACTCCACTCTCGAGGTCCTGGCCGAAACGGCGGTTTCCCATGCCCGGGCCGGGGCGGATATGGTCGCCCCTTCGGCGATGATGGACGGTCAGATCGGTGCGATTCGGGAAGGTCTGGACGAAGCGGGTTTTGAAGCAATTCCTATTATGGCCTACTCGGCGAAGTATGCCTCCTGTTTCTACGGACCCTTCCGGGATGCGGCAGAAAGTGCCCCTCAGTTCGGGGACCGGAAGTCCTATCAGATGGATCCGGCCAACAGCGATGAGGCCATCCGTGAGATAACCCTCGACGTCGAGGAAGGGGCGGACATCATCATGGTCAAACCAGCCCTGGCCTATCTTGACGTTATTAGACGCGCCCGGGAAGAGTTCGACCTGCCCATTGCCGCCTATAACGTCAGCGGTGAATTCGCCATGATCAAGGCAGCAGCCCAGCTTGGCTGGCTCGACGGCCGGCGGGCCATGATGGAGGTACTAACATCCATCAAGCGAGCGGGAACGGACATCATCATTACCTATTTCGCCCTGGAAGCGGCAGCTGTATTAGCGGAAAAATGACGCCTTCGCTATGGTCGTCATTCTCGCGAAAGCGGGGATCCATAACGCGCGTAAGCGGTTAAAAGCAATGGATTCCGGGTCAAGCCCGGAATGACATAATCCGCGTACTGGGTACTTTTTACGAAGCTATTAAGGTTGGAAATATTGAATTCTAAAAATGATCGCCTCCTGCCCGCAACCCTGAGGATGGTGGCCTGGGAGGTTACCCGGAGCTGCAACCTGGCCTGCGCCCACTGTAGGGCCTCATCGGTTTGCGGCCCCTATGAGGGAGAGCTGGATACCTCCGCCTGCCTCCGCCTCCTCGACGAGATTGCCGCCTTCAGCCGGCCGGTGATCATCCTGACGGGAGGGGAACCCTTACTGCGGCCGGATATCTGGGAGATCGCCGCCTACGGCGACCGGAAAGGCCTGCGGATGGTCATGGCGACCAACGGCACCCTGGTCACGGAGGAGACAGCCAAGAAAATGCTGGCGGCGGGCATCCGCCGGGTCAGCGTCAGTATTGACGGTCCCGACGCAGAGAGCCACGATCAGTTCCGCCGGGTACAGGGGGCCTTTGCCGGGGCGCTGGCGGGCATCGAGGCCATGCAGCGGGCCGGGATGGAATTCCAGATCAAT
>JBAYKV010000312.1:0-3436 GCA_041664405.1 Syntrophales bacterium
ATCGATTGTTCCCCTGATAAATTCTTCATGAATCTTCGTTAATTCCCGGGCAACCACCAGGCGACGAGGACCCATGATCTCCCGCATATCCTTCAGACAGGCCTTGAGCCTTTGGGGCGACTCATAAAAGACCATCGTCCGCTTCTCTGCCTCGCACATCTTTAGGATATCCCGGCGCTGCATGATCTTGGACGGTAGAAAACCATGAAACACAAAGTTATGCATCGGCAGGCCCGAGGCGCTCAGGGCCGCTACGACCGCAGATACGCCGGGAATGGGAACCACACGGATACCTGCCTGGATCGCCTCCCTGATGAGATGGAAACCGGGATCAGATATTCCCGGTGTTCCCGCATCGGACACATAGGCAATGTCCTTTCCGGCCGCCATCTTTTCTATGAGGGGACCGCTTCTTTTCTTTTCCACGGCGTCATAAAGACTCGTGATGGGAGTATTGATATTATAGGCTTTCAGCAGTTTCTTCGTATGCCGGGTGTCTTCTGCGGCAATCTCATCCACCTCTGTTAAAATCCGGATGGCCCGCAGGGTGATGTCCTCCAGATTCCCGATCGGCGTTGCCACGATATAAAGCATCCCTGTTTCCATTCCTTAGACACCTCAGCAAAAAGTCGGCTTTCTTGTCGATTGGTCGTTCCGGCGAAAGCTGGAAAACGAAGTTTAATGTTCATAATCCGAGTATTTCAACGTGTTCCGGACACCGGCTTTCGCCGGTGTGACAGGGTGTGAGACTTTTGCGAGTCTGTCATTCCTGGGCTCGAATTTTCTTGACAGTAAAAACGCGGCGATCTATATATCCCAAAAATATTGAGATTACCATCATGAAAATGAAACGGATTCTTATTACGGGCGGTGCGGGGTTTCTCGGTTCCCATCTGTGCGACCGGCTCCTCGCCGAAGGGCATGACGTCCTTTGCCTGGACAATCTCTATACGGGCAGCAAAGACAACATCCGTCACCTTATCGGCCATCCCAACTTCGAGTTCATCCGCCACGACATCACTCAGCCAGTATTTCTAGAAGTTGACGAGATCTACAATCTGGCCTGTCCCGCCTCACCGGTTCACTATCAGTACAATCCCATCAAAACCATCAAAACCAGCGTCATGGGGGCCATCAACACCTTGGGTCTGGCCAAGCGGGTCAAGGCAAAGATCCTTCAGGCATCGACCTCCGAGGTATACGGCGACCCCGAGATCCACCCCCAGCCGGAAGAATACTGGGGACGGGTGAACCCGATCGGCATCAGGAGCTGTTACGACGAGGGGAAACGGGCCGCCGAATGCCTCATGATGGATTATCATCGCCAGAACGGCGTGAGGATCAAGATTGTCAGAATATTCAATACCTATGGACCACGTATGGCCATCAACGACGGTCGCGTGGTGAGCAATTTCATTGTCCAGGCTATCAAAGGGGAAGACATAACAGTCTATGGCAACGGCTCCCAGACCCGTTCCTTCTGCTATTACGAGGACCTGATCGAAGGGATAATTGGAATGATGGCAACACCGGATGGCATCATCGGTCCGGTGAATCTCGGCAACCCCTCGGAATTTACGATCCTGGAATTAGCCGAAAACGTCATCCGCCTGACCGGCTCGTCTTCCCGGATTGTTTTCAACCCTCTCCCCCAGGATGACCCGACCCAGCGCCGACCGGACATCTCAAAGGCGAAAGAGCTGCTCCACTGGGCGCCCGGAATACCACTTGCCGATGGTCTCGCAAAGACAATTCAGTACTTTAAAGGCGCCCTGAACACCCTATGAGAACCTCCCCGGACATGACGTTCGATGTGATTATCATCGGCGCCGGCGTCGTCGGCCTAGCGACCGCCCAGAGGCTTGCCCGCCGGGACCGGAAACTGGCGGTCCTGGAAAAACATGACCGCTTTGGTCAGGAAACGAGTTCGCGAAACAGCGAGGTCATCCACGCCGGCATCTATTACCCCGGGGACTTCCTGAAAAGCCGCTTATGTGTAGAGGGAAACCGCCTGCTGTACGCCTGGTGCCGGGAGCACAAAGTCCCCCATGCGGACATCGGCAAACTCATTGTCGCCACAACCGCAGAAGAGGCATCGTCATTGGAAACCATCCGATCAAGAGCGGAACAAAACGGCGTTCCGGGCTTGGAACTATTGGGGAAAAAGCAGATCATCTCAATGGAACCGGAGGTTTCCGCGCTGGCCGCCCTGCTCTCTCCGACAACCGGCATCATTGACTCTCATCGCCTCATGCAGTCGCTCCTCCTCGCCGCCGAGGACAAAGGGGCGGTAATGTCCTGCCGGGCAAAGGTCACGGCAATCAGGTTTGACGACGCCGGGTATGACCTGGAGATCAATAACGGGGAGTACCGGCTTCAGGCGAAGACCATCGTTAACAGCGCCGGCCTCCATGCCGACCAAATCGCCGCCTTGACGGGAATGGATGTTGACGCCCGGGGGTATCGCCTGAAGCCGTGCAAAGGAAACTATTTCAGCGCCTCCCCCGCCCCGAGACTAAGACGTCTTGTCTACCCCGTACCAGTGACAAACAATGTCGGTCTCGGCATCCATGCCACCCTGGATCTGACCGGCCGGGTCCGGTTCGGTCCGGACAGCCGCTATCTGGACAAGGAAGAAATCCTTTGTCTGACCGACAGCCAAAACGGCCATGGCCAATCCAGTGAATCTGCACTCAGCCTGTACAAGGTTGATGAAGACCATAAAGAAGCCTTCGGTAATGCAATCCGCAATTATCTGCCGGGATTTGACACGGAAGCCCTGCATCCGGATATGAGCGGCATTCGCCCCAAGGTTCAGGGACCCGGCGATCCGGTGATGGATTTTATCATTCGGGAGGAGAGTAACTGCGGTTACCCCGGCTTCATCAATCTGATCGGGATCGAGTCCCCCGGGCTCACCTCCTGCCTGGCGATTGCCGGGTATATCGATGACACTTTTATCAAGGACGGTAAATAATTAAATGAACAAGACCATACTTTGCATAGGCGCCGGTTATGTAGGCGGACCCACCATGGCCATGATTGCGAGCAAGTGCCCCGATTACCGGGTTACGGTTGTGGACATTAACCCCCGGCGCATCGCGGCGTGGAACTCCGACGATCTGCCCATCTACGAGCCCGGTCTGGATGATCTGGTCCGGGAAACCCGGGGAAAGAATCTCTTTTTCAGCACCGATGTGGAAGGGGCCATTAGAGATAACGATATCATCTTTGTGAGCGTCAACACCCCGACGAAGACCTTCGGGGCCGGGGCCGGGATGGCCGCCGATCTCCAGTACTGGGAAAAGACGGCCCGTCAGATTCTGGAGAACGCCCAGTCTTCCAAAATCGTCATTGAAAAGAGCACCCTCCCCGTCAGGACAGCGCTGGCCATGGAGAGAATCCTGAACAGCCAGGCTAACGGCATCTCCTTTGA
>JBAYKV010000313.1:0-3412 GCA_041664405.1 Syntrophales bacterium
CGGCAGGTCGGAAGCGCTTCATATCCTCACTGGTCAATTCCCGGACTTCCCCGGATTTATCGGTTAGCGGTTTCTTCTTCATAGCATCGGACCTCCCTTCTGTTTGCCTTGCGAAAACTGATAATCCTCACACCACCATCAATGGGCGTGAAGCAGATTACATGCAACCGCACTCCCAGAAGTCCCAAGGCGATGATTCTATCTTCCGGATAATCCGTGCGGTTATCCTCGTAGTAGATAGCTGTCTCCCAATCAAAATCACCCGCTCTATCAAAAGACAGGGAGCGCAACTTTATGTTCTGCTCGCTCTTTATCGGGTCGAAATCGATTTTCATGGCTTATTGTAACTACAATTAAGAAAAATAGTCAAGGACAAATACGCAACAGGAATATCGCAGAATCCTTGCTGATAAACAGAGCGATCGTTCTATATTGCATCAACATCAGAATTTGATTTGGTAGAGATGAGACCGCCATACATCATGGATTTCGGATACCCATAAAAGCTTTGCTTTAATTCCTGCACCCTGATAGATTCACGCCCAGGAAATATCGGGAATGGAGGGGACAGGCAGCCGTCCCTATTTTTATATCCGACGCCTTGGGATTGGAAGCCTTTTATGGACCTGTTGCTTACATTCATTGACATTTTTATTCACCTCGACCGGCATCTGATCTGGCTTATTCAACATTTTGGCGTCTGGGTTTATCTGATCGTCTTTATCATTGTCTTCTGTGAAACCGGCCTGGTCGTCACCCCCTTCCTGCCCGGCGATTCCCTGCTTTTCGGCCTCGGCGCCCTGGCGGCCATCGGCGATCTGAATGTCATATGGCTGTTTATCCTCTTATCCGTCGCGGCGATTGCCGGGGATACGGTTAATTATTTCATCGGGAAATATGTGGGACCGAAGGTATTCCATCAGGAGACGAGCCGCTTTTTCAAAAGAGAATATTTAGAGAGAACCCATCAGTTCTACGAGAAATACGGGGGCAAAACGATTGTCATCGCCAGGTTCATGCCTATCATCCGGACCTTCGCCCCCTTTGTCGCCGGGATCGGCGCCATGACCTATCACAAGTTTATCATTTACAATGTCCTCGGGGGCATCGCCTGGGTGGCCATTTTTATCTTTGGCGGGTATTACTTCGGAAATCTGCCCATGGTGAAGAACAACTTTACCCTGGTGATCATGGCCATCATCATTATCTCCGTAATGCCCGGAGTGATCGAATACTTCCGCCAGCGCCGGGCATAGGCAGCGGCAAACCCTCAGTTTTGAATCCACTAAAAAAGGCCGCCTTCTCTTCCGAGAAGGCGGCCTCATCTTATCAAGAACTCATGAGAGTCTCTCTTTATTCCGTCATTGGCATTACATCACCCCAAAACCAATCATGAGGGCAAAGGCGCTCAAGACCAGGCCGGCCCAGAGGAGGGTCATGGTCGTGTAGCCCATGATGTCCTTCGCCGAGAGGCCGGCCATACCTAGCAGAGGCAGAGCCCAGAAGGGCTGGATCATGTTGGTCCACTGATCACCCCAGGCCACCATCATGGCCGATTTGACCGTATCGATGTTCATCATCTTGGCCGCCTCGATGGTAATAGGTCCCTGGACGGCCCACTGGCCACCACCGGAAGGGACAAACATGTTGATCACCCCGGCCCCCCAGAACTGGAGCATGTAAAAGGTTTCGGGAGTAGAGATGGCCACGAACCAGCCCGCAATGATCTTGGCCAGACCCGTGCCGATCAGCAATCCCATAAGGCCGCCGTAGAGGGGGAACTGCAGGGCGATCCCACCGGCAGACCGGATGGCGATATCCATCGCCTTGACATAGTTGATAGGTTTTGTATGGAGGATGACGCCGGCGATAAAGAAGATGAAGATGACGACATTCAGGTCGAGATTGAGGCCCTTAGTGGAAAAATGGAGGAAGAGATAGAAAAGGCCCATGGCGGCAAAGATCATGTTGATGACGTAGCTGTGATCGATCCGTTCGGCCAGGGTGGGATTCGCCGGTCTCTCGACCTTCACCGTCTGGTCTTCCATCTCCTTCAGGCGCTCCTCGGAGATGGTAATCTCATCCCCCTCCTTGGGATAAATGAGATAAAAGAGGATGGGCAGGCCAATGATGATAATGGCGGCAGGCAAGAGATTCCAGGCAGCAAAGATCGTATCGGACACGGGAACGACCTGGCCCGTAATCTTTTCGATCAGGTTCTGGGCGTGCTTGGGAGTCGCAATCAGGAGCGGGATGGACCCGGAAAACCCCATATGCCAACAGACGAAACCACTGTAGGCGGCGCCGATAAGGATCGGGAAATCGGTCTTCCGGTTGCGACGGGCAATCTCGAGGGCCAGGAGCCCCGCGAAGATCAGACCGAAACCCCAGTTAATCCACGACCCGCAGCCCCCGACAAAGGCGACGATCATCGCCCCTTTGACAGGGGTATCCGCCATCCCCGCCACCCAGTCGAGAACCTTCTTCATGGGCGGCGACAGGGCAAGGACATAACCCGTTACCAGAATCAGGATCATCTGCATGGCAAAGCCTATGATCCCATAGATCCCTCCGCCCCAAGTGGTGATCACTTTCGTGATATCCGACGGCGTGAACAGCAGGGCAAGGACTGCGGCAAGAAACGTGAGCAGAATAGCGAACAGGTAGGCGTCAGGCAGTAAATGACGCATGACGAAGGTAAAAAATGCTGCAAGCTTTCTTAACATAACTACACCTCCTTTAAGATGATGAAAATAAAAAAATCCGCCGTCGATATGACGCGGATCTCATTAAACCCCATCCTCAAACCCCATCCTCATATGCCCCCCTCAGGCGCTGATGATCGGAGAAGTCGATGAATCTGTAAACTTTGGGTACATTACAGAAAGAACCTCAAAAAATCAATCTTTTAATTGCTCTCTTTGTTATGGTGTTTCCTTTTGGAAAGCCCACCAGCCAAGACAAATAAATAAATAACGAGGACAATAAATACCAGGAGGATAGTGGGCAATGCCTGTAGATCCATCATCTTGACACCAGATATTGCGACAATTGCACAAGATGTGGCAATGATCTGAAACAGAATATTTATCATCACATACCTCCCGAATCTTCTCTGATTAATTACCTGCCAGGCTTAAATTTATTTGTAATGAACTCCTTCAAAGTTTTTAGAATATCAGGAATTACAAAAGAAAAAAGAATGAGCACAAAGACAACTAAAAATAAAACTTCTTTCCATTCGAAATGCATATCTTCACCTCTTAAATTATCTCTAAACCCGCTCGGTGACCTTCACCGAGCTTATGTATAGCCATAACAACCCCATCGATGCGCACACTGTCGAAGCAACAATTATCCCCAGCTTCGCTTCCGCCATCAAAGCGGGATGTCCAGGAAAAGCAAGCTGGCC
>JBAYKV010000314.1:0-3397 GCA_041664405.1 Syntrophales bacterium
CAATCTCAAGGATAGCTATGCTGTGGTCAGGGAAGTAGAAGTCTTTCTCCACGAACTCCACATTAGTCCCTATACCTTCGGAAACCGCAATAATCATGAACCCCTGCGAGTCCGGAAACTCCTGCTCCATAATCGCGAGATCAAGCGGCTATACGGCAAATCCCGGGAACGGGGCTTGAGCATTGTGCCATTGAAGCTGTACTTCAAACGGGGCAAGGTGAAGGTGGAAATCGGCGTCGGCCATGGCAAGAAGCTCTATGACAAACGGGAAGAGCTCAAGAAACGGGATGACCGCCGGGACATGGCCAGAGCCATGTCGGAAAAGAACCGCTAAAGGCTTCCCGCGTTCTATTGTGGCGGCGGGGAAGAGGATACGCGATCCTTCCCAAGCCTGATAATATATACCTGCGAAACGGCAATCTCATGTATTCCGTTGTCATAGTGTTACATAATACAAAATAAGGATGTTTCGCTGCAATGAGAGAAAGATTTCCATCTTTATCAGAGGGAAGCTATATAAAACCGTGACCGAACCCCTTTTACATGCCCTCGATCACGTTCGCCGGGTCCATAACGGACGGACACAGCGTTCCGAACGCTCGGATATTGGCCAATTTCTGACGCCGGTGGCGATTGCACGCTTTATGGCCTCCCTTTTTGAGGTGAATGGGCGGGAACATATTCGGATTCTCGATGCGGGGGCAGGGGCGGGGGTCCTCTTTTCGGCCTATGTCGAGGCCTTGGTTGACGATGTGAGGCGGCCCCTGTCCATTGAGGTTGTGGCCTATGAAAACGACGGGTCCATCCTCCTGGAATTGCAAAACACGATGTCACGCTGTGCCGCAGCCTGTGAGGATGCCGGGATCGTGTTCAACGGGGAAATAAAAGCGGAAGATTTTATCGCCGCCGCCATCGCTGGGACGGAAGAAGGGCTTTTTGCCCGTCCGGGTGCTCCCTTTACCCATGCCATCCTGAATCCTCCTTATAAAAAGATCAACAGCCAATCGGCGGTGCGCAAACGCCTTGATGCCGCCGGGATGGAAGTCTCGAACCTTTACGCCGCCTTCGTCTGGCTGGCGGTGCGTCTTCTTGCACCGGGGGGTGAACTGGCGGCCATCACGCCTCGTAGCTTCTGCAACGGCCCCTATTTTCGCCGTTTCCGTTTTGACTTCCTCGACATGATGAGTTTGCGGCGCATTCACATCTTCGAATCCCGGAAGAAGGCCTTCGGCGACGACAATGTTCTTCAGGAAAACATCGTCTATCATGGCGTTCGGGAGGAGAAGAAACCGGAACAAATAGTCATTTCATCTTCCGCAGGTCTGGACTTTGAAAAGGTCGTGATCCGCTCCATTTCCTATGAGTGCGTGGTTCTGCCGAAAGATCGGGACGCTTTTATCCATTTGGTCGTGAATCATGACGATGATCGGGTGGTGGAGATGATGAGACAATTCACCGCAACGCTTCCTGATCTCGGCCTGGAGGTGTCCACGGGCCGCGTCGTTGATTTTCGCGCCCGGGAGCATCTGCGCCCGGAGCCGGAGGCGGGTGCCGCGCCCCTCATCTACCCCGCACATTTTCAGGACGGTTTCGTGCGTTGGCCCGCAACTCACGGGAAAAAGGCCAATGCCATCGCGTTATCCGGGCAAACGATGGATTTAATGGTGAAGGCAGGCTATTATGTTCTTACGAAGCGCTTTTCGTCGAAGGAAGAGCGGCGGCGCGTGGTTGCAGCCGTTTATGATCCGCAAAGGATCGCCGCGCCCGTGGTCGGGTTTGAGAACCACCTGAATTATTTTCATGCCGGGGGGAATGGCATGCCGGAGCTTATGGCCAAAGGCTTGGCCCTTTATCTTAATTCATCGCTTTTCGACCGCCATTTCCGGCTGTTCAGCGGCCATACGCAGGTCAATGCCACGGATCTCAGAAAAATGACCTACCCGTCCCGCAAGGAACTTGAGAAAATCGGAAGCCGAGTTCAAGGGCGGATGCCAGAAAATGAGGTAATTGATATGATTCTGAAGGAGGAGTGTCGGATACCATGATCGAAAAAGGGGATCAAGAAAAAGGTGAACAAAAAATCCGGGAGGCCATGGACATCATCAAAACCCTGGGTTTTCCCCGCCAGCAGTTAAATGAGCGTTCCGCCCTGACGCTCCTTTCGCTTCTGGATCTCAAGCCCGCTGATCTTTGGCGGGATGCGGGAAATCCCTTGCTCGGCATCACGCCCATGATGGAATATTTCGAGAAACATTATGGGAAGCGCTATGCGCCGAACACGCGGGAAACGGTGCGCAGGCAGACGGTCCACCAATTCGTGCAGGCGGCGCTGGTCATTCCGAATCCCGATAAGCCTTCCCGACCGACAAATAGCCCCAAGGCGGTGTACCAAATCGAGCCGTCAGCTCTGAAACTCTTGCGCGAATATGGAAAACGAGGTTGGAAGAGACGCCTTCGGGAATATCTGCAAACCGTTGAATCCTTGAATGCGCTCTACGCACGGGAAAGAGAAAGGGATCGCATCCCCGTCACATTGGCGAACGGACAAAAGATCAGGCTTTCCCCCGGCGGCCACAATACCTTGGTCAAGAAGATCATCGACGAATTCTGCCCGGTTTTTACACCGGGTGGGCTGATCGCTTATGTCGGCGATACTTCAAAGAAGTGGGCCTATTTTGATGCCGCCATCCTGCAACGGTTGGGCGTCGAAATAGAGGAACACGGCAAGATGCCCGACGTTGTGGTCTATCATGGCGGGAAGAACTGGCTGGTGCTGGTCGAGGCCGTCACCAGTCATGGTCCGGTGAACCCCAAGCGGCGGCAGGAATTGAAGGCGTTATTTGCCGGATCGAAGGCCGGTCTCGTCTTCGTCACGGCTTTTCTTGATCGTCATAAGATGATGAAGTATCTTGATGATATTTCCTGGGAAACGGAGGTATGGGTGGCCGATTCGCCCACCCACCTGATCCATTTCAACGGAGAACGCTTCCTCGGTCCATACGAGGAATAATGGTGGGGACATCCCGGGGTCACCAAAATTATTCTGGCGACGGGTAGATTCGTCGCCGGCAGCCCTTAATCCCCGTGTCCGGAACGGCTAATCTTTTCCGATCTCGCTGCCTCGCCTACCTTTGTCTTGACTTTGCTCGATCCAGGGTTTAGTATATAGCCGTATTTATGTTTTGCTCTTTGGCATCAGACCACTCCACAACGTGTATTAATCATACCATTATGGGGGCGTCTCGGTTTCGACGGGGATAGTTGAAGCTGTAGCAGCGTACCGAGGTTCCTACAGGCCTCGTTAAACAGGTAGGAAAACCATAATCGCAGACAACTACGATTACGCCTTAGCCGCGTAAAGCGGCTAACGTCCTCCTGATCATGCCTGCCGGGTCAG
>JBAYKV010000315.1:0-3371 GCA_041664405.1 Syntrophales bacterium
CGGTCCCTTGCGGTTCCGCCCTTGCCTTCGGCTAGTATTTATGTCAATGGATAACCCACTGACAGGATTCATATACAGGGGACTTTCACCCCATAAGTTCACGCCCATGCCGGGCGTACACAACCGGTTCCAGCGGACGGCGTGCCGCCGCTGAACCGGAACGTGTGTGCCCGATAGTAAACCGCGTAAAGCGTGCCAAGTCATGTGAGTAAGACTCAGGCACGATTTTAGTTATTGAAATAATGCAATATGATCAAAAATGTGATGGATCAAATAGTTGGTTTTTAGGCCGGATTTTGCTGCTATCCAAAACAAGGAGTGATTTACCGCCTTTTACAGTAAAGGATCTTCATAAAGTAAAAATCGGGACCATCTGGCAGTAAGATATGAAAAAGGAGTATCCTCGTGAATCAAGAAAAGCGAAACTTTGATCATGGAGCATCATCATGGGATGAAAATCCGTTAAGAGTAAAACTGGCCGATGATGTTGCTTCAGCGTTAAGAAGGGAAATCACTTTTACCAAAAACATGGATGTGCTTGATTATGGTTGTGGGACCGGCTTGATCACGCTAAGGATTCAACCTTTTGTTAATACCGTCACAGGGATTGATTCTTCAGAGGGAATGCTGAAAGTTCTGAATGACAAGATCAGCAGGCAGAAATTAACCAATGTCTCCACCCGACATCTTGATATGGAGGCCGGTGAAGGCCTGCAGGACAAGTTCCATCTGATCGTCAGCAGCATGACCATGCATCACATCCAACAACCGGAAGCTCTGATAAAGAGGCTTTCTGAAAGGTTACATGCCGAAGGCTATTTATGCATCGCTGATCTTGATCCTGAAGATGGATTGTTTCATGGGGAAAACCGGGGCGTGTTTCATCATGGATTTGACAGAATCCATGTGAAAGGTATGTTTGAGAAGGCAGGATTCCAACATATCATAGTCACCACAGCTGCGAAGGTAATCAAGGATGTTGAAGAAGAAGGTGGAGGCGGAGGCTCAAGGGAGTTTAAAGTTTTCTTGGTGTGCGGTCAAAAATAAGTCTATGCTCCCAAGAGACATCCTCTTCGGAACCAAGGATAAAGTTGTCACCGTGAACGTATTTTGAGGAAGCTATGGAACTGATTCTAATCAGGCACGGAGAAACCATTTGGAATAAAGAAGGCAAGGTCCAGGGATTCAGCGACATAAATCTTAGTGATATTGGCATAAATCAAGTCCAACAACTTGCCTTGTCTCTTAAGAATCACCATATCCATTCAATCTATTCCAGCCCTTTGGTCAGAGCCCATAAAACGGCCCAGATAATCAACCAATATCACAATACCCCGATTTTCTTGGAATCAGGTCTGATGGAAATGGATCACGGTGATTTTGAAGGGTATTCTTTCCAAGAATTGATGGCCTGCGAAAAAGACTTTCTGAGGAAATGGATGTCTGATCCTGCTTCAGTAAAGATGCCCAAGGGGGAATCGTTTATTGAACTGCAAACAAGAGCCTGGAATGTTATCGAAGACATAACAGCGAAGCAAAATAATGCTTTGATCGTATCTCACAACTTTACAATTGCTTCCATCCTCTGCAAAATCAGGAATATTAGCTTGTCAGAATTCAGATCCGTTCGTGTTGATAATGCTTCCAGAACTGTTATCACATTTCAAAACGGGTCAGCGTCGATTGATGTCTTTAATGACCGGAACCATTTGACTAGTATAGATGGTCAATAGAAGATCACGCCGATAAAATCAATGAAAAGGACAGTCAACAATATGAACGATCAAGAATAACCATACATGGACGATAACGGAGCAATCGTCATCCCTGCAAAGCAATAAACAACAAGACGTCAGAAAGACATACCTGTTACGGGAACAGAAAAATATAAGGAAACCGAAATCCGACCGTCCTGCTAAAAACTGGCCCCTATGGCTGGAGGAGCACTTTTTCCCCCTGGCGACATCTATTTGGACGCAGCTTCCAGGCGGCGCCGCTCTCGCGCTCTCACCCAGCGTAGGAACCGGACCCAGAGCCCCCAGTGTGAGCGCTTCACCGCCGTTCTGCTGAACCTGCTCTCCACCTTGTCGAAGGCGTCTTCAATCACGGTATTATGCAGCGGCTTGACGAAAAAGGTCCATTTCAGCCACATGCCCAGATCGCAGTCGCCTTCCAGGTCGTGGCGGATGACAACATGCCCGCGCCGGGGTACGACCTCGAAATAATGGCGGCCGTCCACGCCGCCCAACAGACCTGCCCTGTCGAACTGGAATACGGCCCTGCGTCCCGGCACGTATTCAGATACACGATACCTCACCGGGCCGTGACCTCCCGCCGCTCCCACCTTCAGGGCGGAGTCCAGTACCATCGGTGGCCACAACTCCCGCGGCCACAGTGCGTCTTCAGGTCCGGAGAGGCTGTTAAGAACGGGTCCTAAGGCGTCCTGATCCGCCGGAATAATTCTGTCATGCCTGTTGAAAATCTTCATTTCATCCTCCTCATGATGGCGTTGTATGTCTTCGTTATATTGTCTTCGACCGCGCGTGGCGGTTTCTTCCCCTGCCGGATATAACGTAGCACGGCGGCATAAGGCACGTCGATGATCGCAAAAACCGTCCGGTTGATCTCCTCCCGGCCGGCCTTGCCGAAGGTCCGAGCCGCGAACTTGGAGATGCCGGCATCAAGTCTGCGAGAGATCCCGAGCGCCCTTTCCTTCATTTCTTCCGGCCAACTGCCTGCCACCAGTTCCTCCCGCCGGTAGAGAAGGAGGATACGTGCCTCGGCGGAATGTTGGCGGGCCCAGCGCGGCGTATGGAGAGCAGCCTCGATCCCTTCACCTTTTTCCAGCGTGGACAGAAACTCATCCTGGAAAGATGCCGCAACACGTAGCCAAACCTCAGCCATGAGCACATCACGCGACAGGAAACGATGATAAACCGAACCGACCGGCGCACCTATCTCACCGGCAACGGCTGCTATTGTTACAGCTGCCGGCCCCTGTCCAGCGGCAATTTTCAATGCCGCATCTATAAATTGTTCATTGTCAAAGTGAGCATTTCGTCCCATATGTGGCCTTTTATTAGAATGTATATTCTAATATGTCAAGCATTATTTTTCCGGACGTATAGTAGCCGGCCGTTGCCCAATAAAGCATATCCAATCTAGACTGGACATTGCAGGTTTTTTTGGTTGTCATTGATCCGTGGAAGTAGATGAAATTGCAGATAAATAGATGGCAGCGTTCATTTCTGGGTCCATAACCAGACTTACATGCCGGAAAACATCAGGCTCCAGGTATTCAACCGTTCCTTTTCCACAGAGGGACGTTTCCTCTATTTATCCTTGACGTTTGCCGGGGATCAGGGTACGGA
>JBAYKV010000316.1:0-3367 GCA_041664405.1 Syntrophales bacterium
GAGTTATAGCGAGGAGATTCACCGGACGGCGATGAACATGTATCGAAGCAATCCACTTTATCCCCTCTTCAAAATTATGATGCTGGAGGAATTCATGAAGGAGCTGAATGAGACGCAATCTGCGTGATGATCCCGTCAACCGGCAGTTCATCTATTGCGAATGGTCAGAAGGGCATCCGCCGCAATGGCTCCATACGGGTCATGAGCAACATGGCAGACCCGTCGGTGATCCAGCCCATCCTCGATCACCTGGGAATCTGGATCATCAAATCAAGGCCGCTGCCGGTTACAACTCGAAACTTTTTTTACCTCACCAGAGTATCCGCGCATCAACGGCCATGCAGCCTGTAGCATCCGCTATGAGGGGATTGATGTCCAGCTCCTCGATGTCAGGGACCTCAGCGGCCAGGAAAGACACTCTTTCCAGAGTATCCAGGAGTCCCTCCCACTCGACACCGGCTTCGCCACGGACTCCCTTCAGGAGAGGATAGACCTTCAGGGATGAGAGCATCCTTTCCGCCTCCCGCCTTCCGATGGGCACGAGTTCGCGGCTGATGTCCTTGAAGACCTCCGTGTAGATGCCTCCAAGTCCGCAGGCGAGGATATGGCCGAACTGAGAATCATGTTTAAGACCCAAGAGGAGTTCCTTCCCTTTGGCCTGTTCCTGCACTTGGAAGCCGATTTTCAACTTTGGATTGCGGTCACGTACCTTTTCTTTCATGCCCTGAAAGGCTTGATGAAGTTCCTTTTTATTGCGAATACCGGTCACGACGCCCCCCCACTCGCTCTTGTGAAGAAAGGCTTCACCGGATAACTTCAAAACCAGCGGATAGGAAAGTGTACCAGCCGCTGTTTCAATCTCCTTCCAATTCCGGGCGATCCTCCCCCGAATAACATGAATCCCGAAGGCAGAAAGGAGAGCAAGTGCATCCTCCCCCAGCAGGACCCTGCGCTCCCTCCCCCTCCGAAGCAGCGATTCGACTGTTGCGTGTTCATAAGAAAATCTCCGCTGGGAAGAGATTTCCCGTTTCCTGATCTGATGGTAGCGGTAACAAAACGACAATCCATTCACGGCCCGCTCGATGGAATCGAAACAGGCGACACCGGTCGTGGATTCTAATAGCTCCGCGGCGCGGGCCGTATCCCACCCATATACCCACATGGCGATCGGTTTCCGGCTACCCGTTTCCTGCCGGGCGGATGCCACCGCCTCAACGATGTCAATATTTGCGTGAAGAGGCGAGTTCACGTAAACCGTCATTCCTAGGATACCATCGATTTTCGGTGAATTCAGCAGTTCCGTCATGGCCATCTTGTAAGCCTGGGAGTAACCGCCCCCGAGCATGCCTACGGGCCAGATGTCGATAGGATTGCCGATATGCACCCAGTCAGGCAGCCCCTTCTTAAGCTTATCCGCAAGCCCTTCCGGCAATTCTCCGATCGTCAAGCCAAAATCTTCACAGGCGTCTGCCGCCATGATGCCTCCCGCGCCGGTAGGGGTCAGGACGCCCAGCCGAGACCCCTCCATATCTTCAAACTGGATAAGAGAGCGGATGGCATCTTTCAATTCAGAAGCATTCTTTACACGAATAATGCCAGCGCGGCTGAAAGCAGTGTCATTGATCTCATCCTCCCCGACAAGAGAACCCGTATGGGAAAGGGCGGCATTGGCCCCGGCCTTGGTCCTGCCGGTTTTAAAGACAATGATCGGTTTACTGAAGGATATCCGGGAGGCTGTTTTCAGGAATTCCCGGCCCCGGATGATACCTTCCATGTGCAGAACGATTAACCGTGTTTCCGGGTCGGCCCCGAAATATTCCAGAGCATCGACAAAATCCACATCACAGGCATTCCCGATGTCAAGAGCCTTTCCCCAGGCATGATACGAGAAATCCAGTGATGCCACCTGGAGCACACCCGTCTGGGCAATAAGGGACACCGGCGGAACCTTTTTCGGTTTGGTCAGATCAACAAAACTGGTGGAGAAATTACGGAAATTATTTAAAACACCGAGCGTATTGGGGCCGATAACCCGTACATTGCTCTCGCGGGCCAGCCGAATAATTTCAGTCTGCAGCTTTTCCCCGTGCCGGTCAGCATCTGCAAAGCCCTGGCTGATGATAATAACCCTGAGTACGCCAGACTGAACGCACTCTTTAAAGGCATGGATCACATGGTCCCTGCCCAATGAGATAATTGCCAGGTCCGCTGTCTCCGGCACTTTGGAAATAGATGGATATACCTTGAGGCCGCAGATTTCATCGGCTTTCGGGTTGATCGGATAGAGGCGCCCCTTATACCCGTAACGGAGCATCATTTCAACTCCATTATAGGTGTCCGGGCCCGTTTTTCTGGGTGCGCCAATCAGCACAACAGATTCTGGTTCCAAGAAATTCCTCATTTTAAAAACCTCCAGCGTTTATAGTTATTCATCATTGAACTAACACCGTACAAACAGCAAAAATCAAGATAATATTAACATTTGGATATTCATTAATAGGTACACTCTTCTGGGATAAAAGTTGCATGTATAATAAGAGCAAGAGATATACCTAAACAGTAATGATAACTAAGGCTATCGAAATACATACATAATCGAAGACCTTCATGTCAAATGGTTTTAGTTGTATGTGTATATATTTGTACAGACTTGTTTTAAGTGGCTGAAAAGATTGAGTATGAAATCTTATACATGTAAGTTATCCACTACATTAATTGCAATTTGACCTCTGTGTTATTTAATGACGGAAGTTATGGAGTCGGTTTTATCTAGAATCACTGGATTCTATGAAATTGTTGCGGGAGTTGCGTATCGGAGGATTGGATATGACTTTTAAGGAACATGAAATGGCGTTTGACAAGATAAAAGATGCCATGAATGCATCTCCCTACTACCAGCATCTGGGGATTAAACTGGTCGAATTTTCAGAACGAGGCAGTGTAGTGACGATGGAAATGAAGGAGAGCCACAAGAGTGTTTACGGGAGGGCGCACGGGGGTGCGATTGCATCGCTGGCTGATTCGGCCTGCAGCTTGTCGCTCGTGACGGTCATCAAAGAGAACGAATCCATCGCCACGCAGAGCCTCAATGTGTATTATATCCTACCGGTGGAAGAGGGGATATTGAAAGCAAGAGGGTGGCTCGTACATAGAGGGCGGCACACGGCCATTCTTGAAGCCGATATATTCGATGCGGCTGGCAGGAAGGTTGCCCATGCCCATACCGTTCATGCCATACGGGCTTTGCATGGAGAAGATGGGGACACGTTTATTGATAAAGTACGAAAATCGGGAGGGACAAAATGAATCCAGCCATTATTGTGATTGACATGCTTGAAGACTCCTTTTCTGGAGAACACCGGAATCC
>JBAYKV010000317.1:0-3355 GCA_041664405.1 Syntrophales bacterium
CTCGCCACTTTAAAAATGAAACCCCAGATCACATCTATCGGCCTGGGCAAGAAATCAACTCTTTCCATCCCGGTTATTAACGAGAATGATATGACGGCCGTCCTGATGCTTGTACGCAATGAAGATCGCCCGCCCTTCGCAGAGGAAGACCTCCAGACGATTACGGTCATGATATCAACAATCAATTTTGCCTTGCAGAACAGTGTTCTTCATCACCGGTCAGAACAGCAGGTAGAGTTGCTTAGAGAAAAAAGCCACGCCCTCGCCAGGGAGATTCATGACCGAAAACATATCGAGGCGTCTCTGCAGGACACACGGGAGATCTGGCGAAGGTACGCCTTCATTGTTAACACGGCTCGTGAATTCATGACCCTCATCAATAGAGATCTGCGCTATGAAGCGGTAAGCAACTCTTACTGCATTGCTCATAAAAAGAGCCCCGATCAGATCATCAACAAGACAGTCCATGAGATATGGGGTCCCGTGTCGGCTGAGATCATCAAGACCCATCTGGAACGCTGCTTCTCCGGGCAGGAGGTTTCTTATCAGGAATCCTTCGAATTTGAGCAGGGAGAACCGCATCATTATGATGTCAATTATTATCCCTACCGACGATCAACAGACGGGGAGATCACCCATGCTGTCGTGGTAACCCATGATATCAACGAGCATGTCCTAGATAAAATCTCTCTCGAAGATAGCCTCAAGAAACTGAAACGGATGATGAACGGTGTTATCGAGACCATTTCCGCCATGGTTGAAATAAGAGATCCCTACACGGCCGGACATCAGCGCGCCGTTGCCGGGATCGCCGAAGCAATTGCCCAGAAAATGGATCTTTCCAAGGAACAGACGGATATCATCAAAATCAGCGCTCAGATCCACGACATCGGCAAAATTTATATTCCCGATGAAATCCTTAGTAAACCAAGCGTTTTAGATGACGTAGAGTACAATCTGATCAAGTCCCACGCTGAAATGGGACATGTCATCTTAAGTAATATCGATTTCCCCGTTCCCATTGCCCCCATTATCATTCAACACCATGAACGTATGGATGGTTCCGGGTACCCACATGGTTTGTCGGGAGATCAAATCTGCCTGGAGGCCAGAATTATCGCCGTAGCCGACGTTATTGATTCCATTTCTTCTCATCGTCCCTATCAGGAGGCCCAAGGCATGGATCAGGCCCTGGAGGAACTAAGGAATAACCGGGGGATTCTCTACGACCCCGAGGTCGTCGATGCCTGTCTGCATATTTACGGACAGGAACAATAATCCGATCTCTTTCCAATCTTACTCCGATGCTAAATCATAGATCAAATCGAGGCGGCAAGGCAGAGGCGACAGCGGCGTATTTTTCATACGTCGAGAAGCCGATTGCCGATGCCAACGAAGATAGCGCTTGATTTAGAATCGGAATTAGCCGTTCTGGCGCAAGTACTTTTTGATATAACCCGTTACGCGTTCTTGGGGCTGAAAGATACCGAAATGGCCTTCACAGAGGATATCTGCCTTTAATGATAAGAGTATCTCCATTGACTCCCGCCACTTTCCGATATCCGATCTGAAACTGGGAAGAAAGGGGCCATGAATATCTTGGCCGAAAAGAATCCTTTTCGCGCCCCGATCGAGATAAAGACAAATAGAACCGGGGGTATGTCCGGGGGTGTGCAGCCAATGGAGACTGTCTTTTCCAAAAGCCAGGCAGCCCCCATCGCCGATAAGTTTTTCATCGATCTTCGTGGGAGGGAAATCCGTTTCATACCAGTTTGCTGCCGTTCGCACTGGATCACCCGTTTCGATCGCCTCCGCGTCCTCCTCGTGAATAATGAGCCGGCACCCAAATTCGCTGCGGAAATACGGGGCGGAGCCGATGTGGTCGATATGGCAATGAGTTAGAAGAAGACGGCTGATCTTATGGGGATCAAGGCCGGCGGCACGAATATTATCTTCGAGAATACGTGAGCTCCGTCCGGACCCGGAATCGATCATGATGAGTTCGCCTTCAAAATCTACAACAAAAACCGTGGCATCCTCAGATCGTGAAATATTCGGACCCCCTACCAGATAAATGCCTTCGGCAATTACCTCGTATCCTGCCATCAGATTATTCTCCTTTCCTCAAGCAGAGCCCCTCACAGATCTCCGCACACTCTATATTCTCAATGATCCCACAAGATCATCCATAGCAACGACATCATGTCTTTTCATGTACGCTTCTATGCCTTCGATAATGTTCATGGTCGCCCGGGGGTCTATAAAATTAGCCGTCCCTACCTGAATCGCCCGAGCCCCGACAATAAGGAATTCGAGGGCATCAGGGGCAGACATTATCCCGCCTACGCCAATGACGGGGATGTGTATCTGAGTGGCCACCTGCCAGACCATTCTCAGGGCGATCGGCTTGATGGCCGGGCCGGACAATCCGCCGGTCACATTCTTCAGGTGGGGGATTCTTTTTTCTACATCAACAGACATACCGGTAATCGTATTGATCAGCGATACGGCATCGGCCCCGGCGGCCTCCGCTGCTTTCGCCATGAGGGCAATGTCCGTGACGTTAGGAGAAAGTTTAACGATTACAGGAAGATCGGTAACACCCCTCACCCCCGCCGTCACTTCCGCTATCATATCCGGATCCGCGCCAAAGGCAACTCCGCCTTTTTTAACATTTGGACAGGAGACATTGATTTCCAGGGCATGAACTCCGCCTGCTGCCGTCAAGATCTCGCTTATCCGGAGATACTCCTCAATAGTTTCTCCATAAACATTGGCAATAATTGCGGTATCTAATTGTCGAAGATATGGTAGTTTGTCCCGGATAAAGCTCTTAACGCCAACATTCTGCAAACCGATGGCGTTTAGCATGCCGGCGGGCGTTTCCATAATGCGCGGTGAGAGATTACCATGGCGCGGCTTCAATGACAACCCTTTGACGATGATTGCTCCCAGACGGTTAAGGTCCACATATGGGGCATATTCCTCGCCATAACCGAACGTTCCCGAGGCTGTCATTACAGGATTCTTCAGCTTCAGCGACCCTATTTCGACTGCGAGCTTCCTTTGCATGTTATAATCTTTCTGGTTCATCATGTCTGATCCCAGCAGATATCCTCGATATTGAAAACGGGGCCGTCTTTGCAGACGGATTTCTGAACTCTTTTCCCGCGCCTATCATGAACGGTAACAGCACAACCAAGGCAAGCGCCTACGCCGCAAGCCATGCGCTCCTCAATTGAGACTTGGCATGGTATACTGGTCGGGGCCAATTGTTTGGCAAGGGTTTTCAGCATCGCCATAGGTCCGCAGGCGTAAATCATTGTTTTGCGCGGATCACACCCCTGTGTAAAGC
>JBAYKV010000318.1:0-3333 GCA_041664405.1 Syntrophales bacterium
CGTCCTGGTTGTCCCCGATCTCTACGGACATCATGATGCGAGGGCTTCCCTGGCGGCGTCTCTCCATGACCGGGTCCGGGGTATCATACCCCTGGGCGGTCAGTTCAACAGCCTCGGCGCCGTTGTCGCCGGGGGCTTTGCATCCGCAACGGGCAGGGACTTCAGCGATATTCTTGGGGATATCGAGACCGGGAGCATCCGGGCCCTCTATCTTCTCGGGGAAGACCCCCTGGAGGGCTGTCCAGATCCGGTGCGGGTCCGGGCGGCGTTGTCGATGCTTGATCTCCTCATCTGCCAGAGTCCTTACGAAACCTCGGTGACGGAGTTGGCCCATGTCGTCCTGCCGACGGCGCTGCCGCCTGAAAAGGAGGGCTCCGTCCTCTCGGTGACGGGAGAAAGGCAGGTGTTCCGGATGGTCATGGCCAGGCCGGTGGGGGTGCGCTCCGACGGAGAGATCCTCCGTGAGATTGCCGGGATCATGGGGCGGGAGGAAGTGGTTTTCGCGTCAGGGGGTACCCTTCAAGAAGTTCCCGGTCAGCCGCGGCGCCGTCGGTCGTCGGTGGCCTCCGGCAAGGCCGAAATCGATGTACTCGACGTTTCACAGTATGAAAAGCCCTTGGAAGTGGCGCTGTCCGCCGAGTTTCCCTTTCTGCTCCTTCCCGTCCCCTCCCTTTTCGGAGACAGCGTTCTCAACAGGCAAAGCCCGGAAATCGACGGCTTGAGGAACGGTCTTACGGTGGTAATGGGCAACGACGATTTCGCAGCCCAGGGGTTTGGGGAAAAGGAAACCGTCGCCGTCAGCACCCCCTTCGGTGCGGCCCGGGCCATCGTCAGGTCGTCGGCACGGATAAAAAGGGGAACGGCGCTGCTCCTCCATAGTCCTGGAAGTCCGGACGGACTCGCCCTCCTCAGGCCCGGATATGCCGCGGTTCCCGCCGCAATCGGAAAAGGGGAATAAGAATGACCATGGATATGCATTTCCTCTACGAACTCATCAGGATTGTCGTTTTCTTCGCCGTCATTATGGGGCTTGTGGCTTACATGACCCTCATGGAAAGGCGCTTTCTGGGTTTTTTCCAGGTCCGGATGGGTCCGAACCGCGTGGGGCCTCTGGGGCTGCTCCAACCCATCGCCGACGGCATCAAGTTGTTTTTCAAGGAAGACATAACGGTTAGCCACGCCCACCGGTTTTATTTTACCCTGGCCCCCATTATCTCCCTGGTATCCGTTTTGGTCTGTTTCGCCGTGGTGCCCTTTTCGGGGAGATTTTATGTCGCCGATCTCTCCCTGGCGGTCCTTTATGTCATGGCGTTTTCGTCCCTCGGGGTTTACGGCGTCCTCCTCGGCGGGTGGTCGTCGAACAACAAATATTCCCTCCTGGGCGGCTTGCGGGGGGCGGCCCAGATGATCAGTTACGAGATTCCCCTGGCCCTCTCCCTGGTCGGAATTATCACTCTTGCCGGATCGCTCAGTCTGGTGGATATCGTCAAGGCCCAGGAGGGCATGTGGTTCATCGTGAAGCAGCCCCTGGGTTTTCTCCTCTTTCTGATCGCCGTTTCCGCAGAGACGAACCGGACTCCCTTCGACCTCATCGAATGCGAAAATGAACTCGTCGCTGGCTACCAGACGGAATATTCATCCATGAAATTCGGACTCTTTTATATGGCCGAGTATGCCCACCTGCTCCTGGCGTCATGCCTCGTTACCCTGCTTTTTCTGGGGGGATGGAACGGGCCGGTGCTTCCGGCGTTGGTATGGTTCGGGATCAAGCTGTTTATGGTATTTTTTGTCTTCATCTGGGTGCGGGCCACTTTCCCCCGGGTCCGGTATGACCAGTTGATGATGTTTTCCTGGAAGGTGTTGACGCCGCTGGCTTTCCTGAATCTATTGGTTACCGCGGTTTTTGTAGTCTATCCGTTATAAGGTTTGAACATGGTAAAAGCATTGCTACGGGGGCTGTTTCTCACCCTCAGACATTTTTTCAGGAAACCGGAGACGATTCCCTATCCCGAAGTCAAACGGGCCGTACCGGAACGATTTCGGGGCCGGCCGGTGCTGATCTCCGGGGCGGACGGGCAGGCTCTTTGTGTCGCCTGCGGTCTTTGCGAACGGGTCTGTCCGTGCCTCTGCATTACCGTGGTCCCGGAAAACGGGAGGGACGGCGTCCGGCAGTTGCAGGCCTATACCCTGGATCTCAATCGCTGTTCCTTCTGCGGCCTCTGCGTCGAGGCCTGCCCGGTGGAGGCCATCCGGATGGGGCGGGATTATGAACTGGCGGTATATCGAAAAGAGGAGCTCATCATGAAAACCGAAGCTTTGCAACGTGCAACGGGTGGGCGAGAGTCCGCAGTTTCAGGGAGAAGATAATGGAGACGGTTATATTCTGGATACTGTCCGCATTTGCCGTCGCGGCGGCCCTGGCCGTTGTTTTCTTCAAGAGGGCGGTCAACGGCGTTATATCCCTCCTGGCCTTAATGCTCGCCCTGGCCGGATTGTATGTCCTCATGGGGGCGCCGCTGGTGGCCTTTTTCCAGGTGATCGTTTATGTCGGCGCTGTGCTGGTCCTCTTTGCCTTTGTCATCATGCTTTTGAATCTTAAAGAGTCCGTCCGGCCCCTTATCTTCCTGGCGGATGTAAAGGCGGCAACCCCGGCCGCGTTGTTCGCCGTCGGCATCGTCGTTCTTAGCTGGCTTGCCCTGCAGGATGGGGTCTTTTCAAAGGCGGCGGCTTTGCCGCCGGCCTCCGGCCTCCGGCAGATAGCCGTCGATCTCTTCACCAGGCATCTGCTGGTCTTCGAGTTGGCCTCCGTCATCCTACTGGTTGCCGCCGTCGCCGCCATCGTCATCAGCAGAAAGGAAGGAGGACGCCCATGACCCTTTATCATTTCGTCGGCCTCGGCATGGCCCTTTTCGCTATCGGCGCGGCGGGATTCTTCATCCGGAACAATGCCGTCGTTCTCCTGCTCTGCATTGAAATCATGCTCAATGCGGTCAATCTCATCTTCGCGTCTTTCGCACGTTTTCTCTACGGCACGGAGGGGCAGATCTTCATCTTCATTATCATGACGATCGCCGCCGCCGAGGCGGCAGTGGGGCTGGGAATTATCATCGCCCTGTATCGCAGCCATAAGACGCTCGATATGAGCCTCATCAAAGACTTGAAAGGGTAATCCTCATGACCTCCGAATATCTTTGGCTACTCCTCGCCTTTCCGGCCCTGGGCGTCCTCGTGAACGGCCTTGTCGGCAGTCGTTTCCGTGAAACGACGGTTGCCGCCATCGCTGTTTCCTCCGTAGGGTTGTCCCTGGCCGTTGCCCTCGGATTTTTCTGGAAA
>JBAYKV010000319.1:0-3325 GCA_041664405.1 Syntrophales bacterium
AGACCTCGACCGGGGCTTTTTCTTCTTCGAGACCCATGCCCTTCCAGACGATCTCAGCGAGATCCAGGGCGACTATTTCTTCTTCCTTACCGTGGAACTTGAGACCGTCGCTCATCATGGTCAGACAGAAGGGACATCCGACGGCGATGGTCTTGGCGCCGACATCGATGGCCTGCTTGGCCCGGGCGTCATTGATGCGATCGCCGTGCTCTTCCATCCACATCCTGGCGCCGCCGGCCCCGCAGCAGAAGCTCTTCTCATGGTTCCGCTCCATCTCGACGAGACGGGCGCCGGGGATCGCCTTGATGATCTTCCGGGGCTGGTCGTAGAGCTGGTTGTAACGGCCCAGGAAGCAGGAATCATGGTAGGTAAAGCGGACATCGTCAACGGGGATCTTGATCTTGATCTTACCCTTTTCAAGAAGTTCCGCAATTATCTCTGTATGGTGATACACCTCAAAATTGCCGCCGAAGTGGGGATAATCCTTCTTCAGGGCGTTATAACCATGGGGACAACTACAGATGATCTTCTTCACCCCATAGCCGTTCATCACCTCGATGTTGGCCTGGGCCATGGTCTGATAGAGGTATTCGTTGCCGCCCCGCATGGCCGAATCGCCGCAGCAGCTCTCTTCCGTACCCAAAATGCCGAAGCTGACACCGGCCGTCTGGAGGATTTTGGCCAGGGCTACGGTGATCTTCTTACCCCGGTCGTCAAATGAACCGGCGCAACCTACATAGAACAGATATTCTACATTGGGATCTTCGGAAAGGGTCTTCACGCCGAGTTCCTTGGCCCATTCACCCCGAAGATGGGCGCCAATGCCCCAGGGGTTGGAGTTGTTTTCCATGTTACGGTAGGTCAACTGCAATTCCGGAGCAAAATCTGCCTCCATGAGGACCTTGAACTGCCGCATGCCGATGATCTTCGGCACATGCTCGATTGCGGCCGAACAGTTTTCCATGCAGTACATACAGTTGGTGCAGGCCCAGAGTTCATCGAGAGCAATGACCTCGCCGACCATGGCCTTCTCTGTAGGTTCCGGCCCTTTGGGCAGATTTTCATCAACGATCTTATCCGCCTTGTCCAGCCAAGCAAAAAGGGCCTTCAGCTTCGGATTGATATTCTCCGCACCCTCGCCGGATCCCATGAGCTGCTCTTTCCTGGACGCGACAGCGCCGGGGGCCTTCTCCAGCCAGTATTCTTTCATGTCCTGAACCAGCTTTTTGGGAGACAGGGGCTTCCCGGTCAGATAGGCGGGGCAGCCGTCCTGGCACCGCCCGCAACGGGTGCAGGCATCAGAATCGAAGATCTGTTTCCAGGTGAATTCTTCAATGGTTCCCACACCAAAGGCCTCGGCGTTTTCGAAATCCTTGATCGGCTCTAACTGGCCGACGGGCTTCCGGGTCGCCATGAAGTAGTTGGCTGGGGTAGTTATGATGTGCATCAATCTTGAATAAGGAATATAGGCGATAAATCCCAGGGCGAACCCCGTGTGGATCCACCAGACCCATTTGTGCATCGCTTGCGCGGCCTCAGGACTGACGCCGGTAAAGGCCTTGGCAAGGGTCCAGCCCACAAAGGACCAGACTTCCCAGGGCGTCTGCTGCCAGGTTACGCTGATGCGCAGGGCCTCGATGATAAAACCCGTGACAATAATTCCGGCAATGAGAAGCAGGACAATCGCATCATCGGGCCGGTTATCCGGCTCCCCTTTGTAACCGAGGCGATCCGGTTTCGTGAGATAACGTCTGTCCAGGGCCATAAGCACACCGGCCAGGACGGCCAGCCCGAACAGGTCCATCAGAAAAGAAAAGAAAAGATAGAACTTCCCGATGAGAAAGGGCACGCCCAGTGGTTCGGCCACATGAAACTCCGTGGCGTCAAAGGCGGCTCCGAAAAAGAGTACGACAAAACCAAAAAAGATCAGGCCATGCATGACGCCCGGATAGGGATCCGACCAAGTTTTAATCTGGAGCAGCCCGTTTTTCAGCAGCGCTTTGATCCGTTCATTCCTGTCATCCGTTCGGTTCTCGGGTTTGCCGATCGCTGTCCACATGAGCCAGCGCCGATATACCCCATAGGCAAAGATGGCCATGGCAACAAAGGTCAAGGCAAACAAAATGGGTTCGAAATGCCCGGCGTTCCAGAAAACCTCCCTGCCTTCATGGCCTATCGAAAAAGTTGATAGCTCCATACATCCTCCCTGACTCGTGACCTAAGAATACCGCCCATATGCTACCGGCTGATCTTCCCAAGTCTCACGACATATGTTGTACAATGAAAAAACCGGGAACGGCTTGGAGGCCGCTCCCGGTTCTGGTGTTTAAGCCAAAAGCTTCTTGACTTCCTGGGTCAGCGCGGGAACGACCTTGAAGAGGTCGTCCACGATACCGTAATCGGCCCTTGCAAAGATCGGGGCCTCGGCATCCTTGTTGATCGCCACGATGTACTTCGAGGAGCTCATCCCGGCCAGATGCTGGATGGCGCCGGAAATACCGCAGGCGATGTAGAGGTTCGGGGAAACGACCTTGCCGGTCTGACCGACCTGATCGGACTGGGGACGCCAGCCGGCGTCAACTGCCGCTCGGGAGGCGCCAACGGCGGCGCCGAGCAGACCCGCCAGCTCTTCAAGGATTCCGTAGCCTTCCGGACCTTTCATGCCGCGCCCGCCGGATACGATAATATTCGCCTCCGCCACATCGATCTTGCCGGCCGCCTCTTTCAGAACTTCGGCTACCTTGGTTTTTGCCTCACCAAGACCTGCGTCAAACTTGACGACTTCGCCCGCTTTGGCGCACTCCACGATGGGAAAGACATTGGGTCGCAGGGAGGCCATCTGGGGGAACGTATCGATTACGATTTCGCCGAAGCACTTGCCGGCGTACATGGGCCGGATGGCGCAAAGTTTGCCGTCGGCAATCTTGACATCCGTACAATCCGTGGCCATACCTGTCGCCAATTTGCCTACGAGGCTGGCGGAGAGATCCTTGCCCTGGGCGGAAGCGCCAAGAAACAGGATGGCAGGATCATTTTCTTTCACGATCTTCGCTACGGCCGTCGCATGGGCGTCGGTCGTATAGGGTTCCAGGGCGGCATTGTCCGCTACATATACTTTGTCCACACCATATTTTGCAAGCTCAGCAGCCATGGCCTCAACGCCGGAACCGCACAGAACGGCGCCGACCTCTTCGCCAAGCTGATCCGCCAGTTTCCTGGCCGTGCTGGCGAGCTCAAAGCTGACCTTTCTCAAGGCGCCGTCTCTCTGTTCTGCTACTATCCATACACCTTTTGCCATCTTCTTATTCCTCCATGATCATTGATA
>JBAYKV010000320.1:0-3325 GCA_041664405.1 Syntrophales bacterium
AACTCCCCGGGAATGCCGCAAGGCGGTGGAGATCGCCCGCGCCCATCCCTCCGTCTACGCCGCAGTCGGTATCCACCCTCACGACACGAAAGGCATCGACGATCAGACCTACGTCTTGCTGAAGAAGCTGGCCCGGGAAGAAAAGGTGGTGGCCTATGGGGAGATCGGCCTGGATTTCTTCCGCAACTTGTCGCCTCCGGAGACCCAGACCAGGTGTTTTGAAGAACAGCTTGACATTGCCACCGACCTGGGCTTGCCGGTGATCATACATGACCGGGATGCCCATAGCCAGACCGTTGCCATCCTGAAGGGCTGGAAGGGATCGACAGGCGGCGTGATCCACTGTTTTTCAGGCGATACGGCCATGGCCATGGCCTGCCTGGAGATGGGCTTTTATATTTCCATTGCCGGTCCGGTGACCTATGCCAAATCAGACCGGTTATGGGAGGTCGTCCGCCAGGTCCCCCTGGACCGCCTCCTGATCGAAACAGACGCCCCCTATCTGACGCCCCTGCCCCATCGTGGCAAACGGAACGAACCTGCGTATGTTGCCTTCACAGCAAAAAAGGTGGCGGAATTGAAGGGCTTATCAGTCCCGGAGGTGGGGCGGGCGACTGCGGATAATGCGATTAAACTGTTTGGAATACAAAGGAAATCGGATTAACTATGGCGGGTGAACTTTTATATTTTGCCTATGGCTCCAATCTAAATGCGACGGACCTGAACCGCTGGTGTGAAGAAAGAGGTCAAATTTATCCCCTCGGAGAAAAGGTGGCAAATGCCTATCTGCCCGACACCCGTCTGATCGTCAATTATTTCTCATCTTTCCGCCGGGGCGGCATCCTGAATATCAAGTACCAGCTTGGGCAGGCGGCCCCGGGAGCGCTTTTCCGCGTCCTTCCCGGCGGCTGGAATGTTCTTGATGCCAAGGGTGATACGGAGAACATGTACAAGCATCTAAACATCGTGGCCCTGACCGACGACGGCATGGAACACGTTGCCGTCGCCTATCAGATCGACGCCTACAAAACCTCCAAGACTTTTGTCCCCCTCCATCCGGATTATCTCCGCATCGTCCGGGAAGGAATGGCGGTCCACCAGATCAACGAACGGATGCTCGCGCCGGTGACGGAGGGGAAGGAACCGGACTTCTACATTAACCATCTCTTTGTTTACGGAACCCTGATGAGCGGCTGTCCCCGTCACTACATATTAGCAGCCTGGACCGATCTGGAATCGCGAGTAGAGGCCCAGGCACACGGGTTACCCTATAATAGCTGGAAAGGCTTCCCCTGCATGATCCCTGACGTGACGGGACGCCAGATCGTAAATGGCGAGCTCTACACATTGAAAGACCCGAAAAAGGCCTTTGAATTCCTTGATATTGTTGAAACAGCCAGGCGTTATGCCGCAACGGGAACATTCTTCCGCAGAGCAATCGTTCAGGCAAGGAGGGCCGACGGGGCGCCTTGCCTCGCCTGGACCTATTTTGTGGATATGAGCGTCGAAGGAATGCCCCGCATACCCTCGGGAAGCTGGCGGGCTGTCATCGCCTAAAAAGTCCTTGCTTTTCCAAAAATAGATTCGTAGGATTGCACATCACTTTTTGTGGTCGGGGTTGGTGTCCCGATTCTATATCAAAGATGATATCAAGGCGGCGAGGAAGAGGCAACGCAGGCGTATTATTCATACGTCGAGGAGCCGATGACGATGCCAACGAAGATAGCGCTTTGATATAGGATCGGACATGCATCGTGGTCATGGCCGCAAATGGTTGACAGGGGCGCCGATAAGGCTGAGAAGATACCCTTTGAACCTGACCTGGGTAATGCCAGCGTAGGGAGTGGCGGAAAGATGATCAGTATTTTTCAGGGGCCATATCCCGGTTGGGTATGGCCCCTTTGAATTGGGGATGGAAATGACTGTGCAGGCACATCTCCAACCCTCCCCTCGAAGGGGAGGGGGAGCATAACGTAGTTGATTCATGACCATACGATGGCTTTTTTGAGGGAAATGCCGAAAAGAGTAGTTGTTATTATTGCAGGTTCCGCTATCGAGGACATGGAGTTTCTCCGGCAACGAATCGAGGCGGCGGCCCCGGAGGCCGTTCTGTGCGCCGACAGCGGGGCCCGTTATGCCCATGCCCTCGGTCTTGCCCCCGATCTGATCATCGGGGATATGGATTCTCTGGACAATGAGTTGTTGCGGGCTTTTAAAGAAAATGGGGTCGCCGTTGCCCCCTATCCGGTCCGGAAGGACGAAACGGATACTCAGTTGGCCCTCATGCAGGCGCTGGAGATGCAACCCGAGGAAATCCTTATTTTTGGGGCGATGGGAAAACGCCTGGATCATACCCTGGCCAATCTCGGGCTCCTGATGATGGGTCTGGAAAATGGCGTTCCCGTAAAACTTCTCGATGAAGGTTGTGAGGTATTTGTCATAATGGGAGCGGCAACCGTCAGAGGGAAAAAGGGACAGACGGTATCCATCTTTCCCTGGGGAGGGGAGGCCCGTGGCATTACCCTGGAAGGCTTCGAATACCCCCTGGAAGATGCGACCATGACCCTGGCCCGTCCCTGCGGGATCAGCAACCGGTTGACGGCGGAGTCAGGGCTGATCAAGGTCGATAGGGGCTGTTTGCTTGTGATTCACTACTTGACGGCTTCGTAAAAAGTCCGGATGCTGCGTTGCGCTGCATCCTTCGTCACTGCGGCGTACGACAAGTACGCCTCATGACTCAGGCTTTGCGCGCCTTGCCTGCGAATCTTTTTACGAAGCCGTCGATTATGATCAAGTTTTCTACTTTTTTTACGGGTTCATCATTACTTAAGTACGCGATAAGGAGTATTTTTTGAATAATATAAAGAGAGTATTAACCATAGCCGGTTCCGATTCCGGCGGCGGGGCGGGAATCCAGGCGGATCTGAAGACGATCACCGTCCTGGGCGGATTTGGCATGAGCGTGATCACGGCCCTGACGGCCCAGAACACTATTGGCGTCCATGCCATTCACGAGGTGCCGACGGCGTTTATCGCCGCCCAGTTTGACGCCGTGGCGACAGACATCGGCGTTGACGCCGCCAAGACGGGAATGCTCGCTTCTCCGGCGATCATGAAAATCGTTGTGGAAAAGATCCGGCAATATGACATAAAAAAGCTTGTTGTCGACCCGGTCATGATTGCCAAGGGAGGGGCGGCCCTCATGGACCCCGGGGCTCGCGATGTCTTGATTAAGGAACTTTTGCCCCTGGCCCTGGTGGCAACGCCGAACATCCCGGAGGCTGAGATTCTCACCGATGTGATCATCGCTTCCGTGTCCGACATG
>JBAYKV010000321.1:0-3310 GCA_041664405.1 Syntrophales bacterium
ATATTCCATGATCCCGGCAAAATAATTGCGCCGTACATCAAACCCGGGGATACGGTCGTGGATATCGGGCCGGGCAAAGGTTATTTTACCATCCCGATGTGCCAATTGGTCGGAGGCGAGGGGAGGGTCATCGCCGTAGATATCCAGGAGCAGATGCTAAAGTCCTTGCAGCGGCGGGCAGCCGCAGCGGGACTTGCCGGAAACCTCACCACCCATCTGAGCAAGCCTAATAATTTGGATTTGACCGTGCAGGCCGATTTTGTGTTGGCGTTCTGGATGGTCCACGAAGTTCCCGAGTCCCGGCAGTTTTTCATGAATGTAAAAGAGATCATGAAACCGGACGCCAAATTTTTGATTGCCGAGCCTCTTTTTCATGTTACGAAAAGACATTTTGATAAAACCTTGAAAACCGCTCAGGACGTGGGGTTCAAAATAGTCGCTCGCCCGAAGATATCATTTAGCCATGCGGCCACGTTGGCTTAATCACCTGGCCGGAATCGAGAGATAATCCTGCGGACATTTCCATTGTTTAAATTACGGGAGTCTGTTATTTGCCCATCAGGAGTGGCAAATAGACGATGAAGCATATTGTGCTCGGAACCGCCGGTCATGTGGATCACGGGAAGACTTCCCTGGTCAAGGCCCTGACCGGCATCGATACGGACCGTCTCAAGGAGGAGAAGGAGCGGGGCATTACCATCGAATTGGGTTTTGCCTCCTTGCAGCTTCCCGGGGGACTTGTCTTGGGTATCGTGGATGTCCCGGGGCACGAGCGGTTCATCAAGAACATGGTCGCCGGGGCCTCCGGCGTCGATCTTCTCGTCCTGGTCATTGCCGCCGATGAAGGGGTCATGCCCCAGACGCGGGAACACCTTCACATCTGCACCCTCCTGGGGATCCGTAAAGGTCTGGTGGCCCTGACCAAGATCGACATGGTGGATGAGGACTGGCTGTCCCTGGTCATGGACGACGTTCACGAGTATCTCGGTGAGACCTTTCTTGCCGATGCGCCCGTTGTTCCCGTTTCGGCGGTAACCGGGGCCGGGCTGACGGATCTTGTCCAGGCCCTGGACCTCCTGGCGTCGGAGGTGGGAGAAAAGAGGGATCACGGCGTCTTTCGCCTCCCCGTGGACCGGGTCTTTACGATGAAGGGATTCGGCACGGTGGTGACGGGAACCCTGGTTTCCGGAAGCATCAGTGTCGGTGACGACGTAGAAATTCTTCCCTCCCGGCTGAAGGCCAAAATCCGGAGCATTCAGGTCCACAATCAGGCCGTGGAGACGGCCGAAGCCGGTCAGCGGACGGCGATCAACCTCCAGGGGGTGGAAAAGGCCGCCGTCGAGCGCGGCGAGGTGATGGCGAGGCCGGGGACTGTTGAGCCGTCCCGGCGTCTCGATGTTGCCATGGACTACCTGGCGAGCAATGGGAAGGCCCTTAAAAACAGAAGTCTTGTCCGTTTTCACGTGGGGACGAAAGAGAGTATCGGCCGGATCATCCTCCTGGACCGGGAGGGGGCGCGACCCGGGGAGCGGTTCTATGGCCAGATCATCTTCGAGGAACCAACGGTGGTGATGACGGGGGATCACTTTGTCATCCGGAGTTATTCGCCCATTACCACGACCGGAGGCGGGGTGATCCTCGATATGCTGCCCCGGAAGCACAAACGGATGCAAGCGGCGGTAATCGAAGAATGTCGCCTTCTTGAGGAAGGGACAGACGAGGAGCGGGTGGCGGTTATTACCGAACGATCCGGATATGAAGGGATCAGTCTCGTTCGCCTCGTCATGCGGACGGGGCTCGCGGAAAACCGACTGCGGAAGATTATCGAGGCCATGCTCTCCGCCCGGAAAGCTATTCTCCTTGACTCCGAAACCTTGCAGATCGTTGCCGCCGCCGTTTATGCCGCTCTTCAAGAGCAGGCCCTGCAAGAGGTCAGGGCCTATCATGAGAAGAATCCCCTCCGGGAGGGCATGCAAAAAGAAGAGTTGCGCATGACTATCGGCGATTTCATCAATGCGAAGCTCTTCAACAAGGCCCTCAAGGATCTGGAAAAACAGGATAAAATGGCGCTGGAGCGGGAAACGGTCCGGCTGCCGGGGCATCGGGTCCATCTCCAAGGGGAGTTGGAGGCGATGAAGGAGAAAATCCAGACCCTTTATCTGCAGGCCGGTCTGTCGCCCCCGACGGTCAAGGAGATTTATGAACAATTCCCCGACCGGAGCAAGCAGGTCGATAGCGTGCGGGCCATTCTGCTCCGGGAGGCGATCCTGGTCAAGATTAACGAAGACCTTCTCTACCACCGGACGATCCTGGATAAATTGCAGGAGGACTACCGCGGCCTCCTTGTCAGGGAGGGGAAGGCAACGCCCGTTACCTTCAAAGAGTTGACGAGCCTGACCCGGAAGTTCATTATCCCCCTGATGGAATATTTCGACCAGATCAAAATGACGGTGCGTTCGGGAGATCACCGCATCCTGAGAGAAAAAAGATGAAACATGACCGTCATGAACACCCGGCGGGGATCGAAAAGTGTCCCGTCCGTATTTTTACGGGGACGTCCTGGCAGGCGTCGGCAGTGGATATTGTCCGGGAGGTCCATCTGGAAGTTCATCTTAACGGTCGAAAAATGATTACCATTGCCTGTACGGGCATTCATACGGAAGAACTGGCCGTGGGCTGGCTGCGAGGCGAAGGACTTATCCGGACCGCCCGGGAGATAGAAGCTGTGGAAGTCGGCGGGGAAGGAATGTCGATCCACGTTAATACCAGGCCGGGGTTGGCCGCTGGTCAATCGATTTCTCAAGATCCGGGAAAGGAGGGCGGGCAGGTCATTTCTTCGAGCGGCGCCTCTGGAATAAGCGGATCGGGCAGTGAAGTAAGACTATCCGGGGCCCAGCCCATGAAGCCGGTAACGGGTGCAGGGGAAGGACGAAACGTGGAGGCCATGAAACCCCTGGCAATCGGGACGGAAACAATCTCCCCGGCCCGGATCTTTACGCTCATGGAGGAACTCGTAGCCGCCGCCTGTATCCACAACCTTTCCCGGGGGACCCACGGCGCCGCCCTTGCCGATAGTTCCGATATTTTTGTCACCCGCGAAGATATCGGGAGACACAACTGTCTGGACATGCTGAGCGGCTACACCCTCCTCCATGACATCGACGGCGCGGATAAAGTTCTCTTGAGGACCGGGCGGGTTTCCTCGGAAATTGTTCACAAGATATGGCGGATGGGCATCCCCGTGGTGTTATCCCTCTCTGTGCCGACGGCATTGGCGATCAGCCTTGCCGGGCAGGCGGGGATCACCCTG
>JBAYKV010000322.1:0-3278 GCA_041664405.1 Syntrophales bacterium
ATATGCAGGGCTTCTTTTTCAAGTCGAGGCCACGGATGTCCGTCACTACGGCAACGATCTTTTCCAAAAAGCGCTCGTCGATGCCGGGAAACTTAAGAGAAACGATTTCTCTTTCCCGTTCCGAGCTCGGGTAGTCGATGTAGAGGTAGAGACAGCGCCGTTTCAGAGTGTCGCTCATCTCCCGGGAACTGTTCGAGGTCAGGACCACGAAGGGGATATGTTTGGCCCGGATGGTTCCCAACTCGGGGATGGAAATCTGATAGTCACTCAACAACTCCAAGAGAAACGCCTCAAATTCCGGATCTGATTTGTCCACTTCGTCGATAAGGAGAACGACTGGTTCCGGGGAGGTAATCGCCTTGAGGAGGGGCCAGGGCTGGATAAAATGCTCGGAAAAGAAGGCGTTTTCCTGGGCGCTAATTTTCTTCACCGCGGTGGGCAGGGTGTCCTCCGCGTCAATGATGTCGTGGATCTTTTCCTTGAGCATCTGGGTGTAGAGAAGCTGCTTGGCATATTCCCATTCATAGATAGCCTTGGCTTCGTCAATGCCCTCATAGCACTGGAGACGGACAAGCTCCCGGCTCAGGGCGCTGGCCACGGTCTTTGCAAGTTCAGTTTTCCCCACCCCTGCCGGGCCTTCGATGAGGAGGGGCTTGCCGGTGGCACCGGCAAGGAAAACTAACGTGGCGATCTCCAGGGAACTGATATAATTATTCTGTTTTAGTTTTTCTAAGGTTTCTTCAATGCTGTGAAAGTCCATTTCTCCATCCTTGCCGACGATTTCTATTTTGATTAATGCCATGGGTCAATGGGCGGGAGTCTCCACGTCTTGAGTGGACTACGATCAGGCGATGCGGTCTGATTAACCGCAACAACTTGATGTGGTTTTGAAGGGTGGAAGTAACGGTAGCGGCAGATTGCATAGATCCCGAACGGCCTCTCTGGCCTTCTCATAATCTTCTGGACGTATTTCCGCCCCTACGGATTTTTCGATCCCCAGATCTGTAAGGACGAGATACTTTTTCAGGGGCACCTCAGCCTGTTCAAGCATCAGTTTGCCGCATCCGATGGCGCATCCGTCTATTAAAATCGTCTCGTTTTCCGTCGCCGACCTGACAAAGCCTCGGCGATGTGCGCCGATGCCTGCCAAACAAAAGGCGCTTCCATAACCTTCCTTCACAAGCTCCACGGCAACCAGATTAGACAACTGTCCGACATTGGCGGCCCCGCAACAGGCCATAATCAGGGTTTGTGTGTGTTTCATGGATATATCCCATATATTCACTCGCAGGAATGTACAGGGAGGATTCCTCGCTGTCAAGGAATTTTAAACCTTCCCTAATCACGGGGAACGACCAAAACTGGCCGGACATGGTGCTGGGCGACCGCTTCCGTGACGCTTCCCAGCAGCGCCTCTCTGATGTTGCTTTTCCCGTGGGAGGCAAGGACGATGAGGGTGACATCCTCCGCTTCGGCAGTTTTATTGATTTCTACAAAGGGAATGCCTGTTTTCACCTCGGAACGGACAGAATAACCGACGAATAAAAGTTGTCTTTTCAATTCTTCCAGCCTTTCCTCGTCGATGCGGTCGAATTCGACCATTTTATCCTTCAGATAAGGGAACAATCTTCTCGTATCCTGGACATGAAGAAGGATCACTTCTTTTTCACCCTCCTGCCGGCAGGTCTTCAAGAGTCGGAAGGCGCGGAGGGCATTTTCCGAGAAATCGGTGGGATAGAGGATCTTGGCACAAATATCCCGGGCAAAGAAGTGGGGGTTTTCTTCCACTTTGTCCTCAGGATCATGAAAGCGGGCAATCAGCAGGGGCATCTTTGTCTGTCGCAGGACGCTCTGCGTTACGCTTCCGAGCAGCGTTCCCCGAATATAGCTGCGTCCGTGCGCCCCCATGACGATTAGTGATACGGACAGTTCTACGGCGGTGTTGATGATCTCCTGGTCGGTAACGCCGATCTCCACCCTGTATTTGGCAGCGATTCCGTGCTGGGTGGCGAGACCCTCCGCAATGTCCCGCAGCCTTTTTTCGGCATCGGCCTGCAATTTTTCCAGCAATTTTTCATCACCGTTCCTCCAGCGGACTGCCTTGATGGGATTGATCACGTGGAGCAACACCACCGTCTCCAGTCCCACTCGCTTCAAGTCGGGGAGGCGATGGACAATCCGCTCCGCATGGCGGGAAAAGTCAAGGGGGAAGAGGATATTCTCGAACATGGTCAGCTACTTTTTCCGTCTTCGTTTTTGAACCAGTTCCGCGGCAGGTTCCATCCGCCTAATCGGGGCGGCCTCTTTAGCCTCAACAAAAAGTCGGGCTTTTGATCGGCGGGCCGCCCAGACGAGAACCAGCATGACGGGCACCTCGATCAAGGGACCGATGACCGTCGCCAGGGCCACTGCGGGACTAAAGGCCGTAATGGCGATGGCGATGGCGATCTCGAAATCACGTCCTGTCGAGTTGAAGGCCACGGCGACGGAATCCTTATAGTTCAGGCCCAGTTTCCAGCTCACCAGATAGACCACGGCGAACATGACCCAGAAAAAGAGCGTCATGGGAATGGCCATATGGACGATCAGCATGGGGTTTTCCAGGATCAGGTCTCCCTTCAGGGCGAACATAACGATAAGGGTGAAGAGAAGGCCAATGATGGACAGGGAATCCAGATAGGTCTTGAAATTCTTGAAGCCTTCTTCGCCCAACTTGCTTACGGCGATCCGCCGGGTGAGAAAACCGGCCACCAGCGGGATGCCGAGATAGAGAAGGACACTCTCCCCGACCACGAGGACGTCGAAAGAGACGTCTCCCAGGAGCAGTTTCGCGTAAACCGGGATCAGGAGCATCTGGCAGATTGAATTGATGGCCACGAGGACGATGGCCAGGGCGTTGTTCCCCAGGGATAGAAAGGTGAAGACAATAACCATGGCGATACACGGCGCGAGGCCGTAAAGGACAAGACCCACATACAGATCCGGATAGGCGGACAGAAAGATTTTCGCCAAAAGGAGCATGAAAAAAGGGGCGACGAGATAGTTGAAGACCATGACAATGATCAACTGCTTCGGCGAGGCGGCGGCCTTGCCGAGATCCTCGATCTTCACATTAGTCATGGCGGGATAGATCATTAAGAACAGGCCGATCACCACGCCGAGGGCGAGGCTGTTGGCCAGGGTGAACTGATATGTGCCCTGAAAAATGGCCTTGATGGCATCAATGGGCGGCGTCAGGGCAAAATTAGAGATTCCGTACCATTTGCCGATGGCGATAC
>JBAYKV010000323.1:0-3252 GCA_041664405.1 Syntrophales bacterium
CTACCGGAATCCCGTACTCATCCTGGCCGATGGCATGATGGGACAGATGTCGGAACCCGTTGAGTTCAGTGAACCCGCTCCCAGACAGTACCCTGAATGCTATGTCCTCAATGGCAGGGGCAAGGGTAAAAGCAAATTCATCCGGGGTCTCATCCTGGATGCGATCCGTATGGAGGAGCACAACTGGAAGCTCTACCGGAAGTACCAGGTAATAACCCAGAAGGAAGTACGTTTCGAGACCTTCTGGACCGACGATGCGGAGATTTTGATCATCGCCTACGGAACGGCGGCAAGGATCGCCAAGGGGGCAATCAAGCGCAGCCGGGAGATGGGAATCCCGGTCGGACTAATCCGACCCATAACCCTCTGGCCATTTCCCATGGAAGTAATCCGGTCCTTCGCAGAGCGGGTAGATAATTTCCTCGTCTTCGAGATGAACACGGGACAGATGGTGGAAGACGTTCAATTGGCCCTGGGTGGAATTGGCAAGGTTCAGTTTTATGGAAGGCCGGGGGGAGTTATCCCAACGCCTGCGGAACTCGCCAAGATAATTGCTCATCATGCCAGGAAGAAATGATATGAAGAAAGTTTTTTCCCGACCCAAATCATTAAAAAATACGGCCTTTCACTATTGCGGCGGCTGCGGCCACAGTATTGCCCACCGCCTTATTGCCGAGTCTATTGATGAACTGGAAATCCGGGACCGTATTATCGGCGTGCCGCCCGCAGGATGCGCGGTAGTTGCTTACAATTATTTTGACATCGACATGCTTGAGTCCCCGCATGGCCGTGGCTGCGCCGTTGCTACGGGTATCAAGCGCGTTCTTCCCGACCGGGTGGTCTTTTCCTATCAGGGAGACGGCGATTTAGCGGCCATCGGCACGGCGGAAACCTTTCATGCCGCCAACCGGGGAGAGAACATTACGGTTATTTTCATCAACAATGCCGTTTACGGGATGACGGGCGGACAGATGGCCCCGACAACCCTGCTGGGACAGGCGTCGACAACCACGCCGCCAGGACGGTCAGCCCTCCTCGATGGATACCCGGTTCACTTCAGTGAGATTCTCGGCCAGCTCCCGGGGACGATGTACATCGAACGGTGCGCCGTCAATACTCCGGCTAATATCATGAAGGCTAAAAAGGCAATTAAAAAGGCCTTTCAGTATCAGATGGACAATGTCGGCTTTTCCCTCATTGAAATCCTGTCCCAATGCCCTACCAACTGGAAAATGTCTCCCGTTGATGCCTGTCGATGGGTGAATGAAGTGATGGTAAAAGAATACCCCTTGGGAATAATAAAGGACAGCAAACGGTAAGGTTCAGAAAGCTATGATCAGGAAGACCATATTTGCCGGCTTCGGCGGCCAGGGCGTGCTGATGATGGGCTATATCTATGCCCATGCCGTGATGAACGAAGGCTACCATGTCACGTATCTGCCCTCCTATGGCGTCGAGGTCCGGGGGGGAACTGCCAATTGCACGGTCGCCGTGTCGGACGAGGAAATCGCTTCGCCCATCGCCTCCGAACCCGACTATCTGGTGGTAATGAATAAGCCGTCGTTATACACTTACCAGAACCGCGTCGCCCCGCAGGGAAGCATCTTTATGAACTCTTCCATAATAGACACGAGACCGACACGCAAAGACTTGAATATCCATAATGTCCCCGTTGGGGATATGGCCGGTAAATTAGGCAATCCCCGGGTGCAGAATATTATCATGATGGGATCCTTCATCAAAAAAACCGGTGTGATCACCCCCGAATCTTTCCTGAAGGGTTTGAAGCAGATCCTTGGGGAAAAAAAGAAGTCGGCAATGGAAATCAACCGCAAGGCGTTTGCGGCCGGATACGAGCTGGAAATCTGAGAAATGGGAACTTTCAATACCATGGCCATTAAACAGGTATCTGTACAACTGGACAACGTCCCCGGGGCCCTGACGAAACTTATTGATATCCTCGACAAGGAAGACATAAAGGTAAAGGCCATGTCGGCAGCCAGCACGGAAGAGCACTCCACCCTGCGCCTCGTGGTCAACGATCCCCAAAAGGCTGTCACCATTCTGGAGAGTTTCAATTTTAGAATTGAAGTCGCCCCGGTCATCGCGGTTGAGGTACCCTGCCATCCCGGGGGGATGAATGCGATAGTAAAGCCTCTGTCTGAAGGAGAAGTCAACATCCACTACATTTATACGACCATTGAACGAATCGGGAAAGAAACCATTCTCATTATAGGCTGCGACAGTATCGAGAGAGCGGTCGAAATTCTGAGCCAACACTGGGTTAACTTCATCGGCGACGAGATCTACTCTCTCTAACAAATAACGCTCTCAGCTCAAGTTACAAAGGCAACCTTCCATACCCCCTGTGACTGATGCCCTTCACGCCGGTTTAGAATGTTTTTCAAGTCGTTATGAACATGTTTACCGTCTCCCCAGAAAAAGAAAATGCCTTGAAGGAAAGAATGGCACGGCTTGGCGTCTCTGAAGACGAGCTGAAGGAATCCTTTGTCCGTTCTTCCGGTCCCGGGGGACAAAACGTCAATAAAACTTCATCTTGTGTACAGTTGGTGCACGTGCCTACGGGCCTTTCCGTCAAGTGTCAGCAGGAAAGATCCCAAATACTTAATCGATTTTTAGCCCGCCGTCTCCTGCTGGACCGGATTGAGCGTCTGCAAAGGGGATTGGTTGAAGCGGAAAAGATGCGTAACGAAAAAATTCGTCGGCAGAAGCGGAAGCGATCAAAAAGGGCCAAAGAAAAGATCCTGAAGGATAAACATCATCAGACGGAAAAGAAGGTCCAGCGTGTCCGCCCCCTGATTTCTGACGGGTCCTGAACAGGCCGAATTCACGACAATTACTTATTTCCACTTATTCCAATTCCAAATAAAAGCGCTATCTTCGTTGGCTTTGCCATCGGCTCCTCGACGTATCTCCATATACGCTTGCGTTGCCTCTTCCCTGCCGCCTTGATTTTATCTTTGATTTGGAATTGGAATTTTTTTTGCGGGTGATGGTAAAAGAAAAGGGAAAAGGAGTCTGTTTTTAGTGCCCCTTTTCCCTTTTCAATAATTACAGGATTATGTATGTTCTAATTATCAGCCGATACCTGCATACTTGAGAAGCGGGTTTGCATACAGGATGACGAGCGAAACAACCAGCGCGTAAATAGCGACTGATTCTGTCATGGCCATACCGACCATCATGGTAAGCATAATTTTACCCTGGGCTTCCGGATTTCTACCCACCGCA
>JBAYKV010000324.1:0-3238 GCA_041664405.1 Syntrophales bacterium
GCCCCCCCGGTGAAACCTCTCCCCATGGGTTTGGGTTTGTCGTAACCGGCCCAGACGCCGGTAATCATCTGAGGCGTATAGCCGATAAACCAGGCATCCCGGTAATCATCGGTAGTTCCGGTTTTCCCGGCGGCCGGGCGTTCCCGGCTGAAGCCGCGAAGCGATTTAGCGGTGCCGTAGATGAGGACGTCCTTGAGCATCGAGGTCGTGACATAGGCAATGGCCGGGGAAAGTACCGGGTTGACCGCGGGGGGAATCTCCGTCCAGTTATTTCGGTACCGCTCATAAATACGGATGATGGTCCTGGGTTCGGGCAGCGTACCGCCGTTGGCCAGGGGGGCGTACGCAAGCATCAGTTCGCTCAGAGTGACCTCATCGGTTCCCAGGGCCAGGGAGAGGTCGTTCGGTGATCGTAGGGAGAGCCCCAGCGTTCCGGCAAAACGAACGAAATCGGGAACCCCGACGGCCTCCAGCAATTTGATTGTGATGATGTTGTCCGAGTAAGCCAAGGCCTGCCGGAGAGGCAGATTCCCGTAGTGCTCATTCCCGTAGTTCCGGGGCTTCCAGGTTTCATGCTCGTTTCGGGGGTAGGCGACCGGGTCGTCATTCCAGATACTGCCGGCGGTAAACCCTTTTCCCAGGGCGGCGGCATAAATCAGGGGCTTGATGGTCGAGCCGGGCTGTCGCTTGGCAAAAAAGGCGCGGTTATAGGAACTCCGCTTGAAATCGGTCCCCCCCGCCACCGCCAGGACATCCCCGGTATGAGGGTCCATGGATAACAGTGCGCCCTGGAGCTGGGAGGAAATACGTCCGACGCCCTCGCGCAGGACCCGCTCGGATAGCCTCTGCAGTTTAAGATCCATGGCCGCGATGACGTCCAGTCCCCCCTGTTCGATGATTTCCGCTCCATACCTGTTGATCAATTTGCTGCGGATATGGGCCAGGTAATAAGGGGCTTCCCCGGGTTGCACAACGGCTATGGGCTGGGCTCGCAGCTGTTTTTCCCGGCCGGGAGTGATCATCTTGAGTTCCGTCATGCGCTTGAGGATGAGGTTTTTCCGGTCGCGGGTGACCGTGGGTTTATCAAGGGGGTTGTAACGGGACGGGGCTTTGGGAACCCCCGCCAGCAGGGCGCATTCGGCGTCGGTAAGTTCCTGTGGATACTTATCGAAATAAAGGCGGGCGGCCTGGACGATACCCCAGGCCCCTTTCCCGAAGTAGACTTCATTGAAATACATCTCCAGAATTTGCTGCTTGGTGTATTTGCGTTCATACTCCATGGCCAGGAGACCTTCCCTGACCTTCCGTTCGATGGTTTTTTTGCCGGAAAAGTATTTATTCTTGATCAACTGCTGGGTGATGGTCGAGCCCCCCTCGGCCATTTTCCTTTTGATCACATCCTTGACCAGGGCACGGGTTATACCGCGCAGGTCGATCCCCATATGTTCATAAAAACGGGCATCTTCGATGGCTACCAGGGCCTTTTGCAGGAAGATTGGAATTTGGTCGATTGGGGCCCAATACCTTTTCTCGGGCAGGATCCGGCCCACGAAGCGCGACTGGTTGTCAAAGATCTTGATAGAAATATAGCCGGGCGTAAAGGTAGGATACGTGGCCATTTTTTCCTGAGCCTGAACCGCTGTGCCGAGGCATAAGAAAAGGAAAAGTCCCAAGGTGGCAAAGACTCGTTTTACAGCGCCCATAGATTCCCCATCATTCCTTCATCCGCTCGGAATAGTGAGGTAACTTGCCGCTGAGGGTGCTTACCTGAACTTTCATCTAACGCATCAAGACAATCACGATGACTATGGATCCCAATATAAATCTGTACCAGGCAAAAGGAAGAAAATTCTTGGTCCGAACATATCGAAGCAAAAACCCAATACTGAGAATGCCGGTAATGAAAGAGACCAGGACACCGATAATAAAATTCACGGTTATCTCGGACGGATTTGATATAAGATGGGGCAGCTTAACCAGAGCGGCTCCAAATATAATGGGAGCAGATAATAAGAACGAAAACCTGGCTGCCCCTTCTCTGGTCAGTCCCATCAACAATCCCATGGTCATGGTGATCCCCGAACGTGAAACCCCCGGAATGATCGCCAGCGCTTGAGATAAGCCAATGAAGAGACTGATTCTAAAAGTTATACAATTCATCCCAATATCTTTGGTGCTTTTCCGATCTGCCCAGTACAGAATAACGCCCAATAGGATCAGCATAGTCGCGATTAACATAGGCTCTCTGAATATGGTCTCGGCTTTTTTCTCTAATAGAAGCCCCACCATTGCCCCTGGGATAGTGGCTGCAACCAAATACCAAAACAATCGACCGTCTGTGCTGCGGACATCTGTCAATCCTTTTGTGACTAACCGCAACCAGTCTTTCCAGAAGTAAATTGCTACCGCAATAAGGGTACCGAGATGGAGAGCAATATCGAAAGTGAGTCCCGGATCATTCCATTTGAAAAGCCAGGGAATCAGCACCAGATGCGCCGAGCTTGATATGGGCAGAAACTCTCCAAAGCCTTGAACCAATCCGAGTATAGCCGCTTGTAATGTAGACAATCCACGCCTCGTTATTTAGAAATGATTGAACTGGATTGAACCTAAGAGCGACATGCCATATCGCATTGTGTTTTAATTGTCTACGAGATTCCTCCCAATAAATGATCATAACCCCTTAAACCGATGGATGTTCAGACAAGAATCGTATTTGAGGAGGAAGACAGCCGGTTTATGCATGAAATGAAAAGACCTCACCAAGACTTCGCACCTTTCAATCAGGATTCAATAAGCTCTCGGTAAGTGTGGTCACTCGCTTTGATACTACTCAAGGCCTCCCCCAAAACATGGTATTTGAAGGGATTGACCGCTATTCATAAAATAATGACATGCACTGATACTTCATCATTCTTATTTGTCAGCCTTAAGCCAATTTAGTGCTGCATCCTTGTCAGCGTAATCAAAGTGCCTTACTTCGGCCTGTATAAAATGATCGGCAACCTGCGGCATGATCGATAGAAAAGTACCATCTGTTACGGCCGCAATCTTCTTAACTTTCTGATGATGGTTCTTGACAAATTTTATATGGGAAAGGAATGCTGCAAAATTATCCCATCCCGGAAAGGATTTGGTATAAATCATCAAGCCATTAAGTTTGCCTTTTTCTTTGATATAAGGATCAACTTCTTGGATCAATTTTTCGAAATCTACTGATTCCAAGGGGCCACTAGGC
>JBAYKV010000325.1:0-3223 GCA_041664405.1 Syntrophales bacterium
GTAAAATCTAACGCCATAACACTACCTCCCTTTTGTAAGAATTTTATATAACCCGACGCGAGTAAGCTCAGATTGTCAGGAGCTGCATAGGAACACCCTTAACAAAGTGAATTCATCCCGCCTTTGGTTACGACCCGCGTGTCATTTCAGGAATAATCGAGAAGCGATATTCTGAAGAAATATGGCCGAAAACGCGAAGGGTATATATATGAAAGGAGGCAGAGTGTCAAGGTGTTTTCTGATAAAAAACGAGGTTGCAAGGAAGGGGGAAATTGATATAAGACCATGCTCGTAATTGGAAGAATGAAATTGTGTGAGGAGAGAAAAGATGGGGGACAAGGGGCAGGAGGCTTTTATCAAGGAGATGCAAAACAGGTTCGATAAAAAATTGCGGGAGCATGAGATCAGCGTCGTTGAGCACTGGCGTGAACAGTTGGCCAAGGTTCTGGTAATGAAACCGGAAGGCGTCGGGGCTCTCCAGGCACAGATTAAAAAGGTAGCGGATATGATGAACAATCGGATCACGAATATAAAAAGGACTCAGAATGATTAAAGAATCATTACTCCGTATACAATTATGAAAGATATAGCGAATTTTCTATTCGAAGTAGGTATGCTGCAAAAAACGCCCCGTTCGGGATATCAGTTTCTCGGTTCCGGTTGCGAGTCGGTGGCTGAGCACATTCTGAGAACAATTTATATCGGTTACACCCTTTGCCAGCTTGATCGTCAAGCCGATGAACATCGGGTGCTCAAGATTTGTCTCGTTCATGATCTGCCGGAAGCGAGAACCGGGGACATGAATTACGTCAATAAAAAGTATGTCGCCGTCAACGAGGGAAAGGCCGTTGAGGAATTGACGGAAACGCTGTTTTTTGGCGGCGATATTGCGTCGGCTATTTATGAATTTAATGAGAAAGAAACCCGGGAGGCGCGCATTGCCCATGACGCCGATCAGTTGGCGCTGATCATACAATTGAAAGAGTATGGTGATTTGGGGAACAAGTATAGTCAGGAGTGGATTTCTTTCGCCGTGAAGCGACTCTGTACGGAGGACGCAAAACAACTCGCCGAGAGCATTTTGAAGACAGATTCTTCTGCATGGTGGTTCAAAGATAAAGGAGACTGGTGGATCAATGGCAAAAACAACAAAGAAGCCTAAAGAGACATGGAGATATGATCGCGGTCAGCATGGGACATGGTTTGCGTGTGCGGCTGTTTGTCTCGCACTATGCATGGTTGCGAGCCTCTTGTCTTGTGCCGGGACGCAAAAGCGAAGGGAGCTTGCGGAAAACCATTTGAATATCGGTAAGGCCTATGTGGAGGGGGGAGATTACAACGCGGCCCTCAAGGAACTCTTGGAAGCGGAAAAATATACGCCGGAAAATCCCAGGATCCATTATTATCTTGCCGTCGCCTATTTCGGAAAGGGCTACAGCGAAAAAGCTGTCGATGAATGCGAAACAGCTGTCAGGCTCAAGCCTGATTACTCAAGTGCCTATAACTTTCTCGGGACGCTTTATTATAACCGTGGGCAGTATGACAAGGCGATAACTGCCTTTAACAGCGCCCTGGCAGATATCCTCTATGAGGCACCCGAGATGTCCCTGTACAATATGGGCCGGGCGTATTACAGTAAAGGCGACTACCAGCGGGCCTTGACAAAATATCAGGAAGCCGAGCTCAAGGATAACACGCGTGAACTTCTTCCCCTGATCGAAAAGGAAATGGGAAAGACAAAGTACGCGCAAGCTGACATCGACGGTGCTATTGGTCATTTCAAAAAATCAACGGAGTTAGTCCCCAATCTTGTTGAATCTTATTTTTGGCTGGGTGAGTGCTATTTCAAACAGAAGAGAATGTTGGAGGCGAGACGGGCCTATGAAATGGTCGTCAAACTAGCCCCCGCCTCAGATTTCGGTCTCAAGGCTAAGCAGGCCCTGAAATTGATCAATATCTGAGTTGATGGGCCATTCTAATGTCTTCTGAAGCATCCATCTTTCCTTGACAGCAATAGCAAAATGACCTACCCTCACCGATCTTTTTGAAAAGGGAGATCTACATGGCCTCAAAGAAGCAGCGCAGGACAGCTACGGTCAAGACCAAGCAGCAAAAGAGAAAGATGAAAAAATCGGTTCTTTTTCTTGTCATTACTGCCTTGGTAGGGTTCCTGGTATTTTTTTTCCTGACCCTGTTTGATTATGTTTATCCACCTGTAGATGGTCAGGGTAAAGTCGCTAAAAAGAAGGAAAAGCAAGAAGTCACCGTTTATTTTTCCGACGCAAATGAGCGTTTCCTTGTCCCGGAAAAAAGGTATGTTCCCAAAGAGGAGAAGCCTTCCGACCAGGCTCGGGAGCTGGTGAAAGTGCTTTTGGACGGATCTAGGACGGGTTTCGTCAATACCTTCCCAGAAAAGGTGGAGGTGACAAATGTCAAGATCGACGACGGGACAGCCTATGTAAGTTTCAATAAAAATCTCATGAAAAATCATCCCGGCGGCAGCGCCAGCGAGATGGCGACCATCTTCTCCCTAACCAATACTCTGACGACAAATATACCCACCATAAAAAAAGTTAAAATTATGATTTCCGGCAAGGAAATAGAATCCATCAAGGGGCATATAGATACCAGGCAGGCCTTTGGCGCCAACAAGGAATTGATCGTTCAAGCGGTAAAAGAGAAATAGGATATAGCGTTATGCCCCCAAAATCCAAGCTGGCAAGAATAAGAAACATCGGCATTGTCGCTCATATTGACGCCGGCAAGACGACCGTTACGGAAAGGATTTTATACTATACCGGCAGGTCGCATAAAATGGGCGAGGTGCACGATGGGGAAGCGGTTATGGATTGGATGCCTCAGGAGCAGGAACGGGGAATCACGATCACTTCGGCTGTTACCGCCTGCAATTGGCAAGATTTCGATATTCACATCATTGACACCCCCGGTCATGTAGATTTTACAATTGAAGTCGAAAGATGCCTGCGGGTGCTTGACGGGGCCGTGGTTGTTTTCTGCGCTGTTGGCGGGGTCGAGCCGCAGTCGGAGACGGTCTGGCATCAAGCCGATAAATATGGCGTTCCCAAAATAGCCTTTATTAATAAAATGGACAGGGTTGGGGCTAATTACTTTGGAACCATCGATATGATGCGCCGAAGATTCAATTCCACCCCTCTGCCTGTTCAGATACCCCTGGGTGAAGAAGATCAGTTCCAGGGTGCTA
>JBAYKV010000326.1:0-3221 GCA_041664405.1 Syntrophales bacterium
CCTGAACAAGTGCCGGACAACGCCCCTTAAGATCAGGGATCCATTCGCCCCCTTCACCCGGCATCAGGAACAGGAACCCCAATCGCTCGGCCAGTTCATAGACACCGTTGAGAATCCCCTTTGGCTCAAGTGCGGCAACCGCCACTCCCTTGGCACTGATTTTCAGGGAGAACCCGTCATGCTTCAAACCAACCGGCGAAGCTGCCGGCGGCGGGGTTGCGGTTGAACTGAGCATCAGCCAGTTGCCGGTCTTCGGCCCGGCGGCGCTTTGAATTCGAGCCTGGATCCCGATACGTCCCAGCAACCGCTGCAATTCCGTAGCGGAGAACTGGTAGCAGGGACTCTTTCCGTATCCTGATTTCAGAATGAACATATTATGCGGAAACATGTACTGTGTCATAATTCACTTCTCCTTTTTCCATCTCATTTTATTCCTGAATTGCACTTTTCCAATCAGATATTTTCCAGCGTTTTCAATTGGCATCTCATCTTTTCTTACTGGCGGCTCACCAAATAGTTCCGTGAGCTTTGGTTCGATGGCTTCCGCAATGATCTGGTAACCTTTGGCGTTGGGATGAAGAGTGTCGGACATCAACCCTTTGTCAATCGAACTGTCGGATTTAAGAAACATGTTCCATTCATCAAGAAAATAGATCTGTCGTCCATCTGGAAACTTTGAGATGAGCTCATTGGCAGTCCTGACTTTTCCAGATACGGGGATGCCGAATGGCAGGATACCGAGAAGCAGGATTTTTGTTTGCGGCAGTTTCTTTCCGACAAGATCCACAATGGCCCGAATACCTTCGGCTGTCTGCTCGGGAGAGTAATCGCGCAGAAGGTTGTTGACCCCGACCATGACCACCGCCACTTTCGGTGCGATGCCATCGAGTTCCCCTTTTTCCAGACGCCAGAGCACGTGCTCTGTGCGATCCCAGCCGAAACCCATGTTTACGGCCTGCCTGTGACCGTAATATTTCTTCCATACCTCGCCGGCGCGGACAATCTTCGCCTCAGGTTCGCCTCCGAAGTAATGCGTAATGGAATCACCGATGAAAACAAGATTCACGCCTCCTTGGGCGTTTCGCGCCTTGACCTGCTCATGCCGTTCTTTCCAGTTGTATTCCCCGCTCCGGTCCGGATCCGGATTCTCCACCGGTGTGGCGGCGGGATTTGCGCCTCTAGAGCCGCTCTCATCGCGAATGATTTTCACCCTTTTATATATTCCACTCTTACACATATATTTCATGAAATTACTGGCTCTTGGCAAATTCTTTAGCTAGCAGATTCATCTATCTAGTAGTGTTTTGGTGTAAAGTATAAGCGAATTTCGACGTTTGATCTCCCTCAAGCTGATGCGGTTTCCGTAATTCAAGGAGGCGCCCATCCGCTCACTTTGGCCCGTCGGCTTTAATCAGGATGACCTGATCGCAAAGAACGCGGTTGTCTTTGGCGTTGGAATCCTTGAAATACATCGGGCCTTCAAACTTCAAGGATGCGTAGATATCCCATTTGTTGTTGCCATCCTCCTCAAAAAACTGCCCCAGCTTTGCCTGAACATTCCAGTCGCCGCACCACCAATAACAATTCGGGCTGAGGTCCACGCCGGCTACTTTGTAGATTTGATATCCGGTCGTGGTGATTTCCGAAATCGGAAGGTTGCGCTGCATGCCCTTCGTTCGATCCATCAGGTTGCAGAAGCCAACGACAAACGGGTTGACTGGCACGCTTTCCGCGGCGATGCCAAAGGCGGCATCCGGATCACTCACCTGCGGCTTCACCCCAGATTTCGGCACCACGCGCCGGATCAGTTCTTTGGGGATCCCCGCGAATTGCGCCGGAATCGGTTTGCCGCCTGCCGGTTCGGATAGGAGATTTGCGTCCAGGGCGGCCAGGCTGGCATCGAGCCTGGCGTAGGCATGCTTCATATTGAATTCCCCAGCCCCAGGGTACAGCGTTTTCTTGGAGACATGTGTCGCCAGCATCCTGTCATATGTCGAGCGGACGCGTCCCTCGAACAGCTTGGCATCCTGGAAGTAATCCGGAAATGCCTTTCTGACCTTCTGCCACTTTTCCAGCACAACGAGATCTAGGGGGCACCTCGTGGCACGCACGTTGAAAAGTTTCGCCGGGTCGTCCTTCGTCAACTTCTCCATCTCATCGAATTGCAATTCCCAGCGCAACAGATTAGCGGCGGTCAGATAGGGGAGCATCGCGGTGGTGAATGCATTGATTTCGGGGATATACCCGAGGTTTTTGTCTTTCCGGCATTCCTCAAGTTCATCATGATACTTCCGCATCCCCGAACCCGCTTCTCCGTACTGGAGGTCCATGAACTCGGAGATCAGCGCCCCGGAGTCCTGACCGACGGTTTGCGACAGCTTCAGCATCATATAGGTTTGGAGTTCGGCGAAGCCTTGCTCGGGGAAGCTTTTGTGTTTCTCTACGAACAAGCCGCTCACCCCAAGCGTTTTCATCAGACGCATGTCGTTGACAAATCTGTACGTATTACAAAACGGGGCTCTATTCTCAAAGAAATGATAATACCAGACCCAGACATTCGGGCAGATCCTGACCCACTGCGCGAGATCCTGGAAGCTTTTAAGATTGGTAGGATGGTTCCAATCCTGGGCCATGTTGTCGTTGATCGCGGCAAAAATCACCATCATGTTCCCGGGCAGCTTCTCGATCTTCGTTGGGGGCTCCTGTGACTGTCCCTTGTTGTACGCATAGGTCCTGACCATGACCCCTGGATACTTGTCCTTAAGATATCCGCACAGCTCGATGATATAGTCGAACATCGGGCCGCCGGGGCATCCGAGTTTTTTCTCGAGCCTGGCGCAGTCGGCACAGCAGCAGAAACGCAGGGCATTGTCATTTTGCGACACATTGACGATTCCTTTGCCGCCTTGCGCCTGGATGTTCGCCTCGATATTGGCTGTCAACTCCCTGCGCAGTTCCTTGTTCGAAAAGCAAAGCTGCCTCGCCATGACCCTCTTGGCATTTTCGTCCAAGGTGAAAAATTCGGGATTTGTCGCGAAATAGTTTTTGTTCTTGAGCGACTTCAGGGGCGGATTGATACCGTGTCCTGGCAAGGGAGTTTCCGTTGGGGGGATGTAGCAAAAAATTGTATGTGCGGTCGGCTCAAGGGAATTCACTTCGTCCACAACACCGCTGATGTGATTCGTCTTCCGTTCCAGCCCCATGTTCAGCCTGTTGCGGTA
>JBAYKV010000327.1:0-3115 GCA_041664405.1 Syntrophales bacterium
ACAATGGCCCCCACCCGCCCGATGCCGACGATGCCGAGGGTCTTGTTGAAAACTTCCGCCCCCATGAACTTTTTCTTTTCCCATTTGCCCCCCTTCATGGAGGCCGTGGCCTGGGGGATTTCCCGGGCCAGAGAGAGCATCATGGCGATGGCGTGCTCCCCTGTCGTTATGGTGTTGCCTCCGGGGGTGTTCATGACGACGATACCCCGTTTGCTTGCCGCTGTGACGTCCACATTGTCGAGGCCGATTCCCGCCCGCCCGACGACCTTGAGATTTTCCGCTGCTGCGATAATTTCCGGTGTGACCTTCGTCGCCGATCTGATCACCAGCCCGTCGTAGTCCTTGATGATGCCTTTGAGCTCATCCGGGGTCAGGTTGGTCATTACGTCCACCTCGATCCCCGGCGTATTTTGCAGAATTTCGACCCCTTCCATGGACAGGGTATCACTAACCAGAACCTTCTTCATAAATCCTATTTTCTCCTGTTAATTGGGGACAGTGCCCCTATTTATTTGGTTTCTGGATTCCGGCCTCCGCCGGAACGACGGCTGAATTGGGACTGAACCCCATAAACTTTTACTGTTTCTCCTTGAACGCCTTTTCCAGCCCCTCCAGGGCCGTCTTCAGATCCGCGCCGTCCACCGTGGGGCCGCACCAGAAGCGGAAGCCCGGCGGGGCGTCCCGATAGGCGTTGATGTCGTAAGCGACTTTTTTCTTTCCCAGCTCACTGGCGAGCCCTTTGAGGAATTTCTCCTGCTCTCCCTTGGGCAGTGCCGCCAGCTTGGGATCCGCAACGGTCAGGCAGACCGACGTATTGGAACGGATGGCCTTGTCGGCCGCCAACAGGGTAGCCCAGGGATTCCGGGCAACCCAGTCTTCTATGATCTTAAGATTCGCCTCGCTCTTGGCGATGAGTCCCGCCCGCCCCCCTATCTTTTCGGCCCAGGCCAGGGCGTCCAGGTAATCCTCGACGCAGAGCATGGAGGGCGTGTTGATCGTGTCCCCGACAAAGATGCCGGCGTCGACCTTCCCGCCTTTCTTCATGCGGAAGATCTTGGGCATCGGCCAGGGGGGATCGTACGATTCGAGACGGGCGACGGCCCGGGGGCTCAGGACGAGCATCCCGTGGGCGGCCTCGCCTCCCAGGCACTTCTGCCACGAAAAGGTGAGGGCGTCGATCTTGGCCCAGTCGATCTCCATGGCAAAGGCGGCGCTTGTGGCGTCGCAGAGGGTCAAGCCTTCCCGGTCGGCTGGTATCCAGTCCCAATGGGGAACCTTAACGCCGCTTGTCGTCCCGTTGGCGACAAAAACAACGTCGTTCGTCCAGTCGATGGCCGCCAGATCGGGGATCTTTCCGTAATCCGCCGTCATCACCGTGGGTTTGAGCTTTAATTGTTTGCTGATATCGGTGGCCCACCCTTGGGAGAAACTCTCCCAGACCAGGACCGTCAGCGGTTTCGGACCCAGCAGACTCCACATCGCTGCCTCGAAGGCCCCCGTGTCCGATCCGGGCATGAGGCCGCAGAGATAATCATCAGGAATCCCGAGGATGCGTTTCGTTTCCGATATGGCCTTCGCGAGCTTTTCCTTGCCCAGATTGGAACGATGTGAACGGCCGACGGCGGCGTCCTTCAGGGCGTCGAGGGCCCACGCGGGGCGCTTGCTGCAGGGGCCGGAGCTGAAATTCGGATTGTGCATAAAATCTTAAATCTCCTTGTTCCTTATAATCAGAGACCGGAGAATATATCAAGCTTTCCAGGAGAAGACAAGCAATTTGAAAGATCTCATAGCGATGTTTTTAATATCATTGTAATTAATTGTCTCTGCCATATGATAATAATGTTCAAAGAAGGGCATGTTGCCGGAAATTCATATTATAGATCTTATCTGTTTGAAATTTTGTATGGCCTGTGGCATAAGGAAAGTCGTTTTCCTCTTAATGTTATACTTGGAAAATTATTCCTCCCCCTCCAAGGGGGAGATCAGAAGGGGAGGGGTTGATGCCGCCAAAAAAGTCCCGGATGGTCTTTTTATGCCAGCACTGTGGCCATGATTCTGCGAAATGGCTGGGGAAGTGTCCGGACTGCGGGGAGTGGAACTCCTTTGTCGAGGAAGAGATCAGAGAGACAACAGGGGCGACCGGACGGACGTCCTTTTCGTTTCAGGAGGCCCCGCAACCCATTGACGCCATCGAAGCCGATGAACGGGATCGGGTCCGGACCGGGTTAGGGGAGATGGACCGGGTCCTGGGGGGCGGGCTGGTGGCCGGATCGGCGATTCTTGTCGGTGGCGACCCCGGTATCGGCAAATCAACGCTCCTCCTCCAGCTTCTCCAACATCTGGCTGTCCAGGGGATGAAAGTTCTCTACATCTCCGGTGAGGAATCGGCCCGGCAGATCAAACTACGGGGGAAACGCGTCGGCGCCGATTCACCCAATCTTCTCGTCCTGGTGGAGATTGATCTGGATAGCATGATCCGTCATATCGAAGCGATCAAGCCCCAGGCGGTGGTCATAGATTCCATTCAGACGGTCTGTTCCCAGGCCCTTGCTTCCGCCCCCGGAAGCGTCGGCCAGGTCCGGGAGTGCTCGGAACGACTGATAATTTTAGCCAAAAAGACGGGAATTCCCGTCTTTCTCGTCGGCCATGTGACCAAGGACGGCGCCATTGCGGGGCCGAAGGTCCTGGAGCACATGGTGGATACGGTTCTCTATTTCGAGGGGGACGGGGGGCATGCCTTCCGGATCATCCGGGGGATCAAGAATCGCTTCGGGCCGACGAACGAAATCGGCGTCTTCGAGATGCGGGGCGACGGACTTAAGGAGGTGACCAATCCTTCTGCTTTTTTCCTGGCTGAGCGGCCCAAGCAGGCGGCGGGTTCCGTGGTTGTCCCCAGTATGGAAGGGACGCGGCCCATCCTTATCGAGATTCAATCCCTTGTGATTCCGACCAATTTCGGGATGCCGAGGCGGACGGCAATCGGCGTAGACGGGAGCCGTGTTTCCCTGCTGGTGGCGGTCCTGGACAAGATCTGCGGCCTCCATCTGAGCAGCCACGATATCTTCATCAACGTAGCGGGGGGCGTGAAGGTCAGCGAACCGGCCATTGATCTGGG
>JBAYKV010000328.1:0-3107 GCA_041664405.1 Syntrophales bacterium
GGGGCCAGGGCCCGATCCGGAATCCGGTCGTAACGTCCGGTGTCACCGCCATAGACCATGGCATTCATCACCCGCTGGAGATTTATATCCCGGTCCGTCTGGGCAAATATTGACTCCCAGGTCATGTCCGTGCCCAGCATCCCGTTATAGAAGTCGGCGTAGATCTCCTGGGAAGCCGGATTGATATACTTGTCCGTATCTTTGACTTTTTCCGATTCCGGATTGAAGACATCGACCCAGGGCAGCTTGCAGAGGCCCATATTATCGTTCCCCAGGCGGACCCGGGGGTAGGTGATCAAGGCCCGGGCCTTGTCCTGGAAGGTCGGGAAGGCCCCCAGGAGATCCACCTTGATGAGCCAGGCCGCGGCGTGGTGCGCCCCGATATCGCTGGCGGCGGCATAGGAGGCCTGCATGGACAGGGAACGTTGGGTCCGGTAGAGGGAAAAGGGGAGTCCCTTGGTCTGCATGGCGAATTTCATCAGTTCTTCCCGGGGATCGATCTTGCCGTTTTTCTTTACGTACTGATCGGCAACCCAGTCGATCAGTGGGAGCATGCCCTTCCCCGCCACTTTTACCAGCACCGTCCGGGGACGGGCCAGTTGATGGATGAAACTCAAGACAGCCTGCTCATTACCCCAGACGAGTTCCAGGCCATCCGTATCTTCCTTCGTCAGATAGCCCCGCTGGAAGCATTCCATGAGGAAGGCAATGATTACAGCCGTGGTTATGGTATCGATCCCGTAATTGTCGCAATGCCAGTTGGCCTCCATGATGAATTCGGCATTCCAGATGCCCAGGTTGGAGCCGAAACCGGCGGCAGTTTCATATTCAGGGCCATCGACCCAGACCCTGAGGCCCTTATGTTCCCCGGAAGTCAAGGTAACCTGCCCCCCCTTGGTACAGCGGAGATTACAGCCGGGGAAACAACCGTCCATACCCCGATGATCGAAAAGGTGCTCGGCATAGAATTTCCCGGTGATGGTATGGGCATGGGGATCGGAGCCTAACTGGTAATTCCGCACGGGCAGGGACTGGTATTCCTCCTTGTTCATGAAGGCGATAAGCCCGGCGCTGCCCTTGCGATGCATCCGCAGGGATTGGGGATCGACTTCCTTGACGACTTTTCCCAACTTTTCTCCCGCCTTCTTCACCCTGTCCCAGTCGGCGGCCCCAAAGGGGTTTTTCCCGCGGGGATGTTCGGCAAGAACCACAATAGCACCGATTCTCTTATCGTGCATTACCGTACCGAGACCGGTGCGGCCCGCCTGCTTAGTCCGGAAGAATCCTTTGGTTTCATCCTGGATCTTCGTGGCGTCGAAATAATGGCTGTTTATGCATCCGTAATTGGTTTTACCGGCCCCGACGCCGGTTGTCAGGAAGACAAGGTGCTTCTTTTCATAGCCTGCCTGGATGAACTTCTCGGCGATTGCCCGTTCCAGATCGAATACCTGGTCCGGCACGGAGGCCTCTACAATGGATATTTCTGTCCGGAAACTATCGATGACGATGATGATGTCCGTTGATGATTTCCCGGTTATTTCCAGGGCGTCAAAACCGGCGTATTTGAGATAGGCCCCGAAGTGGCCGCCGAAATTCGAGACGCCGGCAATGCCGGTCAGGGGCGACAGGGAAACGGCCATACACTTGCTCGTGCCCGGGAACTGGGGAATGCCGCCTAACGGGCCGGGGGAAAAGATCAGGGGATTCTCCGGATCGGCGGGGCTTGTCTCCGCCGAAATGCCCTTATGGAGTAGATAGAGGGCCAGGCCGCGCCCGCCGATAAAAAAATCACGGATCTGCGGATCGAGGGCCACCGGCGCGATAGTCCGGCTGTTCAGGTCAATTTTGAGGATTTGATTGGCATAGCCGCGGTTGAGGGGTGATCTGGTATATTTCATGTAGCCTTTCCTTTTGCAGCCGTCCCGGCGCCGCCGGCCGCCTGTGATCTGATTGTGACATGGTCCCGGAATAAAATTGAAAGGGCTTCCAAGCCGCCGTCAACAACAAATAAATCGCCGTCCTTTTCAGGGGCGGAAACATAGGACCAAAATGTCCATTTTGTCAATGTTTTATCTATAGACTGGTTTCTTGCGGGGACAGTGACTTTATTACGGTCACAAACAAAAACCCCCTGACGAACCGGTTTCGTCAGGGGGTTTTTGTAAGAGATGTCTTTGGTCTCAGCCGACCATATTCTTGATCGTCGTAATGACCGGATTGGTGAAGAGGGCAATCAGGACGGTATAGAGGGCGAAAACCCCGGCAACCTCACCCGTGTACATCTTCTCATACTTGTGCTTCAGGGAGATGATGACCATCCCGCCCACAATGAGGCAACCAAGCTGGAAGTAGGGGAAGTTAGCCACACCGGCTGCTGCGTATTCCGCCATCGCGAAAGTCCCGGTTAAAAGAACAACCACCATTGCCGCTACCATCGTTCCTAATGTCTTTTTCATGATCTGTGTCCTCCTCTATGTTTTTTTCATTTATTTGTTGTTTCGTTTGACTTATCTTAATGAAAAATACGTGCCATGTTGGAAATAATCGGCTAATAATTTTATAAATGATTGATTACATAGGCTAATAATTTTTTATTGAGACCTCGGGAAGGGGGAAAGGGGACTTGTTTGCCCCCGACTTTTGAAAGAATCTTTCAAGGTGTTGAACGAAACGACGGCAGCCTGTTTTTGAAATGGATATATTCCTTTACATGCAAAGCCGCTTTCCCTATACTTTTTTACCACCAGCGTGACAAGGAGGCAATACCATGAAGATTACGGCGGAGACGATTCTGGAAATGTCCGGTGCCTACTGGAAGAGCTGCACCCTTCAGGCCGCGGTTGAGCTGGGGATCTTTACCGTGATCGGCCGAGAGTCCTTAACGGCGGAAGAAATAGGACGGGCCATCGGCGGCAGTCACCGGGGCGTCCCCCTGCTGTTGAACGCCCTCACGGCCATGGGTCTCCTGCGGCGGGACGGCTACGGATACGCCAATACCGAGGAAAGCCTCACCCTCCTGTCCGAGGAATCGCCCCGCTATATCGGCCATCTCATCCTGCACCACCATAACTTGATGGATTCGTGGAACCATCTGGCAGAGGCCGTAA
>JBAYKV010000329.1:0-3103 GCA_041664405.1 Syntrophales bacterium
CCAGAAAGGACAACTGGACCCCGAAAGTGGCGCAGGCGGCGTTGATGTCAAAACAGGGCGCCTCGATTTCGAGTTCCGCCGCCACCGTGGCGGCCTCGGACGGGGTGACATGATCCGGAGCCGAACTGCCGGAAATCACCAGGCCGATGTCACCCGGAGCAATACCCGCCTGGGCAAGGGCCTGCCTTGCCGCCGCCGCTCCGGTCTGGGCATTTGTGTAAATACCGGCTTCGTAAGCCGCCCGGGTGTCGCTGTTCTTCGTTTCCCGGATATAGTCAAGGGGAAGAGAGGTCCGGCGTTCCCGAATCCCCACCCGCTCCAGAACCCAGTCGTTGCTGGTCCCGATGTCGAGGTCTTCGAGGAACTTATTGGTAATGACATTTTCCGGATGAAAGTGCCCCAAGCCGTGCAGATAAAGCATTATCAGCAGATCTCCCGGCCGATGATCATGTTCTGCACCTCCCGGACCCCTTCATAGATATCGATGATATGGGCGTCCCGAACGAGTTTCGAGATTTCGTACTCCGTCATGAACCCGTAGCCGCCGTGGAGATGGAGCCCCTCATTGGCACAGAAGAGGGCCGCTTCGGCGGCGGTATTCTTGGCCAGGGACGCATAAAGCCCCCGGTCTTCCGTCTTCTCCTCAAGGGCGCAGGCAGACTTCATCAGGGCCAGCTTCGCCAGTTCTACCTTTTTCCACATGGCCGTCAGGGTATCCCGGGCCACGGGAAGGTCGCAGATCCGCTGGCCGAACTGTTTGCGCTCCCGGGTATAATTAAGGGTAACATCCAGGGCCCGCCGGGCCAGACCGACGCCGATTGCCGCCACCATGGGCCGGGCATAGTCGAGGACGTCGATGACGTACCGGAAACCCAGCCGCCGGTCGCCGATGATCTGCTCGGGGGCGACAACGACGTCTTCAAAGGTCACGGCGGCGGTATTGGACAGCCGCTGGCCCAATTTGTCCTCCGGCTTGCCCACGGTGATGCTCCCGCCGGTGGGCAGGGTAATTTCTCGCCCCTGCGCAAACCCTCCGGCCAGTTCCTCCGGGGACGGCGCCGCGACGGGAACGATGACGCAGGCCATGAAATTGCCCGTCGGCTTCCCCACCTTGCAGAAGACGGTAAACTGGGAAGCGTAGGAGGCGTTGGTAATGAAGCACTTGGCCCCGTTGAGAAGATAGGTTCCGTCTTCGCGGCGGTTCATGAACGTCGTCATGGCACTGTTGTCGGAACCGGCCCCCGGCTCGGTCAGGCAGAAGGAGGCCAGGAGGGGATTATCGACAAAGGGCCTCAGGAAGGCCTCCTGCTGCGGACCAGCCCCGTTCTGGGCGATGACGGCGTTAGCCAAGTCGTTGCACATGGCCGAGGTGGCAATCCCGGAATCGCCGTAGGAAAGCTCTTCGATAATCAGGGCGGACGACATGGCGTCCATTTCATATCCTTTAATGTCGCCGGGAATACTAAGATTCAGGATTCCCGTTTCCCAGGCCTTGCGGATAATCTCGAAGGGGAAGGCATGTTTCCCGTCCAGCTCCAGGATCTGAGGGAGGATCTCCGTTTTAACGAAACGCCGGACCGTCTCCACGTACATGCGTTGATGATCGGATAAATTGAACTCCATTTATTAGTTGCTCCCAAAAATGCGCGTCGCCGAGGACAGGGTAGTCACGGAGAGGCAGTTTACGCCGATGGTCTTGAAAAAGTCCCGCAACGGCCGGCCCGGCCCGATTTCATAGATCGTATCGGCTTCGGCGGCAATGGCGTCCATATTCTCCCGCCAGCGGACCTTGCTCCCCAACTGATAGGTAAGATAGCACAGCAGATCCTCCCGATAGCGGGTATGGAATTTACCGGTGTAATTTGAGGTTACCGCCATGGCCTTTTGGGGATCTACATCATCGCCCAGGGTTTGCAGGAGGTCGGAAAATTCCCGCTCGATGGGGCGCATGAAGCGGCTGTGAAAAGGGGCGCTGACATTGAGGGGGACAAAGCGCAAATCCGCATCATCGTCGATGACATCGCTTATCCTCACCGCCGCCTCCGGCAGGGCGCTGGCGTGGCCACTGATGACGACCTGCCGGGAAGAATTTACATTGGCGATATCTACGGGGAGATCCGACAGGGCCCCCTCCAATTCCTCCACATCGAGATCATCGGCGATCACCGCCGCCATGCCGCCCACACCGACGGGAACAGCCTCCTGCATCAGGCGGCCTCTGGTATGGACAATCTGCACGGCATCGCCGAGAGGCATGACGCCCGCAGCCACGAGGGCCGTAAATTCGCCAAGACTGTGGCCACCGTAAAGAAAGGGCGCCAAATCATAAAGGGCGCCCAGGCCGCGGAACATGGCAATCTCGGTCGTCAGAAGGCAGGGCTGGGTGAATTCGGTATAATCCAGCCGCTCGTCATCTCCGAAACACATCTCCGCGACATCCCAACCCAGGGCGTCGGAGGCCTCTTCGTATGCCTCCCGGCAGACTTGCAGATGATCGTAAAAATCCTTCCCCATCCCCGGACGCTGAGCGCCCTGGCCCGGGAAAACAACGGCGACATATTTATCAGAACTTGGCATAAGATCCTCTCTTTTTCAGGTTTGTCACCCCCTGTGAGCAGGATTCATACCAAAGCCGCACAAAATGCGGCGAGTAAAGCATAAACACCAGACATTATTGATTGTTTTCTACTCAAGATCCGGACTGCCAGCCCTCATCTTGACGGTGAAATAGGGGAAAATTTGGGAACGGAAGTTTACAGTGCGAAGTGCCTTACGCATTCATAATTTTGGAAAATGGTCTTGTGCAGTAGCTTTCAGCCGCCCAGTCCTATATAGCAGAAAAATCGGCTCCCGGACGAGCAGACGCCGTCGTGTGCTGCCTCGTTATTAAGGAAAAGACGCACACCGTCTTTTTGCCGGCTCCCTATGTATAGCTCATAAGACCAATCGCCACTGGTTGCATTAATTGCTATTCTTTAACAATTCCCCGGAATGTTAAGGGGTCGAACATCCGTTTAAAAAACAGGATGCTCCCTTTCAAAGAAAGGGTACATCCGTGCAAGAGATGGCCAAGAGCTATTATTTCTTCTTATCCTTATCCTTA
>JBAYKV010000330.1:0-3096 GCA_041664405.1 Syntrophales bacterium
ACCTGATTGCCGCCATCAGCAAGGTGAAGGAAAACACCGATTCCGGCATCTTCAACCCCATCCAGTTTGCCGGCATCCATGCCCTGAAGGAAGAGGGTTCTTTCATCGATCACATGATCGAGGTGTACGGCAGGCGCCGGGAGCTGGTACTGGCAACCCTCAAAGAGATCGGCATCTTTTTCACGCCCCCGAAGGGAACCTTCTACCTCTGGGTCCCCGTGCCGGAAGGAATGACCTCGCTGGAATTCACGAATCGCCTGTTTGACAAGACAGCCATCGTCGTGGCGGCGGGAACGGCTTACGGTAAATACGGGGAAGGCTACGTACGAATTTCCCTCACCGTGCCCGACGACCGCCTGGCCGAAGCCATGACCAGAATCGAAAAGGAATTTGCCCGCTAACTGACAGGCTGCTTGTAGATATGGCTGCTCCCTCACTGGAAGAGGAGCAGGAAGCGACCGACGGTGGCAACCTCGCATGATAGCATTGTTCTCGGCGACTGCGTCGCCGCGATTGGCCTTACCATCCGTGGCATCGCTTACTTTCTTGACGTTTTGACTCAGATGCGCTTTCGTAGAAGCTTTCAATCCGAAGTAAACAGAAATTTATTAGAAATATCGGCACATTGGCGAGACTTGCACACATCTACAAGTCAATAATTTTCGATTTGGAATGGTGGTGAGGATTATCATTTGAAATCAGGCCACTAAAAGCTGATAACCTTTTTCCCGAAATAATCTCAGGCAGACATCTGCGACAGCATCGTCATAAAGAATTCCCTTTTTATTTTCGATCTCTTCAAGGGATGCTTCAATCCCCAAACCAGGACGATAAGGACGGTGGGAGGCCATGGATTCCACGACGTCGGCCACCGACAGAATCCGTGATTCCATGAGAATATCGTCTCCCGCTAAACCATTCGGATAACCGGACCCATTCATCCGCTCATGGTGTTCTATAACTATCCTCGCAATGGGCCAGGGAAAGTCAATATCCTTCAAGATGTCATAACCGGACTGGGCATGGGTTTTGATGAGACAGAATTCGATGTCCGTTAGTCTTTTCGACTTGCTGAGGAGCTCCACAGGAACGGATATCTTGCCGAGATCATGGATGGAAGCAGCAACGCGGATCCCATCAATCTGATCGACTGAAAGGTTCATTTCTGTGGCAATAGCACGCGCTAGGTCGGCGACTCTGTGCTGGTGTCCCGCCGTATAGGGATCCCTCGTTTCAACTGTCACGGCAATGGCCTGGACGGTCGCGCCCAGGGCCTTTCTCATCCGGTCAGCGCTCTCTTTCCTGTTCGTGATATCCTCAGATATACCGTCATAATATACGATGTGTCCTTTTTCGTCACGAACCGCATGCATGGTCATGGAAACCCAGATGATGCTCCCATTTTTCATGTGATGTTCGCACTCATACCCCTTTATGAAGCCATGCTCTTTAATCAGTTCTTTAAGTTTATCGCGATCTTCAGGATTGACGTAGTGTTGACGACCCATGTCGGTTATGCTGGCCACCGTCTCTTCGGGGGATTCGTATCCAAGCATACTTGCCATGGCCTGATTGGACATGACCATTTTCCCATCCGGCGTTGACCGGAAGATGCCTTCATGAGCGTTTTCAAAGATACTCCTATATCTTTCCTCGCTTTGCCTCAGGTTCTTCTCCGCTAGCTTGCGATCGGTTATGTCACGGAAGACACCCATTAAAAATTCGCGATCGTTTATCCGGATTTTTGCTGCGCGGATTTCCACCGGGATCAATTTGCCATTTTTCGAGAGGAGGGTCTCTTCCAACTTAAGCCCAGGATCTTCGATTATGTGCTGTTGAAAAGTAGGAGAAAGACCACCGATGAGTTCCGAAGTGCGGTGGAGAATGGACTGCATCTGTCCCACAAGTTCTATCTTATCCCGCTCTACCATTTGGCACAAGCTCTTGTTGCAGTCCACCAGCCGATTGGTTTCGAGGTCAGCCAGTGCTATGCCGTCCTTGGCGTCATCAAACAATACCCGGTAACGTTCTTCGGAGTGCTGCAACTTATCCTCTGCATGCTTTCGCTCGGTGATGTCACGTGCCGCCGCAAAGACTCCCACGACCTGTCCCTTTTCATCCTTATACAAAGTGGCGTTATACAGTACCAAAGTCACATGTCCGTCCTGGTGTCGAATCTCTAATGGCACATTGCGATGAGCATGATTTTGAAACACATTTTGATATATGGCTCGGGCTTGTTCAGGATCAGTGAAATAATTGGAAAATTCTTTACCGATGAGTTCTGTACGGGGATACCCTGTGGCTGCTTCCGTTGCTGCATTTATATCTATGATCCTGCCATCTGACCCTACCACCGTCATGGGATCAAGGCTGGCTTCAATCAGATTTCTATTATATATATTGCTAATCCGTAACTCTACCACTTGCTTGTGCAGTGATGAGAGGTATGTTATGGTCCCGGCGACGACTATAAATATAAAAACCCTTATGAGTGCTTGTATGATTATGGAGGATTCTTTTGTAAACGCCAGGATCAGTAGAAAGTAAATGCAAACCAGAAAAACAGAAAAGATAAACCCTCGCTTTTTATAATAAAAGCAGGATATAATTATCGGAATATAGAACAAGTTCTGGAAGATAACAAACCATCCGGATTTCAGCGAAAAGATGCTGATCCCGATGCATAAAATAGATGTAATGATCAGGGTAATTAAGGGAAAATGGTGTTTAAGAGATATGGAATGTTTCCCTACCATAATGCATGAACCTCCAATCTTGCTCTGTCCTGAATTGATTATTCACAGGAGTCCCCTCAGAACATTGATCTTCATTCTGGTTTGTATTGAGTCCAAGATACAGATTCGGAACGGTGCACCTTTTTTCAATTTCAAAACAAAAAACCCCGATCTTTTTTTAAGAGATGCGGGGTTTTTATAACTATTCCATATGTCCCTCAAGAATGATTATGGGATGGAACTTAGTAAACCACCACCGACCTTGTCGGTGGCTTTGTAAAGGACGACAACTCCTGACAATGTCATTCGCTGTCGTCCTTCCATAGCCTAAGCTGATCTTCTCGAATCTCTTCTTCTG
>JBAYKV010000331.1:0-3092 GCA_041664405.1 Syntrophales bacterium
GATATTGGTTTAAGGAAGCAATGATGGAGTCTTGTAGTCTTCTCTTGATCATGATTGCATATTAATACATATGGTTTCGTTTTGCAAGGTTATTTGCTGCTTCATGGATTTGGGAAAGTCCGAGCTGACTAAGCTAGTCGTCAGATCAAGAAGCCAGGGGCCCAGCGTTCTGTCGAAGAAAAAATGCATGGTTGCTCATGTTCTTGAAAAGGGTGTATCAATAGAATTCATTGCTATACGTAATATAATCTGATTTTCTTATTGAGATTGACCTGTGGTTGTCTTTATACCCATTGTCAATACAACTCCATCCCATGAAAATTTTATGTTTCTATCGCGGAAGAAATCGGAAAGACATTACCCTTGCTGCCGGTGATGATGCTTTTCAGCTTACGTTCAAGGGTTTTCATTGTTTCTTTGAAAAGGCACGGGGTTTTGTTATTGTTATCTGATCATGCCTTGTATCCGATGTGGAGGTAGGTGGTCCCAAGGGTCAGGGGGAATTGCTTGATTTTATGGAGACCTGCTTCGCCCATGAGGCCGGCGAAAACGACTGGCCTGGGAAAATGGGTAATGGAATCAGACAGGTAGCTGTAGGCAGCCCGGTTTTTCGTGAAGTAGCCGGCAATGCGGGGAAGAAAATGATTCAGATAGGAGCGGTAAACCTTTCGTACATATTTATTTCCCGGCAGATGCATCTCGAGAACCATGACCTGGCCCCCCGGCACGACAATCCTGGTCATTTCCTTGAGTGCTTTGAGACGTTCGGGGATGTTCCGGATGCCAAAGGCGATGGAGGCGACGTCAAAGGCGCTGTCGGCAATCGGCAGGGCCAGGGCGTCTGCCTGGAGGAGCTGGATTCTTTTCGACAGGCCCTGTTTCTCGATTTTCCGCTGTCCTCGCACAATCATTTCCTGAACGAAATCAAGAGCAACGACGTTAATGTCCGGATAGGTCAAGACGGCCTCCATTGCCAGGTCCGCCGTCCCGGTGGCGAGATCAAGCAACCGATTGGTCTTTACGAACCTCATTCTGCGGACGGCAAACCGCCGCCAGGCCACATCCCGCCTCAGGCTCAGGATACGGTTGAGGAGGTCATATCCTTCCGGGATGGTTGCGAAGATATCCCGCACCATCTCGGTGTGCTGTTTCTTTGATGCCCGGGTTATGGAGGGATAAGCCTTTTTTTGATTTGTTGCCACGGGGAATTCCTTTATTGAATCTTTACTGTGCTGTCAAGGGAGAAAGGAAATGAGCAGGCGGGCGGCGATGATGACGGCGCCGTTGAAAAAGTAGAGGATGCGGACGTATTTCCCGTGGCTGTCAAGCTTTACTGTGTCGGTGGTCCGGCGGGCGAGGCGGCTCACCTTGAAGAGGATGGGAAGGGAGAGAAGGCTCAAAAAGGCGAATTTGTGAAGGTAGTCGGTAAGGGTAAGGGCGATGATACTGATATAAATGGCCAGCCAGAGGCGAAAAAGGCCGGTAATGGCTTTTCCCTTTCCCAGGCGGACGGCGAGGGTCTGTTTGCCTACGGATCTGTCCGTGTCGATGTCGGGAATGCTCTGATAATAAAGGATGGAGGCGACCATCAGTCCGATGGGAAGGGAGAGATAAAGGGGGCTCCAGTCGGGACGGCCGGCAATGACCCAATAGGTTCCCACGACCATGATCGGCCCCATATTAACGCCGACGAAGACCTCCCCGAGGCCGTGATAGCCGTAACGGATGGGTGGAGCGACATAAAAGAGGCTGCTGAGGAAGGAAAAAAGCAGGATCGGCGCGAGCCCCCATACCTGATAGGCGCTCATCATGTAACAGGCGACGAGGAAGGCCCCGGCGTAGAGGAGGATTATTACCCTTTTGAGTGTTTCCGGGGAGATCTTATGTTCCTGGATGACCCGGGAGCCGCCGATAGAAGCGCCGGCATCGGTTCCCTGGAGATGATCGAAGTAATCATTGGCCAGATTGGTGGCCAGGTGAACCATAAAGGCGGCAGTATTGATCAGGACGAAACGCCAGGGATGCCAGGGGCCCGTCTGACCGGCAACGACCCAGCCGAGGGTCAGGGGAATAAGGGTGGCAATATAGAAAGGCGGCCGGCTGGCCTGTATCCAGGCTTTAACAATCTCTTTATTCATTACAGGTTCTTCCACGCACAAAGCCTTCGTTCCATCACATCGAAGGCCTCGTAGAGGACGATGCCGATGGCGGACAGGGCAATGATGCCGACGAACATGGTGGTGTAATCGGCCCTTCCCCAGGCGTCGATGAGATATAGTCCCAGGCCGCGGCTGGTGCTGATGGACTCGACAAAGAACAACACGGCCACCGCGGTGCCGGTGCTGATGCGCAGGGACGTGAAGATGCCGGGCAGGGCCACGGGCCAGACGACGTGACGGTAGAAATGCCAGCGGTTTCCCCCCAAAGACTGAAGGGCGTAAACCACCTCCCGATCGAGCGAGCGAACCGCGTCCCGGGTGGTGATGAGGAGCTGGAAGAAGATGATCAGGGAAATCAGAATGATCTTGCCCAGATCTCCGAGGCCGAAGAGCATGAGGATAATGGGCAAAAGGACGATCTTCGGGATGGGATAGCTAAGATAGATAAGGGGGGCGAAGATCCGGTCGAGGCGCTCGTTGCTCCCCAAAACAAGGCCGAAGGGGACGGCGGTCATGAAGGCGAGGGCCAGGGCGGCGGCAAGGCGCCAGGCGCTGACTGCCGCATGTTCCCAGAATATCTCCTCCCGTACTGCATGGAGCAGCCGCCTGAGGACGCTCAGGGGGTCCGGCAGGAGCTGGGAGCCCAAAAGCAGGGACGCCCCATACCAGAGGATGGTCAGAACAATTATCGTCAGGGCGTAGTCAAGCCAGCGGCTGTTTTTCATGGGGATGCTCGATCAGGTGTCTAAGGGTCATGTTTTTGGAAAAGTAATCCGGTGCGGTTCGGAAGCCCGCCGTGCCCGCATTGGGATTATCAATGATCTCGCCAATGCCGTGGGTCTCGGGATCCATGATCACGATGCGTCGTCCCAGAAAGACCGCCTCCTCGATATTGTGGGTGACAATAACGAAGCTGAATTTCCGCTTTTTGAA
>JBAYKV010000332.1:0-3078 GCA_041664405.1 Syntrophales bacterium
CACGGCGGGAAGGGAAGGTATCAGGCGGCATGTCGTCGAGTCGGTTTTGAAAGCCGGGCCGAACCCCTGCCCACCCGTCATCGTCGGGGTCGGTATCGGCGGTTCCATCGAAGAGTCACTCATCCTCGCCAAAAAGGCCCTTTTGCGACCCCTGGGGCAGAAGAACGGCCGGGATGATCGCCTTAACGACCTTGAGCAGGACATCCTCGCCGACGTGAACCGGATGGGCGGCGGCCCCCAGGGATTCGGCGGCACCGTTTCCGCCCTGGCCGTCCATGTGGAAATGAAGCCCTGTCACATCGCCAGTCTGCCCGTGGCCGTGAATATCCAGTGCCATGTGGCGCGCCATCGTGAGGCCATCATATAGGATGCAAAATTATCGATCCATAAAAACCCCGTTGACCGATGAGCTGTGTGCAAGTTTGCGTGCCGGCGATATGGTCCTGTTGAACGGTGAGGTATTTGCTGCCCGGGATGCGGCCCACCGTCGCCTCCAGGAAACCCTCCAGCGCGGAGAGGCGCTTCCCTTTGACATCCGGGGGGCGGTGATCTTTTACGCCGGTCCCTCGCCGACCAGACCGGGGCGGATCATAGGTTCCATCGGTCCGACGACGAGTTACCGGATGGACCCCTTTGCCCCCCTGCTGATGGAAATGGGAATGAAGGGCATGATCGGCAAAGGGAAGCGGTCGGCCGAAGTCGTAGCGGCCATGCAGCGTCACAAAGCCGTGTATTTCGGGGCCATCGGCGGGATCGCCGCCCTAACGGCGCGGTGTGTCCGCAGCGTCGAACTGGTGGCCTATGCAGACCTTGGACCCGAGGCGATCCTGAGACTTCAACTGGTCGATCTGCCCGTCGTTGTGGTCAATGATACGCAGGGCAGGGACCTCTACGAGGAAGCCCTGAAACGTTCTAAATTATAATGATCAGACCGGAACGAACGATTGAAAAACTCAAGCGGGGCGATGAGGTTGTCATTGCCGCCCTGGGGGACTCTCTGACCCAGGGGTGGATGGTACGGCGCGGTTATATCCATTTCCTCCGGGAGATGCTCAAAGCACGTTATCCCCAAAGCGCCCTGACTATCGTTCCCAAGGGCATCCCGGGAGACTCGGCGGATAACGGACTCTACCGCCTCCGCTACGATATCCTTGAATACAACCCCGACTGCGTACTCATCCAGTATGCCATCAATGACGCCTTCATGGGCTACACATCCCGGCAGTTCCGCAGTACGATCCAGGAAATAATTGAAGAAATTAAGGCAGATGGGGATGCGGACATCATCCTGGTGACGTCGAGTTATATCGGCGACAATGCCGATGCGGAGATCATCGGGGAGTTTTACCGCCAATTGGAGGAACTGGGGGCCGTCTTCGGCCTGCCCGTCGCGATGGTCCACGAATACTGGAAAGAGAGGATAGACGAGGGGGCAGATTACCGGACCCTTGTCCAGTACGACATGGTGCACCCCACGGAGGACGGCTATCGGTTCATGGCCGAGGCCATAGCTGCCCTATTTTAAAACGACGAGGGCGTCCACGGCGACCGGTTGACCGTTGGGACGGATCTTCAGGGGATTGATGTCGATTTCGGCGATCTCCCCGTATTCCAGGCCGATCTGACCGACGGCCAGGAGAACGCGGGCCAGGGCCTCCCGGTCCACTGCCCCTTCCCCGCGAAAGGGGTCAAGAATCTTCACGGCCCTGATATCGGACATCATGGACCGGGCGTCTCCGGTTGTCAGGGGGGCGATGCGAAAAACCGTGTCTTTCAAGATCTCCGTGAGGATGCCGCCCAGGCCGAACATGACGGCCGGTCCAAAATGGGGATCCCTGGTCAGACCGCAGACGAGTTCTCTCGCCCCGCCGACCATTTCTGCGACGATCAGGGCCTCGCAGCCGGGAATCTTCAGCAGCCGATTGCCTTCCGATTCGATTTCCCCGGGTGTCTTCAGATTGAGGACAACGCCCCCGACTTCGGTCTTGTGGGTGAGGCTTGCGCCGGTGGCCTTCAGGGCCACGGGATAGCCCAATCCGGCCGCCGCCGCGACGGCTTCATCGACGTCGATTGCATGGATATCCCGGGAAACGGGGATACCGAAAAGGGCCAGGAACCTCTTGGAGTCGTATTCACTCAGGGTTTTCCGGCCTTTGGCAAGGGCATCCTTGAGCATTGAAGCGGCTTTAGTCATGGACTTATCCTCGGTGTTAAGGTTTTGTCTGTTCATAGAAGAGACCCCGGCGCTTGTCAATATTTTTTCCGGGGATTGTTTTTTTACCACTGACACATTTTACCATTTTTAGTACTGGAGTCTACGTCTTTGTTTCCGTAGGACATACCAGAAAAAATTGGAGATAGAAGATCATGATTGAAATAAGGTGGCACGGAAGGGGAGGTCAGGGCGCGGTCACGTCCGTCGAGCTTTTGGCGCTGGCGGCGATCGAAGAAGGAAAATACGCCCAGGGTTTCCCGGCGTTTGGTCCGGAGCGCCGGGGGGCGCCGGTCATGGCATATAATCGTGTGTCGGAAAAACCCATCAAGATCCGTTCAGGAATCTACCACCCCGATGTGGTCGTCGTCCTCGATCCGTCCCTGGTAGGGCTTGTGAACGTCACGGATGGTCTTAAACCCGGCGGTCTGCTCATTGTCAATACCTCGAAACCGGCGGAGACGCTCCGGGAACAGCTCAAATACAAAGGCAAGCTGGCGACCGTAGATGCAACCCACATCGCCCGGGAAGAGCTTGGCGTTCCCATTGCCAATACCACGATGCTGGGCGCGGTCATGAAAGCGACAAAGGTACTGAAGATAGAATCCCTGAAAGTGCCCATCGAGGAGCGGTTTGGGAAAATTGCGTACAAAAACAAGAATGCCTTCATGAGGGCTTATAAAGACGTCAAACTGGCAAAGTAAAACATTATTGAGGTGTTTTCCATGAAACAGAAGAAATGGCCGGAAGCCTGGCAGGAAGTCACCCCCAGTTGCATGGTGTTCGAGCCGGGGAACGCCAGTACCTATAAAACGGGAAGCTGGCGTGCCCAAAGACCCATCTGGGACAACAAAAAGTGTATCAAA
>JBAYKV010000333.1:0-3022 GCA_041664405.1 Syntrophales bacterium
ACCTCACCAGGAGCGACAGCAGAATGAAGGTCAGTCTAAAGGGCTTACCTGACACGCTGAGAGGAGTTGCATGGCCGACGTCAGCCTGTGCCGTGAGGTGACCTGTTAAATCAGGTAACAGGCAAGACCCGCGTGTATATTTACTATGTGTACAATATACAGATTGCTGTGGTAACGCAGATGAAAGTGCGGGCTACGTTAGGTGAGTACAGCCTGAATCCCCTGGGCGACACGCGCGCGTCAATGGTGAATACAACGAGATGCAACACTGAAAAGTGAAGCTAATCTCTTAAAGTTCATCTTAGTCTAGATCGAGGTTTGAAACTCAGCCTCGTGACACTGGAATTCGTAGTAATCGTTTGTTATCAGCGAACGGTGAATATGTCACTGTCTCTTGCACACACTGCCCGTCAAACCAACCGAGTTATGTCATGGTGAAACTTTTCGAAGGAGAACCTTAGCATGACAAGGTAGGTTAAGTCGTCACAAGGTATCTGTAGGGGAACCTGCAGATGGATCACCTCCTATAATATTTAAAACTTCAATAGTTAATTCTACATACTTTTTCGTCTTTAGAAAAGATTAAAAATGACGAGGGGCACTTGATATTATGGGCCTGTAGTCCAACGGCAGAATACGTCCCTTGCACGGAACTGAAAACTTCATTTTCGTAACGTCCTTTGGTTCCAAAGAACGGATGAGATTCGGGTTCAATTCCCGACAGGTCCATTGCCATTGTGCATAGGCTTCGCGAAACACTGAAAAAAATCTTTTCTTTTAAGACAAAATAAATCAAGGAAAAAATAAAATGCAAAATATAGATAAATATACAATTTCAATAAAGGGAAAAGAAGATATTAAATTGGAAATCCAGTATAACCCTAACGAAGCCCACATTGCAAATGAAATAGAAAAAGGAATTTGCAAAAAATTAAATGATGAACATCCAGGAAATTATTCATTTATAAAAAAGTCATATTCAAAGAAAATTGAAGAGGTTCAAGAGCAAAATCTTGGATCTATTTGAGAGTAAAATACTCGATGACAAAAGTAGTGGAAAGTACACGTCTTAAAGACAATCTTATTATTTACACTGTTAGACGGATAGCTTGGTTTGAGTATTGATGAATGGCGTGGCAAGCTGCGATAAGCCTCGGGGATTTGCATGCAAGATTTGATCCGGGGATTCCAGAATTATCCAGAGATGGAAAAATACGTCGGGAATTGAAACATCTTAGTACCGACAGGAAAAGAAAACAAAAGTGATACCCTTATTAGCAGAGAGCGAAAAGGGCAAAGGGCAAACTGAATCTGCTTTTGAAAAGAAGTTAGAGATGTGGTGAGGATAAGTGACTAAGTTAATGAGTTAAATCAACTGGAAAGTTGAACCTCAGAAGGTGATAGTCCTGTAAACTAAATTAATATGTTGCTCCTCAACGAGTAGGGTCTCTTGAATTAGAGGTCTGAATATAGCGGGATTAACCGCTAACCCTAAATATAACTCAAATCCGATAGCGCACTAGTACCGCGAGGGAAAGCTGAAAAGTACTCTTAGTAGAGAGTTAAAAGACTTGAAATCTAACAGTTACAGTTGGTTACAGACTGAAGTCTTATGAATAAGGTTTGTAACGTACGTTTTGAAAAACGGACCAGGGAATTTATTTTTGTGGCGAGGCTAATCTTTAATGAGTAACCAAAGCGAAAGCAAGTGTGAAAGCGCGATTAGTCACAAGGATAAGACCTGAAGCCAGATGATCTATCTATGAGCAAGCTGAAGTCTTCCGAAAGGAGGATGGAGGGCTGAACTGGTGTTGTGAACATGCACTCAAATGACTTGTGGATAGGGGTGAAAAGCCTATCTAATCTGGCAATGGCTGGTTCCTATTGAAATATGCCTTCGTATAGTCTTGTCTAGCTTGTTGGCGGCGTAAAGTACGGATGGAAATCGCAGGAGCTAATGCTTACGGATTTCTTTCCAACTCAGAATCTGCTAACTGTATTAGACAGGAAACAGGGTGCGTATGTAAGATACGTTTCCGAGACCTAAACAAGGGAGACTAAAGTTAAGGTCCCAAAATTTCTGCTAAGTGTATCGAACAGTGTTTTGAACCTGAGACACTAGGGATGTAGGCCTAGAAGCAGCTATCATTTAAAGAAAGCGTAACAGCTCACCTATTGAGGTTCGAAGCCTGGAAAATGGACGGGGCTAAGCAGAATACCGATACTTTAGCGGCATTCCAAATGGAATGTTCGGGTAAGTAGGCGTGGTTTTTGCGCAGAAGGTTTTTCGAGAGAAAGGCTGGAGCGAAAACCAATGAGAATCCTGGTAATAGTAGGATGTGATTTTCCTGAGAATGGAAAACGTCGAAAGAGCAAGGTTTCCTTGGCAATATACGTTAACCAAGGGTTAGTCAGTTCCTAAGTTGTACCTTAACTGAATACAACGATGGATGGCAGGTTAATATTCCTGCACTGATTTGTTCTTATATATCATAATTTGTTTTTGGATAAGTAGACATTCGAAAGAGTGTTTTTGAAAAGAATTCTGTCGAGGGTAATCCATAGACACAGAAAAATTTTTGAGACAAAACTACTGATTCCGAGAGCCAGTGAAAAGATTATGTTCTTGAATAAATTAACTGTACCCACAACCGACACTGGTGCTCAGGCTGAGTAGGCCAAGACGTGTAAGGTATATCCAACTAAGGGAATTCGGCATATTAGTCCTGTAGCTTCGGCTTAAGGGATGTCTATCTTTGTGAGCTTCAGAAATGTGTTTGCATTGGTAGATCTCAGTAACAAGGATGGCCCGACTGTTTACCAAAAACGTAGCCACGTGCTAATCTGAAAAGACTTGTATACGTGGTGAGACCTGCCCAGTGGTGGTGTCTAAAACTCTTTTTCAAGGGAGCTAAGGTCCATCAAACGGCGGGGGTAACTATGACCCTCTTAAGGTAGCGTAATGCCTTGTCGTCTGAATGGCGACGTGCATGAATGGTTTAACGAGGTTGTCACTGTCCCT
>JBAYKV010000334.1:0-2989 GCA_041664405.1 Syntrophales bacterium
ACCGGAAACCAGAACGCCGTCGGCTCCCGTCTGCAGGGCTTTCACGATGTAAAAAGGGTTGATCCTTCCCGTGCAGGGAACGCGAATAATGCGCACATTCGGCGGATACTGAATCCTGCTGATACCAGCCAGATCGGCTCCCGCGTAAGTACACCAGTTGCAGACGATGGCAACGATTTTTGGTACCCATTCTTTGTTTGCTAAATTTTCAGCCATATATTCTCCTTCTAGTGGCAATGCTGCTTTATCGGCCGTTGACCTTAGTTTATATATTATATATCTGTTCCAGCTCTTCTTCGTTGGTGAAACCATTGAGATCCACGGCGTTCATCCGGCACGAGGCGGTACAGACTCCGCATCCCTTGCAGAGAACGGTGTTCACTTCCGCGCAGGCTTCCGCAATGTTCACGGAGATGGCGCTGAAGGGACAGTTCTCTTCGCAGAGGCCGCAGGCCGCACATCTTTCCTTGTTTACATAGGCGGTTTTTCCTTCCGCTTCGATAAAATCCTTCGTCAGGATGGTGCAGGCCCGGGAGACCGCCGCGTTGGCCTGGACGATGGAATCATCACTGAGCTTCGGCGCATGGGACATGCCGCACATAAATACACCGTCCGTAGCGAAATCCACGGGGCGCAACTTCACGTGGGCCTCGAGGAAGAAACCGTCCTGGTTCGTCGGGACCTTGAGCATTTGGCCGATCTCGGCATTTTCCGGGTTGGGGACCGTACCGACGCTGAGAGCCAGAAGGTCGGTCTTGAATTCCACCGGGGCATTCATGATGGGATCAAAAATCCGGATGGAAAGCTTGCCCCCCTCCTGGATAACTTCCGGCTTCCGTTCTTCATCATAGCGGATGAACTTGACATTCAATTCCCTGGCCTTCTTGTAGAAATCTTCCTTGAGACCAAAGGTACGGATGTCGCGATAGATAATGGTTACATCCTTGGCAGGGTCCATCTCTTTGAGTTTCAAGGCGTTTTTCATGGCCTCGGAGCAGCAGTAACGGCTACAGTAGGGCCGCTCGGGAATCCGGGAGCCCACGCATTGGATCATGGTGATGGAATTGGCCTTGGCAGCACGGTCGTCTTTTTCGGCGATGAGCTTTTCCAGTTCCCGCTGGGTGATCACCTGGGAAGACTGGCCGTGGAGGTATTCCTTCGTATCGAATTCATAGCCGCCAGCGGCGACGATGACAACGCCGTGCTCAAATTGTTCGTCCCCATCCTTCGTGGCAATCGTAGTTTTGTAATTGCCGATAAAACCTTCGATCTTTTTGATCGTCGCGGCGGTATAGGCGTGGATGAGCTTGCTGGCCTTCACTTTTTCCAGGAGGCCGCTCAGGTGCTTGCGGGTATCCAGACCTTCGAGAGTAAAATAGAGATGGCGATAATTACCACCGAGTACCGGTTCCTTTTCAACGATGTAGGATTCATACCCCTGATCCGCCAGGGACAGGGCCGCTGTAATTCCGGCCAGGCCGCCGCCGATGATCATGGTGGCATGGTTGACCGTCAACTGACCCGGTTTCAGTGGTTTCAGGAACTGGGCCTTGGCGACGGCCATGCGGACGAGATCCTTGGCCTTTTCGGTGGCCTCGAGGGGTTCGTGCATATGCACCCAGGAATTCTGGTCCCGGATATTGGCCATCTCGAAGAGATAGCGGTTGAGCCCCGCCTTTTCGCAGTTTTCCTGGAAGAGGCCTTCGTGGGTCCGGGGGGAACAGGAGGCAACAACGACACGAGTCAGGTTCTGTTCCTTGATCACCTCGCCCATCTTCACCGCCGTATCCTGGGAACAGGTAAAGAGGTTGTCCGTGGCAAAAACGACATTGGGCAGGGTTTTGCAATATTCAACCACTTCGGGGACGTTGACAACGCCGCCGATATTGATGCCGCAGTGACAGACAAAGACGCCGGTCCGCGGACCGAGGCCCCGGAGGTCCGACTCGAGAGGCAAGTCTTCTTCTTTGGTCATCGTCCCCCGTCGTGTCGCCAAGATACCCGAGGCGCAAGCGGCGGCGCTGCTGGCCTCCATGACGGTCTCAGGGATATCCTTGGGTCCGCCAAAGGCGCCGCAGACAAAGACGCCGTCCCGGGAGGTCTCGACGGGATTCTCCATGGCTGTCTTGCAGAATCCATGTTCCTCGAGGTCGATGCCCAGCGCCCCCGCCAGTTTGCCGGCTTCCTTGGGCGGGCAAAGCCCTACGGACAGGACCACCATGTCGAATTCTTCCTCGATGAGGCTTCCGTCTTCCTGGACGTATTTGAGCAACAGGTTCTTCGATTGCTGGAGTTCTTTAATTGTCGAGGGCATGGAGCGGACATACCGGATGCCGTATTCGTCTTTAGCCCGGTTGACAAAGCGGTCGAAGTCCTTGCCGTGGGCGCGGATGTCCATGAAGAAAATGGTCGGTTCCAGTCCCTTGGCGTGTTCCTTGCCGATGATGGCCTCCTTGGTGGCATACATGCAGCATACGGAGGAACACCAACTATTGCCGCAGGAGGTGTCCCGGGAGCCGACACACTGGATGAAGGCAAGTTTTTTCGGCTCCTTACCGTCGGAGATCCGCTGGACATGACCGAAATAGGGGCCCGATGCGGACAGGATGCGCTCGAACTGGATACTCGTGACAACGTTCTTATAGAGGCCGAAACCGTATTCACCGCGAAGGCCGGCGTCAAAGACTTCAAAACCGGGGGCGGCAATGACGGCCCCAACTTCGATGATTTCTTCCTCGAAGGTATCATCATGAATGACAGCCTTGGCGATACAGGCATCGACGCACTGGTAACACTCGGAACAGATCCCGCAGGCCAGACAGCGCTTCGCCTCGGCCACGGCTTCTTCCTCACTGAAACCGACGCCGACTTCCTGGAAGTTCGTCCTGCGCATTTCCGGTTTCAGGTGGGGGTACTTGGCCCTGGCAACCTTTTCGACCTTGGAAACGTCTGCTTTATCCGCCAGGTCTTTGGTCCAGTCCTTCTCCCG
>JBAYKV010000335.1:0-2966 GCA_041664405.1 Syntrophales bacterium
GATACGACTTAGGTACTGACTAACTCTTGGCTAACATATATTGCCAAGAAAACCTTACTCTTTCGACGTTTTCCATTCTCAGGAAAATCACATCCTACTATTACCAGGATTCTCATTAGTTTTCGTTCCAGCCTTTCTCTCGAAAAACCTTCTGCACGAAAACCACGCCTGCTTACCAGAACATTCAAACCGAATGCCTCCAAAGTATCGGTATTATGCTTAGCCCTGTCCATTTTCAGGGCCCGGAACCTCAATAGGTGAGCTGTTACGCTTTCTTTAAATGATAGCTGCTTCTGAGCTTACATCCCTAGTGTCTCAGGTTTCAGACACCCTTCGATACACTTAGCATAAATTTATGGACCTTAACTTTGGTCTCCTTTGTTTAGGTCTCGGAACAATATCTTACATACTGCCCCTGTTTCTTGTTCTAAGCAATCAACAGTTTCTGAGTTGGAAAGAGTTCCGTAATCATTAGACCCTGCGAACTCCATCCGTACTTTACACCGCTGACAAACTAAACAAGACTATACGTAGGCATATTTCAGCAGGAACCAGCCATCGCCGAGTTAGATAGGCTTTTCACCCCTATTCACAAATCATCTAAGTACATGTCCATAACACTAGTTCGGTCCTCCATCCTCCTTTCGAAAGACTTCAACCTATTCATGAATAGATCACCCGGCTTCAGGTCTTATCCATGTGACTGACGCATTTTCATACTTGCTTTCGCTTTGGTTACCCAATAAAATTGGTTAGCCTCGCCACATAAAAAAACTCCCTGGCCCGTTTTTCAAAACGTACGTTGCAACTCATCTTGCTTGCGCATTAGAGCAGCAACTAACTGTAACTGGTAGATTTCAAATCTTTTCACGCTCTGTTAAGAGTGCTTTTCAGCTTTCCCTCGCGGTACTAGTGCACTATCGGACTTTGGTTCTATTTAGGGTTAGCAGTTAATCCTGCCATATTCAGACTTCCAATTCAGGAGGCCCTACTCTTTTAAGGAACAGCATATTATCTTGATTTACAGGACTATCACCTTCTAAGGTGTGTCTTTCCAGACAACTTCAATTCAATAACTTAGCCATTTATCCTCACCACATCTCTTGCCATCTTTCGACGGTAGATTCAGCTTGCCCTTGTCCCTTTTCGCTCTCTGCTAATAAGGGAATCGCGTATTTGTTTTCTTTTCCTGCCGGTACTAAGATGTTTCAATTCCCGGCGTATTTCTCTCTCTCGAGACATTCAGAAATCTTGGGATTACAGCCTGCATGCGGCTCCCCCAAGCTTATCGCAGCTTGCCACGTCTTTCGTCAAAACCAAAACCAAGCTATCCGTCTACCAGCTTAATAGTAGTATGCCTGAAAATTAAAATTAAATATAATTTTCATTATTATTAAGTGGGATTTCTGTTACTTATTTCATTGAATATGAAAACAACCCGCTGGTTTTTTTCTATTTTCCTCAAATTCGGAACGACAATTTCTAATTGCCTCCGCGGAAATTGTAAAACCTTGGATAGTTTTTGTACTCTCAAAATGATAAGAGATTTTTTCTTTCTCTCACCATGCCGACATAGTCGGCGGTTTCAACATTTGTTGAATATGATTTGTGATTGTGAATTTATTTCTGATCCTTTTGCAGATATTTCTTTCTTATTGCAAAATAACTTCCAACTGAAGCTCCTGTTAATGTCGCCCCAGATACTACATATATGCTACTTTCTGGTGCTTTGTCTATTATACCATAAGTTGCTAAACTTAAACCTGCAACTAGTACTATCCCTGAAGCTATTTTTTCTATTGTTTTCATTTTATTTTTCTCCGTTGTGTTTTGTTTGATTGTGATATTATAACCAATCTACTTCCATTTCGCTTATTTTTCTATCAAGACTAGTCTTGATTTCGTTATATTGACTTATTCCAATTTTAGCATAACTTATTTTTTCTTTAGTTATATCACTAGCATTTAAGTTATCACAAATTTCATGGACCAAACTCTCTAAAAGATATACTGCACTAGCTATCTTTCCTGTTTGTTCTCCATATATTTTGTAATGTCCTTTTGACATTTCTTTTGTCATTTTATTTTTCTCCGTTGTGTTTTGTTTGATTGTGATTTTATAAAGTTAATTAAATCATCCCAGAAAACTTTTTCTTTCGCTATCTTATTTTTTCTTTTATATTGTAGCTTTTCTTTTTTCTACACTGGCTTTCTACCACTGTAGTTTCTTTTCTAAAGAAACCCAATGGACTCTCCGGGAGTCGAACCCGGATCTCATGCGTGCAAGGCAAGTGTTCTACCGTTGGACTAAGAGCCCCTGATTATTTGCCTGTTTGTCCTCGACAAATATTTATTATTATTTAGCTCGCATAGTTTTTAAGTTTTCTGTTATAAGATGAGTATGTAGAATGTCAATTTGAATTTTGACCAATCTGATAATAAAATATATAGGAGGTAATCCAACTGCAGGTTCCCCTACAGTTACCTTGTGACGACTTAACCTACCTTGTCATGTCAAGGTTCTCCCCCGAAGGGTTTCACCATAACATAACTCGGTTGGTTTGACGGGCAGTGTGTGCAAGAGACCGTGACATATTCACCGTTCGCTGATAACAAACGATTACTACGGATTCCGGTGTCATGAGGCTGGGTTTCAAACCTCAATCTAGACTGAGATGGACTTTAAGGGATTGGCTTCTCTTTACAGAGTTGCATCCCGTTGTATCCACCGTTGACGCGCGCGTGTTGCCCAGGGGATTCAGGCTGTACTCACCTAACGTAGCCCACACTTTCATCAATGTTACCAAGGCAATCTACATATTGTACAAATAGTAAATATGTATGTGGGTCTCGCCTGTTACCTGATTTAACAGGTCACCTCACGGCACAGGCTGACGTCGGCCATGCAACTCCTCTCAGCGTGTCAGGTAAGCCCTTTAGACTGACCTTCATTCTGCTGTCGCTCC
>JBAYKV010000336.1:0-2920 GCA_041664405.1 Syntrophales bacterium
AAATCCTTGACCGGGAGGTGGCTTTCCTGAAAAGGACGATCAAATCTTACGGGAAAATTACGGTGACCCTCCTCAAAGGAAAGTCAAATTATCTCTGCGCCTGGAAGCTGGACCACGTCTATGATGAATCATGGCGGGGGGAGGCACTCCTCGCCTGGTTATACTGCGTCAACCTGATTTACCATTTTCGGGAGACCGATGGCGACCGGATCGGGGAGCGGGTCCGTAAGGCCCTCGACGGCGGTCAGTTTCTCACCGAGCTTCATCGCGAAGTCTCAGCGCAGCACGGCTGCGATGCCTCCCACGTGCAATGTCCCGCCCAGATTGTTGCTTCCGAGGCCCGGGCGGCCCGGTTGGTGATTACCAATCATCACAAACTGGCCCTCTTGGGGTATGATCCTGCCTTCAGCAAACTTTTCAGGATATTTATCATCGATGAGGCAAACCATTTCGAACATGCCTGTCGCAACGCCTACGGTCTTGAGATCCGCTCCCGGGATATTACCGGTGCGGTGGACCATCTACGCAGTGCCCTGAGTAAGCTCAAAGAACGGTCGGCAGGCGAAAATGGGAGAGATCTGGAAGGGGCGCTGAAAGCTATTGAAGATCTCATGGGCGAAATATCACAATTAGGTCGGGCATTGAGAAGGATAAAGGCAAACAACGGGGCCGCCCAAGGGGTCCAATGTCTGCCCCCCAGTGATGCCGCTTACCAGGATGGACACATCGAAGCCCATCTTCAGTCCCTGGAGGAGATTATTTCGCGCCTTACGGAGCATCTGCAATGGCTCAAGGAAGATGACATCTGCCGGCTTTTAAAGATACATAGTCGCACCCGGGAAAGAATGAAGAATGCCCGGAATGTGCTTAATGATCAGGCAGGCAGCCTCAAGGAAATGATAAAAATAGTGGCGGCATCCAACCGCACCGCCGCCTTTGAGCTGTTTGTCAAACACTGGTCCATCGATTCCACCCCCGTGGATGTATCCGAGCTCATCCGGCAAAACTTCTACGGCAATACAAAAGGGCTTATCTACACGGCCGCCACTATCTGCAATGCCGGAAGTTTTGATTCGTTCCGCCGCATCGTCGGCCTGGATCGCCCTTTTTGTCTGGATGAGGAACATGCCGTCTTTCGAGATTTCCGTTTCGCCGAGATAGCTTCTCCCTTTCCTCCGGAGGTTATGGAGATCATTGTCCATCCTGAGGCCGTCAACGGCAGATACAACAACAAACAACTCTGGCTTGCTGCTGCGGTCAAGATACTGCCGGAATTGATTCAACGCAACCGGGGGCGGACGCTGGTCCTCTTTTCCAGCTATGGCGACCTTGAAGCGGTTACGGAACGTCTTAGCGACGAGATCGAAGCCATCGGTTTCCCTCTCCTTGTGCAACGGAGGGGCGCCTCGACAGCCGATCTTTGTGACGAGTTTCGCGAGGTAACGGAGAGTGTTCTCTTTGGGGTCGATACCTTCTGGTACGGCGTGGATTTCAAGGGCGACACCCTGACCCAGGTTGTCATTACCAGGGTCCCCTACGCCAGCCCCTCCGAGCCGCTGCAAATAGCCCGCAAGCGGACAATGTCTCCGGCAGAATATAATCATCGGTACCGCTATGACGCCACTATCAAGATGAAACAGGGCATCGGCCGCCTGATCCGCAGCGAAACGGATCACGGCCGTGTGATCATTCTGGATACACGCTGGCGGAGCGGAAAGGAAAAATGACAATTATAAAGGAGATATTCCCATGACTGAAAAGAAACCGGCAGAAATGATCATTGTAACCTCGGAAGACATCTTCCGCATCTTGTGCAATTCCGTACGATCCGTTCTTTCCTCGGCAACCAATTCGGCCGTTACTTTTTCACCTATGATTCAGGAAGTTGAAAAGACCTGTCTGAAACCGGATATCGGTTGCTTTGTCCTGTTCGGAGGGGATTTTACGGGTCTGGTCGTCATGAATTTTACCAAAGAATCCGCCATGGATATCTATCGGGGATACTTGATCAGCATGGGGATGCCGGAGGTGGAAATAGCAAGCAACTACACGGCCGATGAGGTCTCAAGCAGTCTTGGCGAACTAATGAACCAGTGTATCGGTCGTTTTCGCTTGGATTTGGAGAGGGAAACGAGTATTTATATCAGCCAGAACCAACCCAAAATGCTGGTGATCACGGAAGCCGTGTATATTGCCATTGATGCCGCTATTGAAAAACCGCAACTCCGAAAGATCTCCTTCAAGACTGCCAACAGTAACCGCTTTTACCTGGAAGCTTCCGTGGGGAAGATCAAGTTCCATTCCCTGTTCCCATTCAAGAAAGCCAAGGAATTCGATGTGGACGACATAATGGCCGCGGGGCAAGGCCAATGAGGGGAAACTTCCCAAATATCCACCGTCATTACCCGCATCCAGCACGGAGAAAAAGAGCGGGCTGTGGTCTCCCATTTCGACGGAAATCCACTTGACACGGATAGTTATGTGTAGGAATGAAGGGGACAGGAGGAGAAAACCATGAAACCGATTGGACCATTGATGTGGGAACACCGCCTGATCGAGAAGATGCTGCAGGTGGTGGTAAAAGAGGCCGAAGAGATGGAAAGAACCCAGCGGGTGGATCCCGTTTTTATCGACGCCGCTGTCGATTTCATCCGTATTTACGGTGACCGGACCCATCACGGCAAGGAAGAGGAGATCCTCTTCCGGGAACTGGTAAAGAAGAAACTGCCTCCCGAACATGACCGGATCATGGACGAACTCATTCAGGAACATGTTTACGCGCGTAAGACGGTGGGAAAGCTTGTCGCCGCCAAGGAGCGCTACGTCCAGGGAGATCAGGGGGCCGTTATGGAGGTCGTCGCCCTGCTGAAAGAACTGGCGTCCTTCTATCCCCGCCATATCGCCAAGGAGGACAAACCCT
>JBAYKV010000337.1:0-2919 GCA_041664405.1 Syntrophales bacterium
GCCTTCTGGGAAGACATGTTTCCCGTCAAGAAACGGATGCGGGGAAGGAAAAATGCCATCGAATGGTGGCAGGAAAAAATCAGCACCGACTTGAGAGACCTGACGACACAGAAGTGGCCGAAACAGGAGCGCGACGCTTTTCTGGAGGACATAAACGCGATCGATGCCTTTTTTGCCGAAAACATGGAAGAGGCGCCCCTTTTGTTGCCGATGATCAACACGATCGCCGGGCTGGTGGAAACAATAGAAGAAACTCCTGCGCCGGAAGCGGCGTTACCGCAGCAGACGCCCGGGATTCCCAGAGAATCCGGCGCCCCCGCTCAGTCGGCAAGACCCGTTGCCTTCGATCCGGCCGAGACGGATACGGACAAACTTCTAAATCAAGGCCTTGATCTCCTCGGCAGAGCGGCGACGCTTCTGATTCAACAAGACCCCCTGAACATCCTCTCCTTCCGGCTGAACCGTATTGCCGCCTGGACGGCAGTAACCGCCCTGCCCCCGGCAACCGCAGGGAAAACCCTCATTCCGGCGCCGGATGGGCAGATCGTCAGCGCCTTGGAGAATCTTTACCAGTCCCACAGTTGGCGGGATCTCCTGGATGCGGCCGAATCGAGGGTGCGCCAGTTTCTGTTCTGGCTTGATCTGAGCCGGTACGTCACCGAAGCCCTTGGGCAATTGGGACAGCAGGATGGCAGTGATGCAGTTTCGGCGGAAACCTGTCAGTATGTCAAACGGTTGACGGGTATGGAAAGGCTGGCCTTCGACAACGGGACACCGTTTGCCAATGAAGAAACCCGGATCTGGATCAACAGCATCAACAGACAGATACCCTCCGGGGGAGACGCCGCCGGGGGCGACGAGACGGATATTCGCCAGGTTGTTGAAAAACAGGTTCAAGAAGCCGAAAAAGCAAGTCGAGACAACAAACTGCCCGCCGCGCTGGGTGCCTTCACGGACAAACTCAACCATACTCGTTCAGCAAGAGAGCGCTTCATCTGGCAGTTCGGGCTTTGCCGTCTCCTCCTGCAGGTCAAGCAACCCCGCCTGGCAGCGCCGCACTTAAAGGAACTGCTCCAAACCATGGAAATGTACCGGCTGGAGCAGTGGGAACCCGATATGGCAGTGGAAGTTCTGTCCACAGTGCTGACGGGGTTGCGTTTGCAGGCGGGACAGAGCGACGAGTCCCTTCAGGAAACAGTATTGAACCGGATTACGACCCTGGATCCGGTAAGAGCCATGGAATTTGTTTGAAGATTCGCAAGGGGGTGAGGAAAGAGGGGTCGAGGAGGATTGCCCATAAGGTGGGCGGCACCTGTCGGCATCAATGGTGATGTTAGTGTAGATACATATCTTAATTTTAAACATATAGTAGTTGGTATGACTTTTGCTGCGCTCTCAGGAGATAAAAAAGTTAAGAGCTACAAAACAAAAGGTGCTAAGGTATAGAACGACAACTTTAATAAGGTCATGGAGGTAAGAAAAATGGCAAAGGAAGCTTCTGTTGCTCCAAAAGAACGGGTCAATATCGTTTACAGGCCCGCCACCGGCGACGCAAAAGAGGAGATAGAACTGCCCTTGAAGTTCCTTGTTATGGGAGACTTCACCGGCGCCAAGGATGAGCGGCCCGTGGAAGACCGGAAACCGGTCAGTATCGACAAGGATAATTTCGATGACGTCCTGTCGGGTTCAAACGTCAAGATGGAGGCGGTAGTGCCCAATAAGTTGGCTGCGGATGCGGATGCCCAAATGACGGTTAACCTCGATTTCAAGGGGATGAAAGATTTCGATCCCGATACGATTATCCAGAAGGTGCCGGAACTCAAACAGCTCATCGAGCTGCGCGAGGCCCTCAAGGCCCTCAAGGGACCCCTCGGCAATGTTCCGGCATTCAGAAAGATCATTCAGGACATGATCAAAGATGAAGGAACCAGGGAACGGCTGCTGAAAGAACTTAATATCGAAACGTAAGAACAGGAGGGCATAAACATGGCGGGAGAAGAAAAAAAAGTACAGGAGGCATCGGCTCAGGCGGCTGAGACGGGGGGATCGCTCCTCGATGAAATCGTGCAGGCGACGCGCCTGAAGCCGTCGGACGAAGGTTATGCGGCCACAAAACAGGGCCTCCAGGCGTTCATCGACGAACTCCTCAAACCGGGTAAAGCGGTGGAACGTGTCACCCAGGGTCTGGTCGATGAGATGATTGCCAACCTGGATCAGAGATTAAGCACACAGATGGATGTCATCCTCCATAATGAGCAGTTCCAGAAGCTGGAATCCGCATGGCGATCCCTCAAATTCCTCGTGGACAAGACGGATTTCCGGGAAAATATCAAAATGGAAATGATGAACGTGAGCAAGCAGGACCTCCTCGACGACTTTGAAGACGCCCCGGAGGTCACGAAATCAGGTCTGTACAAGATCGCCTATACAAGTGAATACGGTCAGTTCGGAGGTAAACCCTACGGAATGATGGTCAGTAATTACGAATTCGGTCCCGGGGCACAGGACATCCGCCTCCTCCAGCACGTCTCCGCCGTGGCAACTATGGCCCATGCCCCATTTGTCGGCGCGGCGGGCCCGGAATTCTTCGGCTTGACGGACTTTTCCGGCCTTCCCAACCTCAAGGATCTCAAGTCCATTTTCGAAATGCCCCAGTACATCAAGTGGCAGTCCTTCCGGGAAAGTGAAGACTCGCGGAATGTGGCCCTGACCCTGCCCCATTTCCTGCTCCGTGTCCCCTACGGTCCCGACACGAAGCCGGTCAAGAACTTCAACTTCAAGGAGAATGTTTCCGGGGGCAACAGCGATTTTCTCTGGGGTAATGCATCCTTTGCCTTCGCATCACGGGTCAGCGACAGCTTTGCCCAATACCGATGGTGCGCCAATATCATCGGCCCCACGGGGGGAGGCGCCGTCGAA
>JBAYKV010000338.1:0-2915 GCA_041664405.1 Syntrophales bacterium
CACTGACGAGGAAAGCGAACATCCGCCGCTCACCTCCTGCTCTCAAATGGCCCTCCATTCAAGAACAGCAAAAGCGGACAACTCATTTGCTACAAAAGCGGACAAGTCTATTTGTTCTTGACATGAATTGCATTTATCGTTGACGGAACGAGCGGATTGGCGTAAAATGCATCGATTGATTGAGACATTCCCATTTTCACAAAGATTTGAAAAAGGATTCAGGTATGCGCCTCGAGAGTCAGAAGAGAACGATAATAACCTTGGTTATTGCTTTTCAGCTTTGTCTTCTTGTCGCCACTGCTCCCCTTCAGGCAGAGAATTCTTCCCCACCGGAAACAATAATAAAAGAGCAAAAGAGTTCTACCGTCGTGGAGGAATCGGAGGGCGTAGAAGGAAAAGCCTACTACTACGCCAAGCGCTACAACAAAAGGAGAACAAGTTCCGGGGCGCGCTATAATCCTCGGAAGCTGACGGCGGCCCATCCGGCTATTCCCATTGGTACCCGGGTAAAGGTAGTAAACCTCGCCAATGACCGGTCGGTGGTGGTGATCGTCAATGATCGCTGCCGTAAGCGCAGTTACGAAGTCATCGATTTGTCGCGGGCGGCGGCTCGTCAACTTGGGTTTCTCGGCAGGGGGACGGCGCGGGTGCAGATCATCCCGATCGAAGAGTAGCATAACTCCCTAAAACAGATTTTCAAAATAGCAATTATTCCGATTCTAAATCAAAGATGATATCAAGGCGGCGAGGAAGAGGCGACGTGGGCGCATTGTTCATACGTCGAGAAGCCGCTGACGGTGCCAACGAAGATAGCGCTTTAGAATCGGAATCAGTTGTCATTGAGGATGATAGCCGTCAAGGATAAGAGCGAGTTCCCGGTCGTAGGCGCCGTAGTCGCTGAGATTGTTGTGTCCGCCCCCTTCGATCCGGATCAACTTGTGGGGCGATTTGATCAGCAGCTCCAGTCTGGCGCTGGCGTTAAAGGGGATGATGTCGTCCCTGGTCCCGTGGATGAGATAAACAGGACAGGCAACCTCGGGGATCCAGAGATCCGTTTGGAAAGGATATTTCAGGAAGAGGGAAATGAGCCCTTTAGGAAGGAAAGGGTAGTGATAGGATGCCAGGTCGGTGAGGCTGAAGAAGGGTGACTCCAGAATGAGCATCCCTGGCTTGCCTGATCTGGCGACGAATGTCGCCACCCCCGTTCCGATTGACCTGCCGTACACGCTGATCCTGTTTTCCGGATATGACTTTTTCAAATAGCCATAGACCGTGAGTCCGTCAGCAAGCACCTGTCTTTCATTTGAGATGCTTCCGGTGCTCTTGCCGAAACCCCGGTAGTCGGGAATCAGGATATCGTAGCCTTGGGAGGTGAAATCCCCAGCCACATCTCCCCAGGTCCGCAGGCTGCCGGCGTTGCCGTGGAAATAGAGAATGACACCTTTGGCGTTTGCGGCCTTGAAGAGAACGGCATTAAGGGTAGCTCCCTCAACGGGCACATTAGCTTCTTCAAAGGGCGCGGAGAAGGCGTATTCGTAGTCCGGTGGTAGAATTTCGGGAAAGAAGATGAGATTCTCCTGGCTGCAACCCACGACGAGGGTAAACAGACAGGAGCAGCAGATGGGGGTGAGAAGGTACTTTATCTTCATGTCTCTGTGACGGCCATCGTAATCTTCCAAGAGTGCTTTACCAAATATTGGACCTGATACCATGACGATTGAAAGAAGGGAAGGGCAAATTGATATACTATCACGTAGCATTGGGAAAATCGTCTTGACATTTATCAACCATATTTTATGATCAGACCACAAATATAATCGATAAGGATGGCCATGCTGGAAGAAATTACAGACAATCTTTATATGCTCACCTTGCCCATGCCGTTTCGGCTGATGCACGTCCATGCCTTCGTTGCCGTTGACAGCGACGGGATCACGCTGCTCGACACCGGACTCAACACCCCCGAGACATTTATCCGTCTCGACGAATCCCTGCAGGGAATTGGTAAAACCATCGGTGACATCAAGCGGATTTTCATCACCCACTATCACATTGATCACTGCGGTATGGCAGGCAGGCTTCAGAATATCTCCGGCGCCAGAATCCACATGTCCAAGCAGAGTCGGCCTTTTATCCTGATGAGAGACGGCGAGGAGTTTCTGTTTGTGGACCGGATCAGAGACTTTTGCCTGATTCACGGGCTTCCGGAGCAGACAATCGATTTTATCTCCGGATTGTTTCTGACCTTCAAGAAAGCGGGCAGCTCTTTTACCATCGATGAATTTTACCTCCCCGAACATAGGGTTGTGGTCGGAGGAAAAGAGATGCAGGTGATACCGACGCCCGGACATACCCACGACCATGTGTCGTTCTATTTCCCTCAGGAGCGCATCCTCTTGTCCGGGGATCATGTCTTGCCGGAGATCACCCCCAATCTCAGCCCCAATTTGTTTGCCCCCGAGTTTCGTCCCCTCTGCAGCTATCTCGATTCGCTGTCCCTGATGGAAACCCTGTCCGTGGAAAAGGTTTATCCGGCCCACGGACAGCCGTTCAGCAATCTTCAAGGGAGAATCGAAGCGATATGTGATCATCACCGAACCAGGAAAAGACTTACCCATGAATCCGTGCAAAGGGGGGCAAAGACGGCCTTTTTGGTTTCTCAGGATATTTTCGGTATGGATTTACCCGAGTTCGATCAGTTCCTGGCCCTGAATGAAACCTATGTCCATCTCATCGAATTGGTCCAGGATGGGCTGATCCGTGAAGAAAGAGCCGCAGGGCTGATCTCCTACCGCGTCGCCCTTTGAGAGAAAATGAACGGACAACTTTGATGCCCCTTCAGGGCTCTAAGCAGTGCTTTCCCATCGTTGCGTGTGGGGGGACAACTGATGACCATGTGGATTCCTTTCACCCCG
>JBAYKV010000339.1:0-2904 GCA_041664405.1 Syntrophales bacterium
AGATATTGAGGAGATCGACGATCTTCTCATCCAGTCCCTCACGGTGATAGATAAGGGGCACTTCATAGATGCAACTGACGTCCTTGGCGGTAAAGACGGAGGCGACCTCGACATTGCAGAACAGGGCGATCTTGGCCTTGATGTCTTCGGAGAGGAAGTTTTCCGTACGGCACAGGAGGATATCGGGCTGGATGCCGATTTCCCGCAGGGCCTTGACGCTGTGCTGAGTCGGTTTGGTCTTTACCTCTCCCGCCGTCTTGATGAAGGGGACCCAGGTGAGGTGAATGAAGGCGGCGTTCTGCCTCCCCACCTCGAGACGGAACTGCCGCACGGCTTCAAGAAAGGGGAGGCTCTCGATATCACCGACGGTCCCGCCGATTTCAACGATGGCCACGTCAAAATCCTCGGCGCTGTCTCGAATGAAGTCCTTTATTTCATTGGTAATATGGGGGATGACCTGTACCGTTTTACCAAGATAGTCGCCCCGCCGTTCCTTGGAAATTACGGAAAAATATACCTGCCCGGTGGTCAGGTTGTTGGACTTCTTCATGCGGGTGCGGGTGAAACGCTCATAATGGCCTAAATCCAGATCCGTTTCCGCGCCATCATCGGTTACAAAGACCTCGCCGTGCTGGAAGGGGCTCATTGTTCCCGGGTCCACATTGATGTACGGATCAAGTTTCTGATTGGTGACCCGCAGGCCCCGGCTCTCAAGGATGGCGGCGATGGACGCGGCGGCCAGACCCTTTCCGAGCGAGGAAAGGACGCCCCCGGTGACAAAGATGAATTTGGTGTTTTTCATATGGGATCCTTTCTTGTCTTTTCCAGAGGGGATTCTTCAATCGTGCCCTTGATCAGACCGGCAATGACCTCCGCAGGCTCGCTGAGCAGACACCCCACTGATTTATTTTCTAAATACTGATCTGTCCACGGCAGATTGCACTCGTTGATAAGATTACGGATATCATTGAACTTATATCCGAGGATAGCGATCTTTTCCCGGAGGGATAGATTTTCGTTGAAGGCGACATGGAGGAGCAGCAGGTTCCTGACGGTAAGCTGGTCTCCCAGGAGGGGGACGATGACGATAGGCACTCCATCCCACTTCCCCTTCCCAATATAGACATGTCCCATGCTGACCATTGTTTTTTTTGTGCCCATGAGCGTGCGGGAGTGTTCCGCCCGGGAGGTCATCTGTAGCGAGACGCCTTCCCGCTTAACAATGGAGATGGTAGAGGCATCGGTGGGATGACCGTCCATATCGAGATTGTTTACCTCATAGAGGGTATAACCATTGATGGCGGCAATGGCCGGTTGTACCTTGGTCAGGGAAAGGACGCTTTTACTGGTCAGGGACTTTGCGGAGAAGCTCAGTTCCTTGAGGATCTGGAAAATCATTCCTTCCAGGAGTTGTTCCTTCCTGCTGGTGCCGACAGTGACTGTTTTTGCCTGATGACGGATGGCGTCGATAGGGCGCGACATTTCATCAATGGCATGGCCAAGGCAGATATCAAGGCGGTCCAGGGGGGAGACGGCGTCGTCTTCACTGAAGTCGTGCCAGAAATCTTCCAGCGGCATCTTGCCCACGGCATATTTCAAAAGCAGGACAAGGTTGGAGAGGGTGTCGGCGTTGGTGAACGATAGCGCCCCGGCGGTGCGTTTCCGGTTTAATTCATCATTAAAATCACGAACCATTTTCCGAAATTGCCGGTCGGCAATTTTCTCGTAGAAAGATACCTGCCGTTTCCCGTGGTCCGACAGGGCCAGGCTTAACTGATTCCGGAATTCCCTGATGAAGCGGGCGTCCTGGTCAATGCTCAGGGCGGCATAGTAGCCCCAGAGGTGCCCGGCGACGGTATTGAGAATGACCGGCAGGGGGTGGGAGGCCTTGGGCAGCCCGATGACGGCGTCGGCGATAAGGTTAAACCGGTCTTCGTCCTCATCGGTAAAGACGACGACGCCGGCCTTGTGGGCCTTGAAGATAGCCACGTCCTTGACGATGTCGCCGACGACGGCTTCCGGGTTTCCGGCGGCGCAGACGATGATCAGCGGTTCCGCCGAGAGGTCGATGTGTTTCTTGTTTTCGATGATATCGGAAGAGATGGTCTTGTAGCAGAGTTCGCTGAGCTTGATGCGGATCTCGTCGGCGGCGGCCTTGTTGGGTCCGCTGCCGACGACGGCCCAGTACTTCTTCTGTTTGGCCAATAGTTCCACGGAACGCTGGATCTCTTCCTTTTTTTCAATGACCCGCATCATAAGTTGCGGCGCCCTTTCGAGGTTTCTCAGTTCTCCGGTAATAACGTCGTCGGACAGGGTCTTCAGCAGCTGGGCAAAAGACAGGGCCAGGATATGACCGGCAATGATTTGAGAATAGAAGGCCTTGGTCGAAGCGACAGACATCTCGATGTCCCGGCCATCACTTGTATAGAAAACCCCGTCGGATTTGGTGGTGATGTCGGACTGCCTCCGGTTAACGATGGCGATGACGAAGGCCCCCCGTTCCACCGCCATGGCCACGGCCCGGTTGGTATCCGTCGTGGTTCCCGACTGGGTGATGGGGATGATCAGGGTGTCGCTGAGATCTTCCTTCGGCAGGAAACCACTCAGTTCCGAGGCCACCTTTCCTTCGATCTTGATGGAAGTGTCTTGCAGATATCGCGCCATGGAGTCGGCAACCGCCACTCCTGCAACGGCGGCCGTACCATGACCGATGATGGTGATGTGACGGATACGGTTCTGAATCAAGGCCTGGCGGATCCTTTCCGGCAGAATATCTTCCCCGAGATTGAAGACGACTTTGTCCTCAGGGGAAATGCGGTATTTTCCCCGCAGAGTCTTTTTAACCGACAAGGTTGATTCGGTTATTTCCTTGAGAAAGAAATGGGGATAATCCCGCCGGTCGAT
>JBAYKV010000340.1:0-2892 GCA_041664405.1 Syntrophales bacterium
TGTTTGAGCGGCATCAGTTCTATCAGAGCGCGCTTGGCCTTTACGGGAAGGTGCTGTATCTGTGCGTGGGGTCGGTCTTTACGGGCAATTACGATACGGCGCTCAGGTGGAAGGCGGACCATGATCCCGATGATCGCCTGGTTGTCATGGACACGGGGTGCGCGGCGGGACGCCTGGGGCTCCTGTCCACAGTGACGGCAGGATTCGCCGGGCGAACGGACGACCCCGACGAGGTCGTGGCCTTTGCCAGAGGTGCGGTGGCGCGCTGCCGGGAGTATCTCTTCGTCGACCGGCTGCAATACTTGGCCGCCGGAGGGCGGCTGTCGAAAACGGGGGCCTTCTTTGGCGATATGCTGAATATGAAACCGGTCATCAGTCCCCAGGCCGAGGGGGCCAAAAAAGTCGGCATGGTCAGAAACCGCCGCGATCAGAAGTCCTTTGCCTTCAAGCAGTTGGCAGGCGCTCTGAAACCGGATTCGCCGTCCGTCATCTGGCTGGAATATACGGATAATAGAGAATGGGTGGAGGGATTTCGGGAAGAAGTCAAAAGGAAATATCCCGAAGCGGAGATTACGGTCAAGCCGCTGTCCCTGACCACGGGCGTGCATATGGGTCCGGGGGCGTGGGGGATTGCTTTTTTTGCCGATGAATAACCCCCATGATTAAAACGAACCACGATAATCCCCCCTTTCGTAAAGGGGGGTTGGGGGGATTTTCATATAAACGGCAAAATAAGAAATGATAAACAAGAAAAAGGATACCCAAATAGATATTGACCACCATGCCCGGTGCGGGCACAACGAAACATGAAAATCCCCCTGAATCCCCCTTTAGAAAAGGGGGACTTGCCCTTTGCCCCCCCTTTTCTAAAGGGGGGATGGGGGGATTTTCATATAAAACGTGTGGCCATGGTGATCCCGGTTTACAATCATGAGGGGATGGTCGCGGAAGTCGTCAAATCCGCCGCAAGGCTCGGGATGCCCCTGATCGTTGTCGATGACGGGTCGACCGATGGCACCTACGACCGGATTAAGGACATTCCTTCCATTACCGTGGTCCGGCATGATCGCAACCGGGGGAAGGGGGCGGCCATTCTGACCGGCTTTGCCGCGGCGGCGCCCCGAGCGGACTGGGCCGTTACCATGGATGCCGATGGGCAGCACCATCCCGAAGATGCGTGGAATTTGATCCGGGTTGTTCCCCCCGGCGCCCGGGTCATCGTGGTCGGCCAAAGGGAGGGGATGGACCACCGCAACGTACCCTGGTCGAGCCGGTTTGGCCGGAAATTTTCTAACTTCTGGGTCCGGGCGTCAGGTGGTCCGGACATCGGGGACACCCAAAGCGGCTTCCGGCTCTACCCCCTGCCGGAGGCCATGTACCTCGGTGTTCGCTCCCGGCGTTTCCAGTTCGAGGTGGAAATCCTGGCCCGTGCCAAATGGCGGGGCCTCCCCGTGCTTTCAGCGCCCGTGCGGGTGACGTATCAGCGGTCAGGCGAACGGGTTTCCCATTATCGGGGATTTGTAGACTTTTGCCGGAACACGGGCACATTCAGCCGTTTAATATTCACGAGACTATGCATATTGCCCTTCGGGCGCGTATTCGGGCGCCGGGGCCGGTCCTGATTCATGCGCCGGGTTTATGGTAATCTCTTGAGGGTTAAAAAGCGTGCCAAGGGAGACTCTCATGAAGAGTAAAGGTCACAAAGGATGATAAAAATCTCCCCTAACCCCTCTTTACCAAAGAGGGGAATTTCCCCCCCTTTGATAAAGGGGGGATGGGGGGATTTTTATGCCAAGTAAAAGGAAGCCCATGTGGATCACCCTTGTCCATCCGACCGGTTCGAACTGGATCGACGGGAAAAAAGATGTGGCCGCTGTTGCCAACCGGATGGCGCCCCTCGGGATGCTCTCCCTTTCCGCCTACCTGAAACGGGACGGCCATCGGGTCTTTTTGCACGACGGTCTGGGTCCGGACGCCCCCCCGGGTGTCGAGGAAAATGTCAACGCCGTCCTTCGCTCCGAACCGGAGCTCGTTGGCTTTTCGACGACGACCTCCAGTTTCCTCGATGGCTGCGACATGGCGGTTCGGATCAAGGAAGCCAATCCCCGGATCATCACCGTGTTTGGCGGCGTCCATGTGTCGGCCATCGGGGCGGCCCTGATGGCCGACTTTCCCGAGATCGACTATCTTAGTATTGGGGAAGGCGAGGCGACGCTCTCCGAACTTGCCGCGGGTGTTGATCCGGCCGGGATCGACGGGCTGGTCTGGCGTGACGGTGAGGAAATCGTCACCAATTCGCCGCGGAAGCCTCTCCCGGATCTGGATCAGCTGCCCTTTCCCGATTACGAAGGTCTCCGGGGATTCCCCCGGCGGTACAACCTTCCCCTTTTCAGCTACATAGGCACGCCCGGCGCCACCATGACGACGAGCCGCGGCTGTCCGTACCAGTGCTCCTACTGCGACCGCTCGGTTTTTCAGCGCTCCTTCCGGTACAACAGCCCCGCTTACATCTATGCGCATATGGAGCATCTGCGGAGGCGCTTCGGGGTCCGGCACATCAACATCTACGATGATCTCTTTACCCTCAACCGGGGCCGCATTACCGAGCTGTGTGAGCTTCTGATTGCAAAACCGCTGGGAATCCGGTTCAACTGCGCCGTCCGCGTCGGCCATGCGGACGACGGCCTCCTGGCAATGCTCCGGGATGCGGGCTGCCTCATGGTCTCCGTCGGCATCGAATCGGCCGATCCGGCCCTTCTGGAACGCCACAAATCCGGTGTGGGCCTGGAAGATGTTCAAGATACGGTGGCCAGGATCAAGGCCTGCGGCCTGCGGGTAAAAGGGCTATTCATGATGGGGCTTCCCGGCGAGACGGAGGAATCGATCGGCAAA
>JBAYKV010000341.1:0-2846 GCA_041664405.1 Syntrophales bacterium
CTCTTATTAAAACCTTCCGGCTCGAAGGCGTTTTCCACCCTGATGATGGGTGGACGCCAGCCCGCCGCGAAGGCGGTCGGCGGCGCCATGTCGAGCATGGCCATGATCTCCCGCCGCAGCTTGGACGACCCTTCCCTATCCGCCTTGTTGATCACGAAGATGTCGGCGATCTCCATAATCCCGGCCTTGATGGCCTGGATTTCGTCGCCCATTCCCGGAATCAGGACCACGATAACCGTATGGGAGTGGTTGATGATATCCACTTCCTGCTGGCCCGTGCCGACGGTCTCGACGATGATCATATCCTTCCCCATAACATCCATGATATGAATGGCGTCGCCGACCGCCCTGGATAGACCGCCCAGAGCCCCCCGCGTTGCCAGGCTCCGGACAAAGACGCCCGGATCTTCGGCATGGCGCTGCATGCGGATCCGGTCTCCCAGGATGGCCCCACCGGTGAAGGGGCTGGTAGGATCAACAGCCAGGACGCCCACGGTTTTGTCCTTCTTGCGGAAGGTTTCCACTAGGCCGTCCACGAGGGTGCTTTTTCCCGCCCCCGGAGAGCCGGTAATTCCAAGGACATTGGCCTTGCCGGTCAGGGGGAAGATATGCTTGATGGTAGATCTTGCTTCAACCATCCCGTCTTCGAGATTTCTGATAAGACGGGATGCAGTTCTTACGTCTCCCGCCTGGATTCTTTTTACACGTTCCATGATATCAAGCCCTTGGGTGCACGTTTGTTTTGAACCAGTCAACAATATAGTCGAGCTTGGCGCCGGGGACAAAGATGGCCTTGAGACCGGCGTCATAAAGCAACTGGAAATCCTGCTCAGGAATAATGCCGCCGCCGACGACAGTGATATCATCGGCTCCCTGCTCCTTCAGAAGCTTAGCGACGGCGGGGAACAGATACCGATGGGCCCCGGAAAGGCAGCTCAATCCCACCACGTCCACGTCTTCCTGAATCGCTGCAGAGGCGATCTGCTCCGGCGTCTGATGACAACCGGTGTAAATGACTTCAAAGCCTGCGTCACGGAAACAGCGGGCCAGAACCCTGGCGCCACGATCATGACCATCGAGGCCCGGTTTCGCAACCATTACACGAATCTTTTTATCTGACATATCGAAATTCCCTCCTCAAGTCGTTATCTTAGTACAATCCCGGATCCCGGTATTCGCCGTAAACTTCGCGATAGACATCACAGATTTCCTGGACGGATGCCAGGCTCTTTACGGCTTCGATGCAGTAGGGCATGACATTATCGCCCTTCTTGCAGGCACTCTTGATATCGTCGAGGGCTTTCTTGACGGCCTTGCCGTCGCGTTTCCTTTTGACGGCCTGCAAACGTGCGACCTGCGCGGTTTCCACGGCATCGTCGATCTCGATCAGGGGAATGGGGATCTTTTCTTCGGTAACGTACTTGTTGACGCCGATCATGATCTTTTCACTGGCATCGACCTGTCGCTGATACAGATAAGCGGCGTCGGAGATTTCGAGCTGGGGGAATCCCTTTTCAATGGCTGCGACCATGCCGCCCATCTCATCGATCTTGTGGATGTATTCCCAGGCCTTCTCTTCCATCTCATTGGTCAGGGCCTCGACGAAATAGGAACCCGCCAGGGGATCGATGGTGTTCGCGGCGCCCGTTTCCTCAGCGATGATCTGCTGGGTCCGGAGTGCGATCTGCACCGCATGATCCGAGGGCAGACAGAGGACTTCATCAAGGGAATTCGTATGGAGGGACTGGGTCCCGCCGAGTACCGCCGCCAGGGCCTCCGTGGCCGTCCGGACAACGTTGTTGTAGGGCTGCTGTGCCGTGAGGGAACACCCGGCGGTCTGGGTATGGAACCGCATCCACCAGGACCGCTGATCTTTGGCCTTGTAACGATCACGCATCGCTTTTGCCCAGATCCGGCGGGCGGCCCGCAGCTTGGCGATCTCTTCGAAGAAGTCGATATGGGAGTTGAAGAAGAAGGACAGCCGGGGAGCGAATTCATCAACTTCCAGTCCCTTGCGGCGGATGACGTCTTCGACGTATTCCATGCCGTCCCGCAGGGTAAAGGCCAGTTCCTGAACGGCCGTCGCGCCGGCTTCCCGGATATGATAACCGCTGATGCTGATGGTGTTCCAGCGGGGAACGTACTTGGTTCCGAATTCCACGGTGTCGCTGATCAGCTTGACCGAGGGATCGGGGGGACACATCAGGGTCTTCTGGGCGATGAATTCCTTGAGCATGTCATTCTGGATTGTCCCGCCGATCTTGGTCAGGGGGATGCCCCTGATCTCTGCGGCGGCGCAGTACATGGCCCAGAGGGCCGTTGCCGGCGGGTTGATGGTCATGGACGTGGTAACCTTGTCCATGGGGATGCCTTCCACCAACTGCATGAAGTCTTCCAGGGTATCGATGGCGACGCCGCACTTCCCGCATTCCCCCCTTGCTTTGGGACAGTCGGAGTCATAACCCATCAATGTTGGAAAATCGAAGGCCGTGCTGAGACCCGTCTGCCCCTCCTTGAGGAGCATATGCCAACGTTCGTTGGTCGTCTTGGCGTCTCCCATGCCGGAGAACATCCGGTAGGTCCAGTATTTGCCCCGGTAACCAGTGGGCTGATTGCCCCGCAGGTAGGGGAACTGGCCAGGATAGCTGATGTCCCTTTCAAAATCCATGTCTTTGATGTCATCGGGACCATAAAGACGTTTAATCTGGAGGTCGGATACAGTTGACCAGAGCTTTTCCGGTTTCTGATCGGCGACCTTGGCGACGCTCTTGCGAACCTCGTCCTCCCACTTCTGTTTGAGCGTGCTGGAGCTTGCCAGCACTTCCGCTGCAAAGTACATACGCTAC
>JBAYKV010000342.1:0-2806 GCA_041664405.1 Syntrophales bacterium
ACGACTGCAAGCGAAAACGTCACAACGAAAAGCAGCGAAAGAATAATGGCAAATACCTTCTTCATCAAAGCGTCACCTCCTTTCCAATAATTTCATTACCTTGGGATGATGATAATCACCTTTAGTGAAGGAGACCATACGCTTTTTTTTTACCTTGTCAAGATAAATTTATCATTATATAAGGCAACGCAAACTTTGATTATCTTGGCCGGAGGAATAATGATCTTAGGCATCGATGTGGGAGGGACGCATACAGATGCAGTCCTTATCGATCAGTTCAAAATTAAAAAGAAAGCCAAGGTTCCTACGGATACTTATGATTTATTGAAGTCGCTGCTCCAGGTTACAACCACAATCCTGGCTGCGGAAGATCCGGCCAAGCTCCAGCGGGTGGTTCTCAGTACCACCCTTTCCACCAATGCCATCGTTCAGAACAAGATTAAGAAAGTGGGGATGATTATTGCCAGCGGTCCCGGCTTGCCGCCCTCCCTGCTCCCCGTTCCTCAAAATACCTGTTTTATTGCGGGCTATGTGAATCACCGCGGGATTATCGCCGCCGATATCAATGGGAAAGAAATTCAGGAAGGCATTGCCAAACTGAGTCAGGAAGGCATTGATCATTTGGGCGTTGTGGGTAAATTTTCCACCCGTAATCCCGAACAGGAGCTGAAGATTGCAGAGATCCTGAGCAGCCGCTTCCAGCATGTCTCACTTGGTCATCGCATGTCCGGGCATCTCAATTTTCGGCGGCGGATCGCGACGACATATCTTAACAGTGCTATCTGGGACCTGTATCAGCGCTTCGTCCGGGACGTTCTTCAATTCGTTAACCAGCAGGGGATCAACGTCCCCATCTATATCTTGAAGGCCGACGGGGGAACCTTCGAGGTTGCCAAGTCGGCCGACTATCCCGTCCAGACAATTCTTTCCGGACCTGCGGCCAGCATCATGGGCGTTCTCAGTATGGCCAAATGCAACGAAGACGCTATCGCCCTGGACATCGGCGGCACAACCACGGATATCGCCGTTTTTGCCGATGGCGTTCCCCTCCTTGAAAGTCTGGGTGTTACCATTGAAGGCCATAAAACATTGATCCGGGGACTGAAGACAAAATCCATAGGCCTCGGCGGGGACAGTGTTGTCCGCTTTGAAAACGGCAAGCTTGTCATCGGCCCCCAGCGGGAAGGTCCGGCGGCCGCCTTGGGAGGACCTTTCCCTACTCCGACCGACGCGATGATTGTTTTGAATCTAACAACTATTGGCGAGCGGGATAAGGCAGTGACCGCCCTGGAACCCCTTGCCCGTCTTTTGGACAAGACTGTCCTGGAAACGGCGCAGCATATTTTTGAGGAAGCCTGCGGTCGGATTGTCGGTGCGGTGCGTTCATTCATAGAAGAAATAAACAACCAGCCTGTGTATACAATTCACGAAATGCTCGAAGGAAAAAATATTACCCCCAAGGTCTTGTATGTGGTAGGCGGACCGGCGGCGGCGATGGCGGGTCCCCTGGGCGTTTATCTGGCTTGTACGCCCTTCATACCTGAACATTCGGAAGTGGCCAACGCCGTGGGAGCGGCCCTGGCCAGAACCACGGCGGAATTGACAATCCTTGCCGATACGGAAAGACGCTTATTAACCGTTGGCGAGGAAGGGATACAAATACCGATACCGTCACGGTTCACATCTGAAGAGGCCATTGCGGTCGGCAGGGAACGCCTTCGTGAAAAGGCCCTGGCCATGGGTGCAAAAGAGGAGGACCTCGAAATCGAAGTCATCGAGAATCAGGAATTCAATATGGTCCGGGATTCATATACGGCGGGAAAAAATATTCGGGTTAAGGTTCAGATCAAACCGGGGCTGATTTCCGGGTTCACAAGGGGGAAGGCGTTATGAACAAAACGCAGCGCAAGACCGGTTTGATCTTTTTCCCCGCCTTCGACTGGGCCATTTCTCCGACCCATCCGGAACGGGAGGAAAGGCTTCTCTATACCCAGGATCAGGTCTTTGAAGAGGGGCTCCTCGATTTTGAGAACATCATCGAATACAAACCCGGACTGGCAACGGTGGAGGATATTAACCGGATACACATCTGCGTGCCCCAGGCAAGCAAAGTCATTACGGAATCCCATCTTATCTCGGCGGGGGGAGCTATCACGGCGGCGGAAAAGGTCCTGACCAAGGAAGTGGACAACGCCTTTGCCCTGGTCAGACCTCCGGGACATCATGCCATGAAGGTCGTCCACGGCGCCCGTGGCTTCTGTAACGTCAATATCGAAGCCATAATGGTGGAATATATCCGGAAACATTATGGTCCCAAGCGGATCGCCATTGTCGACACGGATTGCCATCACGGCGACGGGACCCAGGAGATTTACTGGCACGATCCCAACACCCTATGCATCTCCATCCATCAGGACGGCCGGACCCTGTACCCGGGGACAGGGTCCATCGACGAATTTGGAGGGCCCAACGCCCTGGGGACAACGATTAACGTACCCCTGCCGCCCCGGACCTCGGACGAGGGGTTTCTCCATGTCCTCGAGACCGTTATCATGCCCATCCTCGCTGAGTTCAAGCCTGATATCGTCATCAACTCCGCCGGGCAGGACAATCATTATACGGATCCGATCACCAATATGCGTTTCAGCGCCCAGGGTTATGCCCGACTGAATGAGCGCCTGGCACCGGACATCGCCGTCCTCGAAGGGGGCTATTCCATCGAAAAGGCCCTGCCCTATGTAAATGTTGGCATCATCCTGGCGATGGCGGGTCTGGACTACAGCTCCGTCCGGGAACCTGATTATAA
>JBAYKV010000343.1:0-2798 GCA_041664405.1 Syntrophales bacterium
AGAAGAGAAGGTTCAGTTAAAAGAGGTATATCCGGTACCGGAGAAGATCAAGAAAATGGCCTTTATCAGCGGCAGGGAAGCCTATGACAAGCTCTGGAAGCGATCCATAGAAGACCCGAACGGTTTCTGGTCGGAGATCGGCAAAGAGTACGTGGAATGGTTCAAGCCCTTCGATAAGGTTATGGACTACAACTTCGATATCAAGAAGGGCGAAATCTATGTGAAGTTCTTCGAGGGCGGGAAACTGAACGTTTCTTACAACTGCCTCGACAAGAACCTCAAGACCCGGGCCAATAAAGTGGCCATCCAGTGGGAAGGCAACGAACCCGGTGAGCAGAGGGCCCTTACCTACAAGCAGATGCACGAAGAAGTCTGCAAATTCGCCAATGTTCTCAAGGGACTGGGAGTCAAGAAGGGCGACCGTGTCTGCCTGTATCTCCCCATGATCCCCGAACTCGCCATCAGCATGCTGGCCTGTACCCGCATCGGCGCCATCCACAGCATCGTCTTCGGTGGTTTCAGCTCCGACTCCCTGAAAGACAGACTTCAGGACTCGACGAGCAAGGTGCTCGTGACCTGTGACGGGACCTTCCGGGGGGCCAAGGCCATTCCCCAGAAGGACGGCGCCGACGCCGCCGTCGCCGATTGCCCCTCCGTAGAGAAGATCGTCGTGGTGAAGCGCGTGGGCGACAAGATCAAGTGCGACATGACCGCCGGCCGCGACGTCTATTGGGATGATGCGATGGCCAAGGCATCGGCCGATTGTCCCCCCGAATGGATGGATGCGGAAGATCCCCTCTTCATCCTTTACACCTCCGGCTCGACGGGGAAACCCAAGGGCGTTATGCATACGACGGGCGGTTATCTCACCTTTGCGGCCTACACCCACAAGATGATCTTCGATTACCATGAAGAAGACGTTTACTGGTGCACCGCCGATATCGGCTGGGTCACGGGTCATACCTACATCGTTTACGGTCCGCTGTGCAACGGCGCCACTTCCGTCATGTTCGAGGGCGTTCCCAATTATCCCGACATGAGCCGTTTCTGGAAGACCGTGGAGAAGTATAAGGTCAATATTTTCTACACCGCCCCCACGGCCATCCGCGCCATCGCCAAGGAAGGAAATGAGTGGGTCAAGAAGGCCGACATCTCCAGCCTTAGAATCCTCGGCACCGTCGGCGAGCCCATCAATCCCGAAGCATGGAACTGGTACTACAATGTTATCGGCCGCGGCGAATGCCCCATCGTCGATACGTGGTGGCAGACCGAAACGGGCGGAATTCTGATTACGCCGCTCCCCGGGGCCATTGATATCAAACCCGGTATGGCCACCTTGCCCTTCATGGGCGTCTGGCCGGTCCTCGTGGACGATGAAGGTAAGGAGTTTACGGAGACGGTAGCCTCCGGCGCCCTGTGCATCAAGGTTCCCTGGCCCGGTATCATGCGGGGCGTCTATGGCGATCCCAAGCGTTTCCAGGAGACCTACTTCGAACAGTTCCCCGGTTACTATGTCACCGGCGACGGCTGCCGGAGAGACAAAGACGGATACTACCAGATTACGGGCCGTATCGACGACGTCATCAACGTATCCGGTCACAGAATGGGTACGGCGGAAGTCGAGAGCGCCCTGGTCGCCCATCCGAAGGTTGCCGAGGCGGCGGTGGTTGGCTATCCCCATGAGGTGAAGGGGCAGTCCATTTACGCCTATGTCACCCTGAAGAGCGGCATTGCGAAATCGGATGATCTGAAGAAGGAACTGGTCGCCCATGTGCGGACCCTGATCGGACCCATCGCCACCCCGGAGAAGATCCAGTGGGCCGATGGTCTTCCCAAGACCCGCAGTGGCAAGATCATGAGAAGAATCCTGAAGAAGATCGCCGCCGATCTGATCGGTGAACTCGGCGATACGACGACCCTGGCGGATCCGTCTGTGGTCGATGATCTCGTCAAAAACAGACTGTAAGATTAAATTTCCCCTGTCCTTATCCTTTGCGGATGAGGGCGGGGGAAATCGTTTATCGCGATAGTATACTAAAATCGGACATTAATTATCTGAAGGACGCACCGGTTCCGAACCGGGCGTCGGTTCAGGAAGGAGGACAGTGTGAATATTGTTGCATGTGTAAAGCAGGTTCCGGATACGGAAGCCCAGATCAAAGTAAAAGGTGACGGTTCTGGGATTGAAGAGGGCGGCATCAAATGGGTCATGAACCCCTATGACGAATTCGGCGTCGAAGAAGCCCTGAAACTCAAAGAGAAATTTGGCGGCGAGGTGACCATTGTTTCCATGGGCCCGGCCCGGACGATGGAAACCATCCGCACCGCCCTGGCCATGGGCGCCGAAAAGGGCATCCAGATCGATGATCCCGCCCTTTACAACGCCGATGCCTATGCTACGGCCGAGGCACTGGCCGCCGCGATCAAGGGCGCTCCCTATGACATCATCTTCTGCGGTCAGCGCTCCATTGACGACGACTCAGCCCAGGTAGGCTCCATCCTCGCGGAGATCCTCGGCATTCCCCAGGTGACCTTTGCGACGAAACTGGAGATTGACGGGACCGCCGTCAAGGCAACCCGACCCATCGAGGGGGCTGCAGTGGTCGTTGCGACGTCCCTGCCCTGTGTGATTACGGCTACCAAGGGATTGAACGAGCCCCGCTATGCATCCCTGCCCGGCATCATGAAGGCGAAAAAGAAGCCCGTTGATATCAAGAAAGCCGCCGACCTCGGCGTGACCGGCGCCTCGAAGTCCAAGGTTGCCAAGTTCACACCGCCCCCCGCGCGACCCCCGGGAA
>JBAYKV010000344.1:0-2773 GCA_041664405.1 Syntrophales bacterium
ACCCGCTTACCCTGATTGGCCAGGACACCGAAGCCCCGTACCATCTCCAGCAGGGTCACGCCGGAACTGCCCAGGGCCAGGGACAGGTTCCGGCTCAGAGGGGAGGTGATCCCCATCACGGTGGCATAGGAGGCGGCGTAATCGACGCCGATATCCTGGAGAACCTTGATGGTTATTATATTCCGGGATTGAACGATGGCGTTTCTCAGGGTCGTGGACCCGTTGAATTTCCCGTCGAAGTTCTTCGGCTGCCAAAAGCCGCTGGGTTTGGAGGGATCGGGAAATTGAATCGGGTCGTCGACAAAGCGTGTCGAAGGGGTCAGGCCCTTGTCGAAAGCCGCTGTATATATAAATGGTTTGAAGGCTGATCCCGGCTGACGGCGGGACTGGGTCGCCCGGTTGAACTCGCTTTTGGAAAACTCCCGGCCCCCAACCAGGGACTTGACGGCCCCGGTTTTCACATCCATGGCAATAAGAGCGCCCTGGACAAGGCCCCGATCGTATCCCTGACGTTCTTCCAGCTCGCTCAATCCCCGCTCCACGGCGTCACGGGCCGCCTTCTGGGCCTCGATGTTCAAGGTCGTGTAGACCTCCAGACCTTCCTTGTACAGGACGTCACTGCCATATTTCTCGACGATATAACGCCGGATGTGCTCAATAAAATAGGGGGCAACCTTTTCCTTGGGTTTGATGGAGCGCAGGGACAACGGGGTACTCAGAGCCCGTTCCCGGTCCTGTTTCGTTATATAACCGTCTTCCTCCATCCGCTCGAGAACATAGATCTGCCGCTGACGGGCCTTGTCGAAATGGGTGAAGGGGGAGTAGGCGCTGGGCGCCTTGGGGAGCCCCGCCAGGATGGCCGCCTCCGGCAGGGTCAGGTACCGGGCGCTTTTCCCGAAATATCCCTGGGCGGCCGCCTCAACACCATAGGTGCCATGGCCGAGATAGAGATGGTTCAGATAGAGATTGAGAATTTCCTCTTTGGTCAGATAATGGTCTATCTTATAAGCTAGGATCGCTTCCTTGACTTTACGGACATATCTCTTTTCAGGGGACAGGTAGAGGGCCTTTGCCACCTGCTGGGTAATAGTGCTGCCCCCCTGAACGATCCGGCCTGCCTGGAGATTCTTGAAAAAGGCCCGGGAAATGCCTTGGAAATCTAGTCCTTGGTGTTCGAAAAAACGGGAGTCTTCCGCGGCGACAAAGGCCTGGATAACGTATTTGGGAAGATCGGTGATCTTGATGATCTTCCGGTCTTCCAGGAAAAACTCATCAATTAGCTCATTGTTATCCGCATAAACGCGGGTGGCGATGCTCGGCCGGTAATCCTTGAGGGTATCGACGCTGGGCAACTCTCCCAGAAAGAAATAAAAGAGATATCCCGTCACCGCCAAGACCAGGGCAATAACCAGACCGATCAGGACGGCAAGGATGCTGCCAAATCCCCATTTGCCCAAGAGGCGTTTTCTGCTGCGGGTCATAAGGCTACGGTTCCTCCCCTTCCGCAGCGGCTTCCTTTTTTTTCCTGGCTGTTTTCTCGACGTGCCTGGCCATGACAATGCTGATCTCGTAGAGAATAATCAGGGGAATCGCCATGAGAATCTGGCTGAAGGCATCCGGGGAGGGGGTAAGCACGGCGGCAAAAATAAATATAATCAGAATGGCATAGCGTCGATAGCTGGTAAGGATTCGAACGCTAAGTATCCCCGCTTTTACCAAAAAGAAAATAAAGACAGGTAGTTCAAAAGAGATGCCGAAGGCCAGGAGAAATTTCATGGTAAAGGAGAGATACTCCCGGAAGGAGACCATAGGCTTCAAAAATTCCGATGAAAAGGAGATAAAAAATTCAAAGGCCGCCGGGAGGACAAAGAAATATCCGAAGGTGACGCCGCCGATGAACAGGCTGCTGGAGGTCAGGACAAAGGGAACGGCATATTTCCTTTCAGATTTGTAGAGCCCCGGGGAAACGAATTTCCAGATCTGGTAGAGGGTGTAGGGGCTCGTAATCAGCAGGGAGGCGAAAAAGGCGATCTTCATGTAAATAAAGAACGCCTCGGGCAGACCGGTAAAGATCATGTGGCTTCCCTTCGGAAGAACTGCCACCAGTGGTCTTGCAATGATCTTGAATAACAGGTCCTTGAAATAATAGCAGGCGAAAAACCCGACGCCGATGCCGGAAATGATGCGGACAAGGCGGGTGCGCAATTCTCTGAGATGGGTAGTCAAAGGTAGTTTATCGTCTTCTGCTCGGTCCATGGAATAAGTATATTATGATGGATCTTCAGGCTTGGGTTTTGGGGGTTGTTTCTTTGTCTTTATCTTTCTCGTCTTCCTTGCCGTAAAGAAGGGAGTCCTTAAAATCATTGACGTCTTTCTTGATATCCTCGGGCTTCAGGGTGTCCTTGATAGATTCCGTGACATCATCCGTTGCCCGGCGGAATTCCTGGAATCCCTTCCCCAGGGATTTGGCTAAACCAGGGAGTTTATCCGGGCCCACGACCAGCAGGGCCACGACGACAATCACGAGAAGTTCAGGCAGACCGATACCAAACATAGTGGCGGTATATATAGCGCCTGTGAAGTACTTGTCAATGGTAAATATTTTTGCACTTCCGGGGGTTTTATGATAAGAGCGGGACGCTCCTCACAGGTGCAGCAGATCGCATCTGCAGGGAGACGGAAATTACCATACGAACCAGGACTCACCCTATGCCCCTTAGAACGGGAATTGTCCGCGACGACAGATATTTGAGACATGGCGAAGGGTTTTATC
>JBAYKV010000345.1:0-2729 GCA_041664405.1 Syntrophales bacterium
ATGAAGAAGGATAACAAGATATCTGAGGATGAGATGTTTACCGCCCAGGATGATGTTCAAGGAAGAACAGACAAATACATAGAAAAGGTAGATGCTGTGCTCGGGGCCAAGGAAAAGGAAATCATGGAAATATAACCCGTGTTCAGGGTGGGAGAGCGAGCGGTGGGGGAGTTGCGAAACTCCCCCTTTTTTTAAAGTTATCTTGCCAAGATCAAGGCGATGTGTTACGCGAAAAACATGGAATTCACGTCCCTTTCAGACCATAAATGTCCCCACTGCACTATACCTGCACGCATGTGCATCCCTAAGCCTCTCTCCGCGAGAAAAATCCGGCTGAGACTGCTGAGAGTCAGATGACGATAGACATTGATTTGCATAAACTTCCCCTGCATATTGCCATCATCATGGATGGGAACGGTCGCTGGGCGCAGAATCATACCCTGGGAAGAATCATGGGGCATCAGAAGGGTGTGGAGACGGTACAGAAAACCGTCAGACTGTGCCGGGAGATCGGGATAAAGTATCTGACCCTCTATGCCTTTTCCGTCGAGAACTGGTCAAGGCCGGACCAGGAGGTCAAGGCGCTGATGAAGATACTCCGGGAATATCTCCGCTCAGAACTGGATGAGATGCTCCAGAACGGCATCAGGCTCACAACCATAGGTGATATGGCCGCCCTTCAGGAACCAGTTAGAAATCTGCTTCAGGAAACCATGGACAGGACGTCGGGGAACCGGGAGATGGTCCTCAATCTTGCGTTGAGTTACGGAGGGCGGGATGAAATCCTGCAAGCCGTCCGTCGCATTCTCAAAGATGCAAAGGAGGGAAGGCTCGATCCCGCCTCCCTTTCGAAAGCAAACTTTGCAAGCTACCTCTATACCGCCGGGATGCCGGACCCCGATCTGCTTATCAGGACGAGCGGCGAATACCGTATTTCCAATTTCCTGCTCTGGCAATCGGCCTACACGGAATTTTACTTCACCGACGTTCTCTGGCCCGATTTCAGCAAGGCGGATCTTTTTTCCGCTATTGCCGATTATCAGCAGCGGGAGAGAAGATACGGTCTGACCAGTGACCAGTTGCGGAGGGAAAAGATCGATTGAACACCCATGTTAAACGCTGGTTGACGGCCATAGTTATTGTCCCCGTTCTTTTTTCCATAATTGCCTGGGGCACTCCGGTGCTATTCTTTGCCCTCATCCTGGCGGCAGTCATGTTAGGGGTTCATGAATACAACACCATAGTCTTTGTCCCGGCGCTGCAACGGGAGAAGTTGCAAACACTCCTGATTGCCCTCCTCATCCCGATGGTTTTTTATTGGGGTGACCCGGAACTGCTCCTTGCCGTCATTGCCTTTTCCACCCTTGTTGTATTCATTTTATATCTCTTAAGAATCAGGCAGGAACACTACGACCTGTTCCCGGTGATGAAAATCCTCTTCGGAGTCCTCTATGTGCCCCTCCTGCTCTCCTATTTCATCTGGCTCCGCAGGGACGATCAGGGGGCCTTGTGGATATTATTTGTCATTGTTCTGGCGTTTTCCGGTGATGTTGCCGCCTATTACGTCGGACGGACCTGGGGTCGACATAAGCTGATCCCCCTGGTAAGCGCCGGTAAGACCGTGGAAGGAACCCTGGGACTGATCGTCGGCAGCGCCCTGGGTTGTCTCATTTTCAGCTGGTTTTTCTTCCCGAAGCTCTTTTTTTGGCACGCCCTCATCCTGGGCGTAGTCGGCAGCACCCTCGGCCAGCTTGGGGATTTATGCGAGTCCCTGTTAAAGCGAACGGCCGGTGTAAAAGATTCAGGGACCATGCTGCCTGGTCATGGAGGCATCCTGGACCGGCTGGATTGTCTTCTTTTTATCGCCCCCTTCGTTTATTACTACCGGTACTATTTTATTCCATGAAGAATATTGTAATATTAGGATCGACAGGTTCCATCGGTGTGCAGGCCCTTGACGTCATCGCGTCCCATGGGGGAAGATTTACCGTGACGGCACTCGGAGCGGGCAGAAACATTAATCTTCTGAAGGAACAGATCGAAATCTTCCGACCCCGGTTGGTTGCCGTTTATGATGACGAACATGCGTACAGGTTAAAGGAGATATCTGGATCAGGAACCGGGACAACGGTAGTTCACGGTCCCCAAGGCTATTGCGAAGTCGCATCCCTTCAGGAATCCGACCTGGTTCTTTCGGCTATGGTGGGGGCAGCGGGTCTGATCCCCACTTTGGCGGCTATTGAGGCAGGAAAGAATATCGCCCTGGCCAACAAGGAGACCCTTGTCATGGCCGGAGAGTTAGTCATGGCTGCGGCCGACAGGCAAGGTGTTATGATCCTGCCCGTGGATAGCGAACACAGCGCCATCTTTCAATGTCTCCAGGGGCAGCGCCGGGAGGCCCTGAAGAGGATCATTCTGACTGCCTCGGGGGGACCATTTCACGCCTGGTCAAAAGACGCCCTTCAGGATGTAAAACCTGTCCAGGCCCTCAAACACCCGAACTGGGAAATGGGAAAGAAGATCACCATCGATTCGGCGACCATGATGAACAAAGGCCTGGAAATCATCGAGGCGCGCTGGCTCTTCGATGTTTCCGTGGATCAGATCGAGGTGGTTGTCCACCCCCAGAGCATCATCCATTCCTTTGTCGAATATTGGGATGGATCGGTCATGGCCCAGTTGGGTAAGCCGGATATGCGTGTTCCTATTGCCTACGCCCTGTCCTGGCC
>JBAYKV010000346.1:0-2700 GCA_041664405.1 Syntrophales bacterium
AAAGAAAAAGGTAAATGTCCGCATCATTGCAGCCACGAACAAGAGTCTCGAAGAAGCCATAAATAAAGGAACTTTCAGAAGTGATCTGTATTATCGGTTGAATGTGGCGAAGATATCTCTTCCGCCATTGCGCGAAAGACAGGAGGATATTCTTCCTCTCATCATGTTTTTCATGACTAAATTCAACGAGAAATTCGGCAAGAATTTCCACGGTATTTCCAGAGAAGCCCGGGCAATACTCCTGCAATATCCCTGGATTGGAAATGTTCGCGAACTCAGGAACTTCGTTGAGAGGGTGATTCTTGTTGAGAATGATTCCGAAATCCAACCAGAGCACTTTTTGTTTTTGCGCCACCAGATCGATAATCATTTCAATCATGTACAAGAACAGGAACTTAAACTTCCGCCCACGGGGATTGATCTGGATGAGCATATAAAGAAGTTGATCCTTCAGGCGATCGAGATGTCCCATGGCAATAAGGCGCAGGCGGCAAAACTTCTTGGCATGTCCAGGCCGACAATGATTTATCGCATCGAAAAGTACAACATAAAGGTATAAGCGACGATTAACCGCCCTTTCCCCCGATCCCTACCGCATGATATGAAGATCTCGATTTTTTAGTACCCAGATTAGCAATGCACCGGTGGCGTGTCGGTCATACAGCCAGGACAAACAAATTCGGGGTGCGGGAAGACGGGCAGGTCCTTCATGCCGCCTCTATGACGATGCACAAGGCCGCCGCAACAGCAAGGATATTGAAAGGCGGTCAATAATATGATTCCCTCCCCTTCGCGGGGAGGGTCAGGGCGGGGATGAGTTTATCACTTTTCTCAGACACGATGCGAGGAGGGAGCGGACTTCTTCCATACCTTGCTCATAGGCCTCCGTGAAGACGGTATCGCCGCAGCGACAGGAAAGAAAAAGGGGCGTGAATAAAACTGCTTGAAACGCTTCGTAGGGGTGGGAATTTTTACCGTAAATGCTCTCGATCAGCTCACCTGTTTGCTTATACCAGGATTGAAAATCCGGGGAATAAAAGGATACCTCACGCATGCCGTCAATTTGCGCCAATTGAGAGTGCAAGCGGGCGCAGTTCTCAGCGGTTTGATCGTCGCTAGTCATGGTCAGCAGTCCTGAGCCTTTGTCCGTTCATTTTTATCGTCTATCATGAATCACCGCAGAATGCTTCTCTCGCCCAGCGCACCCGGCTCTCCGGAGTAATAAAGACGTATTCCGCCGCCGTATCGATTTTGTCCAGACGGTTCCGCAGACCCATTCCGTTGGCTACCTGAATCTGGATTCCCGGCCGGGCGTTTAGTTCCAGCAGGAGCGGCCCACGCCTTTCATCCATTACCATATCCACGCCCAGGTAACCGAGGCCCGTCATGTCAAAGGCCCGGGCGGCCATGGTCATGATCTTCTCCCAATAAGGAACGACAATTCCCGTCACGGGATTGCCCGTATCGGGATGATGGGTTACCACCTCGTTACGATGAACGGCCTTTAGCAAAACGCCGTCGCACATGTCAAGACCGGCGCCGATAGCCCCCTGGTGGAGATTGGCCTTGCCATCCGAGGCACGGGTGGGCAGGCGGACCATGGCCATGGCGGGGATGCCGCGATAAACGATAATGCGGATATCCGGAACGCCGCGATATGTTACGGCGGCAAAAACGGGATCAGGATGAATCAGTTCTTCAATGATGGCACGATCCTCCAGGGCGCCAAGGGAGTATATCCCGGAAAGAATGCTCGATATATGGTAAGAAATGTCATCCTTGGCCAGAATATCCCCGTTTTGTTTTGTGTAACCCTTGTCGCTGACATCCTTGATGAGGACTATCCCCTCTCCTCCGGAGCCACGGGCCGGTTTGACGGCGAATTCCTTGTGTCCGGCGAGGTGGTGGCCCCCAAATCCCTTTACCTCGCCATGATGGCGGATGACATGGATAAGGGGGGGCGTGGGTATTTCATGGCGGGCGGCAAGTTCTTTGGTAATGATCTTGTCATCGACGAGGGAATAGCGGGAACGGGGATTCCAGCGCATTATGTATTCGGCGTTCCGCCGATTCATTCCCAGGACGCCGGCTTTGCCCAGCCAGGAGAAGGGGCTTGTGATCATGATCATTCCTTGAAGGCGCGAAAGCGGATGTATTCCGACAGGCGATAACCAGTGTAGCGTCCCAGCATGATCTGAAAGGCCGCCACGGCCAACAGCAATTCCGGATAGACAAAAAAGAGGAGCTGGAGACCCTCCAGCTGCAGGACGCCGTAGGTCAGGATGGCGACGGCGGCGCTGCCTGCGGCGGTAATAAGGGCTTCCTTGACCCCTGATTCCTCGATGAGGACATAAAAACGCTCGATGGTCATGGTCAGGATCACAAAAGGCAGGAGGCCCACGGCCATCATGTTGCGCAACCCCCATTTATTGCCGATGAGCGAGAGGATCAAAAAGCAGATCACCACGAGGGTCAGGATGGCGGCCAGGCGGGGGACCAAAAGTAGCCTCAGATCGTTGATCCGGGAGCGAACCAGGTAGCCGATGAAAACAACCCCCGCAAAAATGGCCAAACCGTAAAAGAGCCCCGTGCTGCGGAAAGCCAGGGCCATCAGGACGGGCATGAAAATCCCAAAGGTGGGAAAGCCGATCACATTGCGGAGAAAACAGATCATCAGGGCGCCGATGGGGACGAGGAGAA
>JBAYKV010000347.1:0-2699 GCA_041664405.1 Syntrophales bacterium
ATGGGTCCTCGTCGCCTGGTGGTTGCCCGGGAATTAACGAAGATTCATGAAGAATTTATCAGGGGAACAATCGATGACGTTGAGAAGGAACTGGAAGAGAGGAACATCAAGGGAGAGATTACCCTGATAATTGAGGGAAAGATAAATAATTCCAGGGACTATTCTGATGATGAGATCCTGGTCTTGCTTACGGAATTGACGGGTGATCCTCTGCTCAGCCTACGGGACAGGGTACACTGCGTAGCTGAAATGACGGGGTGTTCTCGAAAGAATATTTATCAAATTGCTTTAACAGGCAAATTTTCTTGAACTATCCCGGCGGGTATGGTAGCAGGGGTGATAAAAGTGAGGGAGGCAGCGATATGAGCGAACGGGTCATGCGGCCGGGAGAAGAGATCTTTGATCTTGTTGATGTCGTTGAGGAGGGAAGCAGGGAATTTGTAGATATTCCTGAAAAAAGAACCAGGGTTGCCTTGGTAAATTCCAACATCCAGGAAGAAATAATCAGGCAGGTTACGGAAACAACAGAAAAGATAGCAAGAGAGATGTTTCCGGCAATTGCCGAACGGATAATCCGGGAAGAAGTTGATAAACTTAAACAATAATGATAGTTGCTCTGCCCTACCGGAAACACGTCAACAGGAAATGAAAGAAGCCATGCCTTATCATAAAAACAGAAGGATTTTAAAATATTACCTCTTTATCTTGATCCTCCTGACGTGTCTTTTGTCAGGCTGTGCGAAGAAAATTCCTCACTTTATCACCCCGGAGTTTGAAAAAAAGGGGATAAGACTGGTTGCCGTCCTCCCGGTGTCGAATCAGTCAAAAAATTTGGAAGCTGCAAGCCTGTTTCGTGGAAAGGTGCTTGAGGCCATCTATTTCAAGGGTTATCCGAAGATTCCTCTGAATATCATTGATGAGAAACTGTCTAAATTGTATAAAGATTATCAGCAGCCGAGCGTGGAATCAGTCACCCCCAGAAGCGTGGGTGAGCTGCTCGGCGTTGATGCTGTCCTTTATGTGACCCTCAAAGAGTGTGACACATCTTTCGTGCTTCTTTATGCGACGACATCGGTTTCTGCAACTTTCGACTTGCGGAGCGCCCGCACGAATGACAGCCTGTGGAGTACCAAGTATAGCGTTGCGGAAAGAAACTTCGAGATTACCAGGGAACGGCTGAGAATGCAGAGCTGTCAGGCCTTTGAACCGGCCATGCAGGAGATATTGGACAAGGTAATGGAGACGCTTCCCCAGGGACCGGACGGATAAAGTCAGGAGGTCGCTCATGAATAGAAATCTGATCTTTATACTGTTTTTGTTGACGGTAACCTGGATGTCCCCCGGCGATGTCGAGGCCAAGAAGTCCCTAAAAGTCAGTATTGACAAGGGCGAAGCCCGTATCGGTTATCTCGATGGAACGATCCGGGTGCTGCCGAAGAGAACACAGGCCTGGCGGGCCTTGAATCCGAAGGATACCCTGCGGGGGGGAGACGAGGTAACCATCGGGCGCAAATCACGCCTGGAACTCATATTGCCGGACCAATCACGCCTTCGCTTTGCCGATGATACGCACTTCACTATTTTTCAGACCGGAGATGGAAGCACTCAGGATGTCAAGGTTCATCTCGCCGTAGGGCGGACTTGGGCAAATGTCAGCAAATCTTTGGGAATCAAGAGAAAATTTGAAATATCCAGTGATAACGCAGTTGCAGGTGTGCGCGGTACGATCTACAGGATGAATGTTAATCAGGATGCCTCGGCACTGGTCCGCGTCTATGACGGTGAGATAGCCGTTTCCGGGGCAACGAAGCCCCTGGAGGCCCCGAAAACCGTTGGTCCTCCAACCAAGATTGCGGGGCCGAAAAAAATTGCCGGACCAACGAAGGTTACCATGGAAGAGTGGACGGTGATCATCCGATCAATGCAGCAGATAAGCATCGGTCCGGATGGAGCGGCCTCCAAGCCGAGAGAGTTTTCTGAGCAGGAAGACCGCGACGAGTGGGTCGACTGGAACAAGGCAAGGGATGCGGAACGTTGATGAATGCCGGACGTCTGAACATCCCCAATGCCCTGACCGTGATGCGAATCGTTTTCGTACCCGTGATGGTGATCCTGCTCATGCAGGGAGAATTCTTTAAAGCCTTGATGTTGTTTGCTTTGTTGGGGATATCAGATGGTCTGGACGGCTTCCTTGCCCGTTTCCTGAACCAGCAGACCGAACTGGGCGCCTATCTTGATCCGATTGCCGATAAGGCCCTCATTATAAGTTGTTTTGTAACCCTGTCTATCAAGCACATCATTCCAGGCTGGCTGAGCGTAATTGTGGTGAGCAGGGACTGTATCATTCTCCTCGGTGTCGCGGTTTTGGCTATCATGTCTGTCTCGTCTCAGATCCGTCCGACGATGATCAGTAAATTAACAACGGTATCACAGCTTTTAACTGTTTTTCTGGTTTTGGCCGTCCATTCCCTTTCTCTCCAGGGGGACCTGAAAGTGGTTCTTTTAGGATTTTATATTGTTACGTCAATATTGACTGTTGCTTCCGGGCTGAATTATATCTTTAAAGGTATTCGCTGCATCAATTCGACGACGTGAAATATCGATATTTGCCTTGACATGAAAGGTTTTTCCTGTTAGATGGATGTCCCGTTCGCAAAGAGAAACATTTAGGCACGTAGCTCAGGGGGAGAGCGCCATCC
>JBAYKV010000348.1:0-2656 GCA_041664405.1 Syntrophales bacterium
CGCGGTGGCAAGGCCATCCTGGATCAGGTTTATCAAGGCTGCCGATAAAAATGAAGCGAGGAAAGAAGGAATGACGGAGCGAGGGAAAGTTTACATCATCGGCGCCGGTCCCGGCGATCCGGGACTGATCACCGTGAAGGGCGCCCAGGGCATCGCCCGGGCCGATGTCATCATCTACGATCATCTCGTCAGCGAGGAGCTTCTCAGTTATGCCCGAAAAGATGCACGCCTGATCTACGCCGGGAAAAAAGGGGGCGACCACACCCTTCCCCAGGATGAGATCAACCGTCTCCTTGTTGCCGAGGCGCAGGAAGGACATACGGTAGCCCGCCTCAAGGGGGGCGACCCCTTCATCTTCGGACGGGGGGGTGAAGAGGCGGAGACCCTCGCCGCCGCCGGGATTCCCTTCGAGATCATCCCCGGGGTTACCGCTGCCGTCGCCGTCCCCGCCTACGCGGGAATTCCCCTGACCCACCGGGGCCTGACCTCGACATTGGCCTTCGTGACGGGTCATGAAGACCCGACGAAGGGAAAAAGCGACATCGACTGGCAGGCCATGGCCGGCATCGGGACCCTTGTCTTTTTCATGGGGGTGAAAAATCTTCCCTCCATCGCCGCCCGCCTTATCGCCCACGGAAAAGACCCCCAAACCCCCGCCGCCCTCATCCGCTGGGGGACGACGGCTGATCAGGAGACCCTCACCGGCGTTCTGGCGGATATTGCCGATAAGGCAGCGGCCCGTGGGTTCACGCCGCCGTCGCTCCTCGTCGTCGGCCCGGTCGTCAGCCTCCGGGAGACGTTGAACTGGTTTGAAAACAGGCCCCTCTTCGGGAAGGGTGTCGTCATTACCAGACCGGAAGCCCAGGCGGAATCCTTCGCTGCCCTCCTCCAAGAGCAGGGGGCCCGGGCAATCCATTTCCCGACCATCAAAATCGTCCCGCCGAAGACATGGACCGCCCTGGACGATGTCCTGGATCGTCTCGCTGATTACGCCTGGATCGTCTTCACCAGCGCCAACGGCGTCCGCTTTTTCTTCCAGCGCCTTCAGGAACGGGGCCGGGACGTCCGGGAGCTGAAAAATATCCGGATCTGCACCATCGGTCCGGCAACGGCGGTTATTCTGGCGGCGATGGGAATCAATGTGGATCTTGTCCCGGAGGAATATATCTCGGAAGGTGTCGTAAAAGCCTTTCAGGGCCAGGACATAAGGGGGGCAAGGGTACTCCTGCCCCGGGCGGAAACGGCCCGGGACGTCATCCCCGCCGGTTTGGAAAGAATGGGGGCCCAGGTTGATGTCGTCACCGTTTACCGGACCATCTCCTCAGGACGCCGCCCCGAGGAATTAGACAAAATGATCAAGGATGGAAAGGTCGATGTAATAACTTTCACCAGTCCCTCGACGATAACTTGTTTTCAGGAGATCATGGGACGGGATTACACCCCGCCCCCCCAGGTGAAGATTGCCGCCATCGGTCCCGTAACCGCCGCTGCCGTGAACAAGGCCGGTCTGAAAGTGGACATTATGCAGGAAACCTACACCATCGAAGGGCTTATGGCCGGGCTACAGGATTTCTTCGCCGGGTAAATGAAAAGATAAAGCCCCTGCCTGGGGATCGGCGGGGGCTTCGCAGAAAACACTTGTGGGCCGCTTTGGCGGGTGCATCAGAACATTCAGAATATGACCGCGTTCACGATTGTCGATTCATAGCACTCGGTGATCTCTTTCTCTTCCCTTACTTCATCCACATATTTGTCCCTGCTTCCTCTGTCTGCGGGTTTGGCAATTTTCTTCATAATCGCAATCTCCTTTCATTCTCGGGTTTTCGTTCCCACACTGACGGTTCCTGCATAGCATATGGATATCCGGGAAAACATCGGCGGCAGCCTGAAAGTGGGATAGGGTAAGCCTTAAGCCTTTCTTAGGACGGGGAGGCAAAAGGGTAGCAGAAGATGTCCGATAACGAGGATATGATTTTGCCCTTCAGGGTTATTGAAGATATTCTTCTTTTGGGGTTGATTTTAGGCTGGCTTGAGCGTATGTACACGCGCTCGCTCAAAACGGAAAAAAACATTACCCCCCCGGACAGGACAGGGCGTTTATTCGGTATGCCGGCGGCCATGGAGGCCGTCTCTCTGCGTGCCTCTCAATTACTCGATGCCGGAGGAATTACCGCAAGCGGGGATCGGGTTATTGAAAGCACGGCATTTGAGTTCCGGAATATCGCACGGGAGTTTTTGTTTATTCTGAAGACCGTAGCGGGCAGTTTGCCGCCCGATGAATTTGAAAGCGACATCAGCAGACTGATCGATCTGGGGAAGCAGGTGTCTTTTATTAAACAACAAAAAATTGGAGATGATCTCCTCGTGAAAGGTTATGAGCATGGATTGGAAAACCGATAAGTTCTCCAGTGTGGAACAGGTTATGGACGGCATGAAGGCCGCCCATTATATTTGCGACTCCAAGGTAGCAACCACAATATATCTTGCCGGTAATTTAGAAAAGCCGGTCCTGGTTGAAGGTCCGGCGGGTGTTGGGAAGACCGAACTGGCAAAGGTCATTGCCGAGTATCTCGAAGTGCCGCTGATCAGAATCCAGTGCTATGAAGGGCTCGATGAATCAAAGGCGTTATACGAATGGAAATACGGAAAGCAGCTC
>JBAYKV010000349.1:0-2647 GCA_041664405.1 Syntrophales bacterium
AGATGCTGTGTCCTTGCGAGACTTTCTTGCCCAGGCAAAGGCGGGGGATTACGTTGCCCTCCAGGCCTATGTCGCCCCCACGCCGGAGATGGATCTGGCCCTGGCGAACTTGCGCCTCCGCATCCGGGACAGATACCGCCTGGCAACGACCGCCGGTTACGGTCCCCGGTATCTCCATTCCACGGGACAACTCCACAAGGGGGACGGGGGGGCAGGGCTATTCATTCAGATCACCGCCACCGACCCGGAAGACGCCCCCATTCCCGACGAACCCGGGCAGTCGTCCTCATCCATAACCTTCGGCGCCCTCAAGGCCGCCCAAGCGATGGGAGACCGGCAAGCCCTGATCAACAGCGGCCGCCGGGTAATCCGTTTGCATTTCCGAAAGAATCCTTCCCGGGAGTTGGAAAGAATGGCCTTTGATACAGAGGATGAATTGCCATGACCAACCGGCTGAACCGTGAAAAAAGTCCCTATCTCCTGCAACACGCAGAAAATCCTGTGGATTGGTATCCCTGGGGAGAAGAGGCCTTTGCCAGGGCGGCCCGGGAAGATAAGCCCGTCTTTTTTTCCAGTGGCTACTCCACCTGCCACTGGTGCCATGTCATGGCCCATGAATCATTCGAAGATCCTGATGTGGCCGCCCTGATGAACGAGGCCTTTGTCTGTGTCAAGGTGGACCGGGAAGAGCGGCCCGACATCGATAAATTCTATATGACCGCCGGCCAAATGATGACGGGCGGCGGCGGTTGGCCCCTGACCATCCTCATGACCCCGGATAAAAGCCCATTTTTTGCCGCCACCTATATCCCCAAAGACAGTAGGTTCGGCCGGACGGGTCTGCGGGAGCTCATTCCCCAGGCAAAGCAGGCCTGGAAAAACCGGCGGGGCGAAATCAGCCAATCCGCCAAGCAGATCCTGAACCTGCTGAAAAGGGAGGAACAACCGGCGGCGACCGGAGAACCGCTGGCGGCGGCTCTTGCCGATGAGGCTTACGAAGATTTGATGTCAAGATATGACGAAACATGGGGAGGTTTCGGTCCCCCGCCCAAATTTCCCATGCCCCACCAGCTTGTCTTTCTCCTCCGCTACGGGAGGGCAAGGGGGAAGGACAAGGCCGTGCACATGGCGGCCGACACCCTGCGGATCATGCGCACCGGCGGCATATGCGATCATCTCGGCTATGGATTTCACCGCTACAGTACGGACCGGCAGTGGCTGCTCCCTCATTTTGAAAAGATGCTCTACGACCAGGCCCTCCTCTGCCTGGCCTATACCGAGGCCTTTCATATCACCGGGGAAGCGGTTTTCGACCGGACGGCCCGGGAGATTATCACCTACATCCTGCGGGATATGACGTCCCCCGAAGGGGGTTTCTACGGTGCCGAGGATGCAGACAGCGAAGGGAAAGAAGGTAAATTCTATCTCTGGACGGAAGCGGAAATTGAAAATGTCCTGGGAAAAGAAGAAGCCGAACTTTTTGTTGAGGTCTATGGTCTGGAGAGGGAAGGAAATTTCGTAGAAGAAGCCACCGGCAGCAGGACAGGGGAGAACATCCTCCATCGTCTCGAGGCCGCCGCGCGGACAGCCTCGCGATGGGGTATTGGGGAAAATGTTTTGGAGGACAAGCTGTCAAAGGCTCGGGAACGGCTCTTTGCGGCCCGGGAAGGACGGGTGCGCCCCGGCAGAGACGAAAAGATTCTCACGGACTGGAATGGCCTCATGATTGCGGCCCTGGCCCGGGGGGCGGCCGTTTTTGCAGAACCGGCGTATTTCGAGGCTGCCCGCCGGGCCTATCTTTTTATCGAGAAAAATCTGAGAGGAGCCGACGGACGCCTCCGCCATCGGTGGCGGGACGGGGAGGCATTGGCACTGGCGTTTGCCGATGATTACGCTTTTCTTATCTGGGGATTGCTCGAGTGTCACGACTATTCCGGCGATTCTTCCTTCCTGGCAGCAGCCCGATCACTCCAGGACATCCTGGATTGCCATTTCTGGGATGAAAAACAGGGGGGTTATTTTATGAGCGCCGATGATCAGAAGGATATCCCCATCCGCCAGAAGGAAAGCTATGACGGCGCCATCCCCTCCGGGAACAGTGTCGCCTTTTACAATCTCATCCGCCTGCACCGCCTGACCGGTGAGGATGCCTATGCCAACCGGGCGGGAAAGCTGGGGCGGGCCTTTTCCCTGCTTATTGACCGGAGCCCTTCCTCCCATACCATGTTCATGATTGCCCTGACGTTATCCATGTGCTTCGACAGACATAAGACTGCCGGGAGATAGCCGTTTTTTTGTTTGATAAGACATTGCTTTCTGACAGGCGGTACTGAAAGGCTTTTCTCAAGAATGATAGACAGCAAATTTTCTATCAAGTATAATCCCTGAATGCAAAAACCCGCATATGATAATGCATCATTATATGGAATAGCTTCCATCCTTGCGATTGTGACGATTGTCTATAATGTCCTGGAAGGAGTGGTTTCAGTTTATTTCGGTCTGGATGACGATACCCTCTCGCTCTTTGGATTCGGTTTGGATTCTTTTGTCGAGGTCATTTCCGGGGTCGGAATATGGCACATGATTAAACGCATTCAGCGTCAGCCGGAAAGAGATCCGGACCGATTCGAAATGACATCCTTGCGAA
>JBAYKV010000350.1:0-2628 GCA_041664405.1 Syntrophales bacterium
CATCAATGAGGTCGTGGATATTGGACGGAAGATACGCAACGGGGAGATGAGAATCAAGAACGTAGTCGATAATCTTGAAGATGACGATGGTTTTGTGGAAGAAGACATGCATCGCGACCGGGTGCTCAGGCTTATTGACAAGGTTACCGCCTACAAAAGGAAAAATGACAAACTCAAAGCGGCGCTGAAGGAGAAAGGGATTGATACTGAGCAGAAATCCGCCCACGAGAAGGGCATCGATAAAAATACGAAGGCCATTATTCGTGATTGCCGCAAGGTGAGGTTCAGTAAAAAACAGATCGATCGGCTGGTTTCGATTCTCAAACAGTTCATCTTTGAGGTGGAAAAGGCCGAAGAAGAGATTCATCACTGCAAGGAAAGCACCGGCATGTCGCTGGCGCAACTGGAAAAGGCCTGGAGTCGCCTACGGATGGATCGCAAGGGCCATGGGCAGGTGGCTAGAGAACTGAAAGTGTCCCTGGACAAGCTCAAAAACGCCGAGGTTATCATCAAGGAAGCCAATCGGCGGAAGAAAAAGGTATCCCAAGAGATGGGATTGTCTGTAACAGAGCTCAAGAAGATTGTCACCACGATCGAGGAGGGGGAAGCGAAGGCGGAAATAGCCAAGAAAACCCTCGTCCAGGCCAATCTGCGGCTGGTTGTCAGCATTGCGAAAAAATATACCAATCGTGGATTGCAGTTCCTAGATCTCATCCAGGAAGGCAATATCGGCCTTATGAAGGCTGTAGACAAGTTTGAGTATCAGCGGGGATACAAGTTTTCTACTTATGCTACCTGGTGGATCCGCCAGGCAATTACACGGGCTATCGCCGATCAGGCCAGAACGATCCGCATTCCTGTGCACATGATCGAAACCATAAATAAATTGATCAGGACATCCCGTTACCTGGTACAGGAACTGGGCAGGGAACCAACCCCCGAAGAGATTGCCACTAAAATGGAGTTTCCCTTGGAAAAGGTACGCAAAGTACTTAAAATTGCCAAAGAACCCATATCCCTGGAAACACCGATTGGTGAGGAAGAAGACAGTCATCTTGGTGATTTCATAGAAGACAAGAAAATAATGTCCCCTTCGGAAGCGACCATCAGCATGGATCTGGCCGAACAGACGAGGAAGATCCTGGCAACCCTGACGCCCCGTGAGGAAAAGGTCTTGCGGATGCGCTTCGGTATCAGTGAGCGGGTGGATGTCTCGACGGATGAATCAAGGGAGCCACCGGTGAACCTGCCCCTGGAAATAACAAGGCAGGCGGAGAACAATGGGGTAAGAAAGCTCCGGAATCCTTCGCGCCGTAAACTCATCAAGCCGGCACTTTAGGTATTAATATAAGACAGGCGAAGGGTGGCTAAAGAAGGTATTGACATCTTGCCGGTTTGGGTATATTTAGTCCCATTATTGACTAAGTGGTAAGACAGGAGAGGGCCCATAGCTCAATTGGTAGAGCCACCGGCTCATAACCGGTAGGTCCCTGGTTCGAACCCAGGTGGGCCCACTATTAGATATGCATAAAGAATACGCCATATTCAAGGGAAACGGTCAAACAGGGATGACCGGGAGACAAATCTTCCATTGAAAAAAGTGCACCATGCCGATGGTGCACTTTTTTTTGTCCTTTACGAGGTAAGAAAGGGGAAAGTCGTTGAACGAACAATTATTGTATCTCATCGAGCTGCAAAAGATCGATACGGAAACGCAGAAAGTGCTCCTTGGCAGAAAGGAGTTGCCTGTATTACTGGCAAGACGGGAAGAAGCGTTCGGAGTTATAGAGGCCCGGATTACCGAACACAGGTCCAATCTTGAGGAAAAAAACAGAACCCATCGGGAATTGGAAGATAAATTAAAAAAAGGGCTGGAGCAACTCCGGAAAACAAGAGACCGTGTCCATGATGTCAAGTCCAACAAAGAATATCAGGCGGTGTTGAAGGAAATTGAAACGCTTGAACAAAAAAACGGGGTAGTGGAAGATCAGATTATTTCCATCCTTGAAGAAATCGATGCAGTCAAAACTTTACTGTCCGTAAAGGAGCAGGAATTTTCAGGGGAACAACAAGCGTACGAGGAGGACAAGAGAAAGACTGAGGAACAGATCGGTTCCATCGAATCGCAGTTGCAGTCCGGACAGAAGCAGGGGGAGGAAATCCGTGGAAAGATACGGAAGGACCTTTTAAAGAAATATGAGATAATCAAGAATGTCAATCACGGTCTGGCGGTAGTATCGGCATGGAAAGAGCCCTGCAATGGTTGTCATATGAACATTCCTCCCCAACTTTACAACGAGCTTCTGGAATCAGGAGACGACCTGATTTGCTGTCCAAATTGTCGTCGCATTATTTATCGACACGAGCAAAATGTTGATGGTGCTTGAGCAGATCAGATGATCGCTGGTCCGGACTACCGGACGGGAGGAAAGTCCGAGCTCCACAGGGCAGGATGGTCGCTAACGGCGACTGGGGGCGACCCTAAGGAAAGTGCCACAGAAAATATACCGCCGACCGGGTGCAACCCGGCCGGTAAGGGTGAAAAGGCGAGGTAAGAGCTCACCGCTTTCCTGGCGACAGGGAAGGCATGGTAAACCCCATCCGGAGCAAGACCGAATAGGAGAACGA
>JBAYKV010000351.1:0-2603 GCA_041664405.1 Syntrophales bacterium
ACGATCTGGGGGCCATGACGCCGCTGTTTTACATGCTCCGCGAGCGGGAGGCCATCATGGACATTTTTGAATCGCTCACGGGCTCACGGCTCACGCCGAGCTTTATGCGCATCGGCGGTCTGGCGGCGGATATCGACGGAGGCTTCATCGGGGCGGTAAAGGTGTTTACCGACACGTTTGCCGACCGGGTGGGGGACTATGAGACGCTCCTCACCGCCAATCCCATCTGGAAATCCCGGACAAAAGGGGTGGGCGTCCTTGACGCCGACGCATGCATCAATCTGGGCGTTACCGGTCCCATGCTCAGAAGCGCCGGGAACGACTGGGATATACGAAAATCCCATCCTTACTCTTCCTATGAGGAATTTCATTTTGAAATACCCACCGGAAAGGCCGGCGACGTCTATGATCGGTACCTGGTCCGGATCGGAGAGATGCGGGAAAGTGCGAAAATCATTCGGCAAGCCGTCGATGGCCTGCCCGCAGGTCCCTGGCTGGCCAAGGATGCCCGGACCGTCTTTCCGGAAAAGAAAGAGTTAAATACCAATATTGCCGCCCTTATCCAGCATTTCGGTCTGATCATGGAAGGATTCAAGGTTCCTCCCGGCGAGGTCTATCATTCCATCGAGTCTCCCCGGGGAGAGCTTGGCTTTTATATCGTCAGCGACGGCGGCGCCAGGCCGTTGCGGCTCCGGGTGCGCCCTCCGTCCTTTGTTAACCTCCAGGGCCTGGTCAGGATGATTCGCGGGAAATTGCTGTCCGACGCCGTGGCCGTCATCGGCGCCATCGACATCGTCCTGGCGGAAGTGGATCGGTAAGCACACGGTGTCATTCCCCGACTTGATCGGGGCATCCAGAAAATGCTGGATCGTCCGGTCAGGCCGGACGATGACAAATAGCCGGTTTTATTTGATACTGTGTAGATAAATTAGAAATTGGACCCCGTAAGGATGATAAATGCGACGCAAGCTGGCTGAACAATTTACGGAAGAGAAAATGGCGATGATGGACGCCGTCATCGAGGAGTACCGGGAAATACCGGGGGCGCTGCTGATCATATTGGAGAAGGTGCAGGATATCGCCCGCTACCTTCCTATAGAGCTGCAACGCTACATTGCCTGGAAGCTGGGGATACCGGCCAGCAGGGTTTATGGCGTGGCCACCTTCTATTCCTACTTCAGCCTGGTTCCCCGGGGGAGGAAGGTTATCAAGGTCTGCAACGGGACCGCCTGTTATGTTAAACGTTCCGAAGAGATCAAGGAAAGGTTGAAACAGAAAATCGGCGTTGCCGAGGGAGAAGTTTCCGCCGACGGCGAATTTTCGATTGAAGAAGTGCGCTGCCTCGGCGCCTGCGGCCTGGCGCCGGTTGTTGTCGTCGGAGAAGAAACATTCGGACTCATCGATCCGGAAAACGTCGAAGAAATACTGGAGAGAGTGTCATCATGACCATGGACGAGCTGAAACAGATCAAGGAAAGCTACATTGACAAGAGGCAAGAGGAAATCGCAGCCGGATACGTATCGGTGGATATCCACATGGGAACCTGCGGCATCGCCTCCGGGGCAAAAAGCATCCATCAGGCCCTCCTGGAGGAAATGGGAAAAGCGGCGGTCATGAACGTGAAGCTCAGGATAACGGGCTGTGCGGGACTATGCAGCATGGAGCCCATGATGACTGTATGGATCCCCGGCCAATCGCCGGTTAAATATGGAAAGCTGAACGATCAAAAGGTCCGGGAGATCTTTTACAGCCATATTTTGGGAGGGCATCCTAAAGTCGAATACGCCATCGGCCATGGCTTGGAGAAATCTCAGAAGCGAGTGGGGCTCGAATGATCTCATCGGTCAGCAGGATTGCTTACTGCGCGAGCAGTAAATGCAAATTCCGCAAGCATATCGACATGAAAGAGCTCCTGAAGAAGACGCTCCACGAGTTGGGCTACGCCGATCGGATTCCCCTCGTGGAGACGGATTGCCTCATCTCCTGCTATCAGGGGCCTTCCATCATGTTCCTGCCGGGGGGCAAGGTATTCCAGGTCCTCACCGAGGAGAACTTCACCGAGACCCTGAAGGACCTTTTTTCGTCGCTTCAGCATCCGACCTCCCCCCTCTTGAGCGAACCCCGAACGGAAAAGGAAATTCCGGGCATCGAACATGTCGATTTCTTTGCCAAGCAAAAGCTGATCGTTCTTCGCAACCGCGGCCACATCGACGCGGAAAGCATTGAGGAATACATCGTCCATGACGGCTATTTAGGCCTTTACAAGGCCATGACGGCGTTGACGCCGGAGAAGGTCATCGACGAGGTCAAGAGGTCGGGGCTCCGGGGACGGGGCGGTGCCGGTTTCCCGACGGGAACGAAATGGGATGAAGCGAGGAAGTACAAGATTTATCCCAAATACGTCATCTGCAACGGCGACGAAGGCGACCCCGGGGCGTTCATGGACCGGAGCGTCATGGAATCGGACCCCCATGCGGTTTTGGAGGGAATGATCATCTGCGGTTACGCCACCGGTTCCAATCAGGGCTATATCTATGTCCGCGCCGAATATCCCCTGGCTTTGAAAATGCTGGGGACGGCGATTAAAACGGCACGGGAAAAGG
>JBAYKV010000352.1:0-2590 GCA_041664405.1 Syntrophales bacterium
CCGGGCCCTTCAATACGGGATCAATTCCATGGAGCATTCCCTTGCCGATGCGTTGTTGACAGATCGGGAAATCGCGGCGATGGCCGGGAAGAGAATTGCCATCGTCCCCACCATGATTATTGCCCAGATGCTTGCCGCGGAGGAGGCCTTTGACAAGGTCCCGAAAGAATACCGGAATGACTTCATTGATAACGAATTGTCTATCCGGCGCCAGTTCCTCGCCTCGTCACCGGACCGCTATATTGAACCGGCGATACATAAGAAGAATGTCGTAGGCCTTCAATATTACAGGGAATATGAATGCAGTAATTTGTATAAAAACGGTAAATTTATGTCCAAGCCGGATATTTATTTCCATATCCTCCTCCATGGTCCGAAGAATTTGCTAAAGATGAAAGCAGCCGGGATTGTGATCGGCGGTGGCACCGATGCCGGGATCCCCTATGTTTATCATGGAACGCTGTGGCGAGAGATGGAAATGCTCGGGAGAATCGGCTTTTCTAATCAGGAGGTCCTCCGGTGCGCCACGATCAACAATGCAAAGATTCTCCGGAGGGATGATAAAATCGGGACGATCGACAAAGGCAAATTTGCCGATATGGTCGTCTTGACAGAGAATCCTTTCGTCAGGATCCAGACCTGCCGGGATCCGCAAATGGTCATTAAAGGCGGGCAGATCTACGAAGTTTCTGCGTTAGCATCAGAAATCAATGAATCTGATCATCACGGTTAAACCTGCAAAAGAGACCATCACCGCCAGGGCGGCAAAATCTATTCCGGTCAAGCGAAGTTCGCTGAGGGTGGTTCTCGGTCCTCGGGCGTAACCCCTTGCCTCCATGGCCGCGGCCAGATCATCGGCCCTGCGGAAAGCGCTGAGGATAAGGGGAACAACGATGGAAATGGCAGCTTTCAGCTTACGGGATAATCCTTTTCCCTTCAGATCGCCCCCCCGGGCAATGCGTGCCGTCTTCATCCGGTTGTATTCTTCCGAAAAAGTCGGGACAAAACGCAGGGCCATGGAAACCATAACGGCCAGGTCCTGGGTAGGAACACGCAGTATTTTAAGTGGCCTAAGGAGCTTTTCCAAAGCCGCCACCAGCGCCGAGGGCGGGGTGGTCATGGTCAGCAGGGCCCCGGCGGTGACCAAGGCTGCAAACTGCCAGACGACGAGAAAACCGTTTTCAAGGCCTTCGTAGGTAATTCGCACCGGCAGCAGGGGGATGGGAAAAATATCCCGGCCCTCAGTAAAAAAGAGATGGAGCAGAAACAGCAGCACGGCAAAAACGGCAATCGGTTTCAAAGCCCCCCATATCTCCGGTAAACTCACCCTGGAAATCCAGATTACCAGTCCCATAAACAGGGTGATCATAACGATCTCGCCCATGGTTGCCTGAAAGATCAGGATGCTGAGGACAACCACTGTAAGGATCTTTACCCGGGGATCGACATTTCGAAGGGGGGAAGAATCGGCGGTAAACTGACCAAAGTTGAAGTTTTGCATTTTTTTCTCGAGTACTCCACCCTCACCCTGAGGGAGAGGGTATTTCGGGATTTTTTGTAAATCCCTTTTCTCTCGCCAGTTGGCTCATACAGTAATGTATTTCTTTGTAAGCGTCTTCCACGGAAATGACATTTGTCGGCAAGTCCCATCCCGATTCTTTGAGCTTCGCCATCAAAGCGGCCATCGCCGGCGCCTCCAGACCCGGATTATCCCGGGACGTGAGGAAAGAGCAAACCTCAGCGGGCGTGCCATCCATAATAATCGCTCCCCGTTCCATCACAATAATCCGGTCGGCATCGGCGACCTCGCCGATGTCGTGGGTAACATGGATAATACCCATCCCTTCCCGGTGGAGCTGCCTGATCATCCGGAGAATTCGCCGCCTTCCCGCCGGATCAAGATAGGCCGTGGGTTCGTCTAAAGCCAGATACCGGGGATTCATGATCAGGACGCCCGCAATAGAGGCGAGTCTTTTTTCCCCACCGGAGAGGCTAAAGGGAGCGCGTTTTTCAAAACCCTCCATCCCGACCCGGGACAGGGCGTTCCGGACAAGGGGGGAAATCTCTCGCGACGGCACGGCAAGGTTCTCCAGACCAAAAGCGACATCCTCCTCCACCGACATCCCTACGATCTGGTGGTCGGGATTCTGAAAGACCATTCCGACCTGACAGCGGATATCCCGATGACAGGACGTCTCTCGCGTATTCATGCCGTTGATCCGGACCTCTCCCCGGGAAGGAATCAAGAGGGCATTGAGATGTTTGATCAGGGTCGTCTTGCCGCAGCCGTTGGGGCCGATCAGGGCCACATACTGACCATCCGGAATCTGGAGATCCATGCTTTCCAGAACGGGAGGCGTCTTTTCGCCATATTGATAGGAGACGTCTTTAAATGTGATCATAGAAATAACCTTCTCTGTCGCCCATGCTCGAAGCGGGCATAACAAAGCATAAAAATTACAGTTTCATGTGATCCCGGACTTTAAGACAGATCAGTGCCGCCGCGACAATCTTCACGATGCCTCCGGGAATGGTCGGCACCAGGCCCACGGCAATTGCCTTGGCAAGACCCAGTTTCGCTACGACCATC
>JBAYKV010000353.1:0-2586 GCA_041664405.1 Syntrophales bacterium
CCGGTATCTTCATCGTTCACCTCGGATGCCCTGGCAAGGGCCTTTACCGTGTATTCGAAGGCGTTCTCCGTCGCATTTATCTGTAGAGCCAAAGATCTCAAAAACAGGGTCTGCATGACAACGCTGTTCAGCACCGCTGCGTCATAATCCGATACTTCCCTACCGTAATTCAGGGCGAAAACGCTCAAATTGTTGCTGACATAGCACACCATGTTCTTTACCAAGATTAAATAACCCTTAAGTTTCTCGGTAAAGGATTTGAATATGGGACCACACATCTCCGCTTCACTGTAAAAGCGTAGCCGAGAATTCACCGTTTCCGGGAGTGTTATGTCAAGGTCTATCTGGAAAGGAAGTCTTTCAAGCGTGTCGAACAAAAGTTCGTAGCGAAACCAGTTGTAATGATTCTTGTGGTTAAGAATTCGAACGAGCACTGTTTTAGGCTTCTCGGATACATTGCTCGTTTGTTTCAGAATCTGGCCGACAATGCCGTCTATCTGCCTCATGAAGTCGAACTCTCGGGGATTAAAGGTTTCGATACTATTCTCGCCGAAGTTGGTAAGACTGGTAATATTATCGTAGGCAGAATTAAGCTTATCGTTGAGATCCTTTACCTTGAGGAGCATATTTATTCTGGCAAGCACCTCCGTCTGGTCGAAAGGCTTGGCAAGAAATTCTTCAGCCCCAGCCTCAATGCTTTTAATCCTGTCAGCTTTAGCCGCAAGCGCCGTGATCATTACTACCGGGATATTCCTATATTTTTTATCCCCTTTAATTTCCTTACAGACTTCAAAACCATCCATTCCCGGCATCATGACATCGAGCAAAACAATATCTATTTGCTCCGTCCTGATTTTTTTAAGCGCCTCTTCGCCGTTATTGGCCTCTATCACCTCGTATCCTTCAGGCATAAGCACCGCACTCAGCAGTGCTAGATTCTGCACCTCATCATCAACGCACAATATTCTGGGCCTGATTTGTTGCATAGCTTATCCCTCTCTTGTGCCGATAAACCCATTTACCGATTCCATGAGCTGGTCGATGTCTATCGGCTTGGTCATGTAGCCGTCGAATCCCGCCGCCATAAACTTTTCCCTGTCGCCCTTCATGGCAAACGAGGTGAGGGCGACAATCTTTATATGTCCTATATCCACGTCTTCCCGGATCAGTTTCAGACAGGAAAGACCGTCCATGACCGGCATCTGTATGTCCATGAGTATCAAGGCTGGATTGTGCTCCTTTGCAGACTTGAGCGCTTCGTCACCATTGCGAGCCTCAATCACCTCATAACCTTCAGAGGTCAAAACCTCTCTGAGTAATATGCGGTTCCTTTCATTGTCCTCAACAACAAGTATCTTATGCATCATGCCTGCCACCTTGTCGGAGCGGAATCACAAAAGCAAACCTACTACCCTTACCGTAATCGCTCTCAGCCCATATCCTTCCGCCGTGCAGTTCAACAAGTTTTTTTGACAACGCCAGGCCGAGCCCCGTGCCCTCATAATTTTTATTGAGCGAAGATTCGATCTGTGAAAACTCTTTAAACAGCTTCGGCATATCTTCTTCCTTCATGCCGATACCAGTGTCCTCAACCGAAATTTCCATGCTCTCCTCGCCGCTCTTTTGTGCCCGCAAACACACAACCCCGCCATCGGGCGTAAATTTCACCGCATTGCTGAGTAAATTAAATAGGATCTGTTTTAAACGCCTCTCGTCGGCCTCTATTGCAATATCCGTATCAGGCGTCATATCAAACTTCAGGGTTATTCGGTGTTTCATCGCCTTTTCCTTGAGCATGCCGAGTGAGGCATTTAAGGTCCCCTGCACATTGAAGACGCTCACTTCAAGCTCAACCTTACCCGCCTCCACCTTGGAGAGATCAAGGATGTCATTGATCAGATCCAACAAGTGTTTCCCCGAATCGATGACATATCCTAGGAATTCATCCTGTTTTTCGGTCAACGCTCCGAACTTCGCCTTTTTCAGGACCTGTGAAAAACCGATTATCGAGTTGAGTGGGGTTCTCAACTCGTGGCTCATGTTGGCGAGAAAATCCGACTTAGCCCGCGTTGCCGTGTCAGCCTGATTTTTAGCCTCATCTGCTTCCTGCCGTCGCAGAACAAGCTCATCGTTTAAAATTTGGAGCTCGATATTCGCATCCTCTAGTTGCCTTGTCCTGTCCCTGACTTTCCCCTCCAGGTTTTCCGCGTATTCCTTCAGCTTTTCTTCAAGCTGTTTTCTTTCGGTCATGTCCCTGTAGTACCATATCCGCCCATAGTACTTTCCGTCGTGCCCGGACAACGGCGATGAATAACGGTCAAACGTTCTGCCATCAAGAAGGGTGATCTCCTCCCTGCTTTTTTCCTCGTTATGACTGTAAAGGTAATGAATCCGCTGGAGAAATTTTTCAGGTTCTGTGGTCTTGCTGATTGCCAGTTGCAACACTTGTTCATCCGAGCCGGTTTCGATTATTTGGGTCGGTATCTCCCACATCTCCATGAAACGCCGGTTATACGATATAATTTTCCCGAATTCGTCTACAATGCGAATACCGTCAATCGAGACTACTTGCTGGGTAGTGAGCAG
>JBAYKV010000354.1:0-2583 GCA_041664405.1 Syntrophales bacterium
AGGGAGATTATTATTTCCAGAGGGTGAAAACGGAGTGCCGAGGTTAGATCGAGGTCCATATCCGTGTGGTGCATCCGGTGGATACGCCAGAAAAAATGGATCCGATGAAACAGGGCGTGCTGGACGTAGATGACCAGGTCGAGGACCAGCAGGCTTGAGAGAGTTGCTGCCGCCATCGGCAGGGAAACAACATTCAACAGGCCCCATCCATTCTTAGTACATAGTGCGGCCATGCCAACGGGGAGGATGGGGAAAAGCAGGCGAGGCAAAATCCCATTCACGAGTTGAACAGAAAGATTTCCGAACCAGCGTAATGACTTTTTCACGATTAGCGCGCGTCGGGGGGCAACGCCTTCCATAATAGCGATGACGATGAAGACGACCAAGAAGCACACAACGCGGATGGTTGTTTCATGCATCATTTCTGATCATACGGCAATGTACAGGCCCTTCCTTTCAGGTTGAACAGAAACTTGAGAAATTTTTTCGTCCGGTCACCGAACAGCTTATCGGCAAAGACCCGGCCCGCAACTCGTTTGGATATTTCAGAGAAGGTCGGATAAACGTGCACGGTCCCGGCCATGGTGGAAAGCTTCAAGCCGCCATTTACCGCAATGATCCATTCGTGGATCAGCTCCCCGGCGTGAGCGCCGATTATCTGACAGCCCAGGATTTTGTCTTTGCCATCGAGAAGCATCTTGATCTTGCCAAGGGACTCCCCTTCGGTCAGGGCGCGGTCGTTATCCCCAAAGGATTCCTCAATAATTCGGTACTCCAATCCTTCCTTCCGGGCGCGCTTTTCGTTGTAACCGATACTTGCCACTTCCGGGTCCGTATAGGTACACCAGCCAATTTTTGTGTAATCAGCCTTTCTGGGAAGATGGAGGACCGCATTCGTCAGGGCAATGCCGGCTTCATATCCTGCTACATGGGTAAAGGGCAACTGACCGTTCACATCACCGCAGGCGTAGATATGGGAGATATTGGTTTTCATTCTGGCATCCGTCGGGATGCCGCGCGGTGTAAAGTTTACACCGGCCTTGACAAGCTCAAGATCGCCAATATTGGGTTGTCTGCCGGTGGACAAAAACAGGGCATCGCCTTCGATAATCGTAGCTTGACCTTCGTTGGTTACAGAGGCTACCGTCAACAGGATTGCGGTGCCTTTCGATTCCACCTTGAGAGCCTTGGTTCCCGTATGGATTATGACACCCTCCGCTTCGAGGCGGGACTTCAGTATTTCTGCCATGTCGGCATCTTCCGGTCCCAGGATCTGTTCCATAAATTCAACAATAATCACTTTGGAGCCGAGACGGGCAAAGGACTGGGCAATTTCCAGGCCGATTGGCCCGCCACCGAGAACAATCAGACGACCGGGCAGGGTCCTCTGTGAGAAAATCGTTTCATTGGTCCAATAAGGGATAGTTGCAAGGCCATCGATGGGGGGGACGACCGGTCTTGAACCCGTGGCGATGATCCAGCTTTTTGCTGAAATCCGTTTACCATCAAGAACGACAACATGTTCGTCGGCAAAGGAGGGGCTTCCGAATTGCACCCCCGCCCCCAGTCCGCAGAACCGTTCGGGAGAGTCATGGTGCTGAATAGTGTCGATAACGGCCTGCACCCGTGCCATGACGGCGCCCAGGTCCACCGGGGGCAATGACAATACCGGCAGGCCGAATTCCGCTGAACGCCTTGCCAGTGCCCATACGCCTGCCGTACGGATCAGGGTTTTTGAAGGTACGCATCCGAAATGAAGACAGTCACCGCCCAGTCGAGCCGTTTTCTCAATCAGGAGGGTTTTTGCACCGAACTGGGCGGCTCCGGCCGCGGCCGTGAGACCAGCGGCGCCACCCCCAATGATTCCGAGATCGTAATCGTAACTAGGCATATATGCCCCTTTAGAAACAACCACATGAAAGACGTGCAAAGATCGAAGGACGATCTTTGCACGCGGTGGTCATAGTTTTCTTCAACAGGTTATTCTATATGTGATTTAGCTGTTCTGAGAGCGAGATCCTTATCCTTTGTAAACAACCTCCACTCCATGCCTGACGAGTGAGTGCCGGTTCCCTTGTCGCGACCCCGGCAATAATACCAATGTCCAAAGCGTTCTACAGTAGAAAACGGATGATCGGCTGTGGAGAGAATTCCGTCAAAATTAATCTCCTCGAAAAAAATGGTCTCATCGGGAACTTCGTCATAAGACAGTTCATCAGGCAATAAAATTTGAGATACATCGAGGTTTTCTGCCTCCTTTTTGTCCAACCATTCTGAAATATTCATAAGAAATCCTTTCTTGGCATCCTGTCTCACATTGTCATGGCACCGTCAACACTAACACCATCCATATCATAATTGTGGGGGAAAAGAACATCATTGATTGCCGCGGGCTGCCGAGGCATGACGCCCGGAGTAAAAGGAAAGGAAAAAGGCCAGGAGGCTGAAAAAAGCGCCGACGAGGAAAGCGAATTGAAAGGCCCCGGCCACGGAGGGAAGATATGGGCGAATGATTTCCGGAGTGAGGCTCATAGTTGTCAGACCGGCGGGCAGCGCCTGGGAAAAAGCCCCTTCAAAAAGACA
>JBAYKV010000355.1:0-2530 GCA_041664405.1 Syntrophales bacterium
CGCAATCATGATCGGGGTTCTCGATCTACAGGGAGATGTCGTCGAGCATCTCGATCATCTGGAACGTCTCGGGGTAGCCGCACGACGGGTAAAGGAACCCGCACACCTTCATGATCTCAAGGGTTTGATCATTCCCGGAGGCGAGAGTACCTGCCTGGCTCGTCTCCTGAGGATCTTCGGGATCGATGCGGCCATTGTGGAGGCCTGTGAACGGGGCGTGAAGATCTGGGGAACCTGCGCCGGGGCCATCCTCCTGGCCACGCGGATTGTGGGTGAAAAGCCGTATCTGGGGCTGATCGACATGGAAATCGAGCGCAACAGCTTCGGGAGCCAGCTCGACAGCTTTACCACTAAGGCCTCCATTCCCGGTGTGTCCAGTGAGCCTGTTCCCCTGACCTTCATCCGGGCGCCAAAAATAATAAGCGTGGGGACGGGCGTGGGGATCCTTCTTAAGATAGACGATTACATTGCCGCCGCCGAAACGGCGGGCATTCTCGTGACGGTCTTTCATCCGGAATTAACGAATAATCTCGCCTTTCACCGTTACTTTTCCCGAAAATGCGGCTTGGCAGCGGGAGAATCCCCTCCCCTTGCCGACCCTACCTGGACTCCTACCAGCTGGACGCGACATAGCCGCGTCACCAGTACGGCCTGATCTGCCCCAGGTACTTATAAAAATATCTTTATCGTTTAAACAAACATTTTTTCAGACTTTACGGAGTGCCGGAGATTGAGCGGGCGTCCTATTGGATTAACAGGATTTTTTGCTCGATTTTATAAGCTTTTTCACCTTCCTGCCGTTGTTCATAATAAGCCTGCAAGCGGTTTAAATAGACCAGGAGGACCTTTTTCCACCCCTGCCGGGAAGCGGTTTCCACCGCCCCATTAAGGAGCTCCGCGTTTTCATAACCCTCCCGCACCAGGAGTCCCGTCATGACCAGCCGGGAAAGAGGATCTTCGATCTTCAGCGCATCCGCCGCAACACTGTCCCTCCTGGCGGCAAGGATATCGGCGACGGTCGGAGCATATTGAGGAGGCAGCAGGTTGCGATCAGCCTGTGAGAAGTTTCCCTTCAGAAAGGCGTAAAACCCGGCGTTTGCGGGATCCGGTTCCGCACTCTGTATTTTCAGAAAGGCGTCATCCCGAAAAGATTCCAAAAGGGCAACCTGCACTGCATACCGGGTCAGATAGGCTTTCGCTAAAAGGTTGAGATCACCGCTTTTCTTGATCTCTTCGACGGCGCGCTGAAAATGCAGATCGGCAACCCCCGCCTTTCCTTCCAGATATGCCTTCTTGAAATCCTCCATCTGGTTGAAACTGGCATACGTCCAGTCCGGTATGGGCTGAGAGCCGCCACAACTCATGATGAAGACCATGAGCATCATGACCGGAAGTATACTCCTGAGCGTGATTTTATTACCTTTCATAATTGACGCCCTCGTGAAAAGTCGGAAACTTGGCCATACTAGACGGCTTCGTAAGGATTACCTGTAAACAGTCAATGGCAATAGAATGCCTCTCTACGGCAGTTTAATCTTTTGTTCCGATTTAAACGGTATTTTCTGATTCAGCTCATTAATCAATCGGTTGAGGGAATTCACGGTTGAGTCAACCTCGCTTCTGAAGAGCTTTAAATCCTGCGTTGCTTCCGCTGTATTCGAACTGATTTTTGTAACGTTGTCAAGGGTTTTGCCGATCTTGTCGAGATTGGTCACCAGTTCCCTGAGGATCTTGATGACCAGGGGAATGATTCCGTCCTTCCCATAGAGTTCCTCATCCGTTTTTTTCAAAAGCTTCCCCACCTGATCGGTAATATTTCTGGCATTCTGAAGGGATGCATGAATGTTCTGGACGCTTTTTTCATCTCCCAGGGCCATCTCCAGGACAGATTTCTTGGAGGACAAAGATCCTGTTAATTTTTCGGAATGTTTGAGAATCTTGCTCATGTCCCCTTCCGGGTCAGCGAGGGAGCCGGTCAGCCGTTCGATATTGTCCGTAATCATGGATACTTGGTCCAGGATAGGCTGAACCATTTGGATTACATCATTGATATCATTTACTTCTTTCAGAGTGGCAATGGAATTGGAGGACAAAAGAGGGCTGTTCAAGTTTAAGGTTGTCACCGTGAACTTCGGAGAACCGATGAGGGGCTTTTCGAGGACGAATTTACTGTCGGAGCGGATCCACTTGGCGTGCTGGGTGGGCACCGTGATCTTGATCATAACCATCCCCTTGTCGCTGAGTTCCAGCTCCGTGATCTTGCCGATCTTGAACCCGGAAAAATACAACGGCATCCCCACGGCTAAACCGTCTCCCGTCCGGGAGGAAAGGGTATAGGTATTCTCAGGCTGGAAAAAGCCTTTTTTATAGGCCATATACCCGAGGCCGGCAATGATAAGCAGTACTACCAGGATAATGAAAAATCCCACCTTCCATTCCGTTTTAAGCGCCATGGATCATTCCTCCTGTGTATCGCTTTTCATTCCAGAGATAGTCAAAGACATGGCATTCCTGAAACAGGTCATCCACC
>JBAYKV010000356.1:0-2528 GCA_041664405.1 Syntrophales bacterium
GGTCCGGGATGTTTCCGAGGTGAAGGACAACTGGGAGAGAATCAAGGCGACCCAGGAGCATAAGGAAAAGCATGCAAGTCCGCTATTTGATGGTATATCCCGTTCCCTGCCGGCCCTGTCGAGGGCCCAGGAAATAACCGAGCGGGCCGCAACGGTTGGATTTGACTGGGAAAAAACTGAACAGGTTGTCGGGAAGATTGAAGAAGAACTTCAGGAACTCAAGGAAGCCATAGGGCTGAAAAATCAGGACGGCATGGAGGAAGAGATCGGGGATCTCCTCTTTTCCGTGGTCAACCTTTCCCGATTTGCCGGTGTTCGGGCCGAAGAAGCACTGCGCCGGACAACCGGCAAATTCCTGAAAAGGTTCCAATATATCGAAAAACGGTTGCAGGAAGAAGGCGTCAGCCTGGAAGAGGCTACCCTTGCCACGATGGACCGTCTCTGGGAAGAGGCAAAAGGTTAAATATTCAACTAAAATTGCCGTACGGATTGACGAATTATCACAAATATGCAAAACACCAACCGACAGTCAAGAAGATGGGGGCCCTCAAGATGAAGAATGCTTTCCTTGCCTTATTGCTTTTTATCTGCCTTTCCTCTCCCCTTTTCGCCGCCCAATCCACCATTGTGGACGTTGAAGGCAATGCCTGCATGGGTGACGACAAATCGAGAAAGCAGACGGAACAGGCGGCGATGGCCGACGCCAAGCGGAACGCGGCGGAGAGGGCCGTGACCTATCTAAGAAGCGAAACGCAGGTTAAGGATTTCGCTGTTGAAAAGGATCTTATCGCTGCTTATTCCAATGCCGCGGTGAAGGTCATTCAAGAGCTGGAAAAATCCTGGTACAAGGATGCCGTCACCGGTGAATGCTATCGGACAAAGATCAAGGCAGAGGTAGTCCCCGATGAAAAATCCATGAACAAGGCCGCCCAGGCAAAGGACTTTGCCGACGACCCGGCGGCGCCGCTGAAGGTGAAATTATGGACGGACAAGCAGGACTACAGGCAGGGAGAAAAGATAAAAATTTATCTCAAGGGCAACAAACCCTTCCATGCCCGCATTATATACAGGGATACGGCGGGCAATCTCCTTCAGATCCTGCCTAATCCTTATCGGAGCGAAGCTTATTTCAACGGCGGCGTCATATACGAGATCCCCACGGGAAACGACCGCTTTGATCTGGAGGTCTCTCCTCCCTTCGGCCAGGAAAGTATTTCAATATACACGAGCACGGCGCCATTAGGGGATATTAACCTTACGGCCCGGGGCAATGTATATCGTGTGATGACAAAGTCGACGGATGTGTCCCGCCTGACCAGAGGCGTGAAGGTTCAGGAAAAGTCAGGCGGCAGGAAGGATTTGCCCTCCGAGTTTTCTGAGGAGGTCTTGTCGATCAAAACCGGGCAGTAGCAATAATAACAAATTTTACTTGCGGGGGAAATCAGACGATTTATCCCCGTGAAATCAATAAGGAGCAGCAACATGACGGAAGAAAAAGCGGGAACGGGAACGACGGCGACGGTCGGAGGTGAGGCCTCTTTACCTGAGGAGGATTTTGGGGCGATGTTTGAAAAAGATAACAAGATGCCCGTAAGGCTGAAGCCCGGCCAGAAAATAAAGGCAACTGTAATAAGTATTTCCAAAGACATGGTGTACGTCGACCTGGACGAGAAGAGCGAAGGCGTCATCGATCTGGCCGAGTTCAAGGGCGCCGATGGGACCTGCGCGGTTCAGGAAGGCGATGTGGTAGAGGCCTACTTCCTCCATGTCCGCGACGGGGCAAAGAGGCTCACAACCCTCAGGCACGGGTATTCGACCCTGGATATGGCCGAGATACGCGATGCTCATCAGGCGAACCTGCCCGTTTCGGGAAAGGTCAAAGCTGTCGTGAAAGGCGGATTTGAGGTTATGGTTGGCGGCGTCAGATGCTTTTGCCCATTCTCTCAAATTGATTTGCAGCGAGATAAGGACAGCGAGACTTACGTCGGCCAGACATTCCCTTTCAAAGTGGTTGAATTTGAAGAAGAGAGCCAGAACGTAGTCCTGTCGCGCCGGGTCCTCTTCGAAGAAGAAAGGCGGGCCCAGGCCGACCGCATCAGGGAGACCCTTGTCGTGGGGGCGGATCTGATCGGCACGGTTCGTTCCCTGGCAAATTTCGGCGCCTTCGTAGATATCGGAGGAGTGGATGGTTTGATACCTATAAGCGAGATGGCCTGGGAACGGACGGAGAAAGCAGAAAATATCCTCTCTCCCGGTCAGGAGGTAAAGGTAAGGGTTATCGGTCTTGACTGGGAGAAGGGTCGCCTGACCCTGAGCCTTAAGGCCCTGCAATCCGATCCCTGGGAGAGCGTGGTTGCGGCGTACCGGCCAGGCGGCAGGGTAAAGGGGCCTGTTGTCAGGCTTACCACCTTTGGGGCCTTCGTCAATCTGGCGCCGGGGATAGACGGCTTGATCCACATCTCTAACCTGGGGGCGGGAAAGCGCATAAATCACCCCAAAGACGTAGTCGAGGTAGGTCAAGTGGTGGA
>JBAYKV010000357.1:0-2505 GCA_041664405.1 Syntrophales bacterium
GAAGTCCCCCCCGGTGAAGTCAGCCGCGCCCTGAACGATCCCGATCTGGCCAAGGCCGAGGCGGCGGTGCGGGGCATGAATCATCAGGTTTACGTGCCGAAAGACACGAAGGTCCGCTCCCTCGATTCACTTTTTTAGGCCCGTAATGAGGATGAAATTTTAACCACAAAAGCCGCCGCGGTGGCACAAACGGGGCGATAATCAGCGGCCGGCCGAATTTTGCGGGTCCGGTAGAGTAACCGGTTGGGACATGGAGTTTTGCGCAGCTACGGCATGTAGTTGGATACCCAGTGCACCGATTACTTTGAGGATAGTATCAAAGCCAGGACTACGATCACCGGAGAGAGCTTTATAAAGACTTTCCCTTGACAGGCCGGCATCACGTGCCACTTGGGTCATTCCCTTCGCACGAGCAATATCGCCCAGAGCTTTGGCAATAAATGCAGCATCTCCTTCTGCCTCCTCAAGGCATGCTTCCAGATAGGCAGCCATCTCCTCCGGTGTACGGAGATGTTCGGTAACATCGTATCGCGTGGTGATAGTTTTTCTCATCGATGAATCTCCTACAAATTATCTGCGAGGCGCTGAGCAATTATTATATCATTAGCCTGGGTGCGTTTATCGCCCCCTGCCAACAGAATAACCACCATACGCCCACGTTTCGTGAAATACACTCTGTATCCCGGACCGTAATCGATTCGCAATTCAGAGACGCCCTCTCCAACAGCTTTCACATCTCCGGCATTTCCGGCGGCCAAGCGCTCTATTCTGGCCTGAACTCGTGCCCTTGCCCGGAGGTCACGCAGTCCGTCAAGCCACTGAGCGAATGTCTCGGTTTTTCGTACTTCGATCATGAGGCATCGTATCCTTCTGGCTACACATTGTCAATATCTTTTAATGTCTCCCGAGTTATGCCTCTTCCATAGAGGATCGCAGGCCTTCAGGTGATCACATCCGGCTTGATCGCAAACACATAAGCCCTCCGGCTTTCGTACTCCACCCCGGGATATGGTTCTCTCTCGATTACTTCTATATCTTCAAATCCACTGTCCTTTAGGCAACGAAAAATGAAAGCGGAAGCGAAAAACATGAAGTCTATATCGACTTTCTTACCGAGAAACTCGTCTATGTGGATTGTCTGCTCACCGATGTGGTATGTTAAAAGGAATATTCCCCCCGGCTGTAATACACGAAACACTTCCCGGAATGCCACCCCTACTTGTTCTTCCGTAAAGTGAACAGCAACGTAGAAGGCTACAATACCGGCTATGGAGTCGTTTTCAAATTCGAGCTCAAGAATATTCCCTTTTCGAAAGTGTGTCTCCGGGTGAATCGTTCTCGCCTGTGCCAGTATCTCTTCGGACAGATCCAGCCCTGAGATTTCAATACCAAGGTTTTTCAGATATTTTGCAGTTTGACCGGGACCACAGCCGAAATCCCAGACCGGCCTTCTGCCCCCAATCTCTTGCGCAAATCTGTGGAGAATTTCCCGGTCTTTCGGTTTCTTTTCGTGTTCACCGGAGAATGCTTCTGCATACTCTTTTGCTAACGTATCGTACAGGTTCGCTACTTTGTTTAAATTCTGCTCCATAATCATGGCTCTATAGGGGCGAGATGAGCCATGGGCCGCTGGATTGAATGGTTGGGCATTTCACGGCTGGCTACTCCTAATGTGTCCGGGATGATTTGTCCAATCGCAAACGCCACAACTCGTGTAGTAATCACCATCAGACGGTATGGCAATGTCGAAATGCGTTCTCAAATTCCGCGATCTGCATACGGGGCATTGATTAGTCTTATCTTTTCGGATCTTTTCAAGGATTTGGATGAAGTGACCAATTACTGTTTGGCAGGCATGGATAGCAATTGACGAGGCAGTTTTGTTTGCATTTCTGGCGTGAGTCAGCCAATTGACAAGCTGCCATGTCTCTTTAGCAGTGTTCTTCAGGTGTTGGCGTAGCTCCTTGTTACTGCTGCCTCCACAGAGCTGATTCATCAAGACGTCAGTCCAACCGTTGAAATTTGAATCTTGAGGTCGTTCAGCTTCTTCGGGTAACTCTGTGCGCCGTCGCAACGCACTGATTAATGATATTAGGCTCTCTCTGAGAAGCATACCTACTGCCTGATAATCTTCTGCCTCCACAGCGCTGTCGTGCTTATCTTCGGCCTGCTCCGCACGTCTAAACACTTCATCAAAAGGACTCGGATCACTGGCATCAACGCGATCAGATCGGCTCCTTAATCGCATCATTAGTCCAATATGGAATGACAGCGTGTAATCGAGGCTAGGGAAGTGCTTCTGTGAATATAAATTTGTGAGATTCGTTATTACCCACCATCGATCCTTGTCAGTGGCTACGTCCCATATTTCGTAGGTATCCCCTAGTACCACGTAACATAATATCTTTCGTATTTAGACAAAGTATGATATACTGGCGACAACTCAATGCAGGAGGTCACCATGTCGCCGAGATATCGAGTAACACTTACCAAAGAGGAGCGAAA